>JBDHSU010000004.1:0-77549 GCA_039808325.1 Variibacter sp. | reverse complement strand
GACGGGCAGGCTCCCTCCCCCCTTGTGGGGGAGGGTTGGGGAGGGGGGTTTCGCACCCGTCACGCTTTCCATAGACCCCCCTCCCTGTCCCTCCCCCACAAGGGGGGAGGGAACGCAAGAACCGCTCCGCCCCACATGAGCAACGAAAACAGTTCGCGATGACATCCCGGGAAGCGGCAGTTGACGGCGCAACCATGAATGCGCGCAGCGGGAGCATCGCCCGCATCGAAGCCGCGCTCGGACGTACGGTCGAGATCGTGGTCGCGGTGCTGACCGCGATCGAAGTGGTGGTGCTCTTCGCCGGCGTCGTGACGCGCTACGTCTTCCATCGGCCGCTGGTCTGGTCCGACGAACTGGCGTCGATCCTTTTCCTTTGGCTGGCGATGCTCGGCGCCGTGGTCGCGTTCCGCCGCAGCGAACATATGCGCATGGCGATGATGGTGAACCGCGCGTCGCCGGGGGTGCGCGGCTTCTTCGAGGCGATCGCGACGGCGACCGCCATCGCGTTCCTGGTGCTGATCCTGTGGCCGACCGTCGAATACGCGATGGACGAGATCATGATCATCACGCCGGCGCTGGAAATCCCCAACGTCTGGCGCGCCGCGGCGCTGCCGATCGGCTGCGCGCTGATGCTCCTGTTCGCGGCCTTCCGCCTGGTGCAACTGGGCGGCCTGCGCGACCTGTTGCTGGCGCTTCTCGTCATCGTCGCCATCGGCGCCGGCCTGTGGCTGCTCAAGCCGGCGCTCATGGCGATCGGGAACTACAAGCTCGTCGTCTTCTTCGTCTTCCTCGTCGCGCTGGGCGTGCTCGCCGGCGCGCCGATCGCCTTCGTCTTCGCCCTCGCGACCTTCGCGTTCCTTGCGATCACCACGCGCACGCCGCTGACCGTCGTCGTCAGCCGCATGGACGAGGGCATGTCGCACATCATTCTGCTGGCGGTGCCGCTGTTCGTGTTTCTCGGCCTGCTGATCGAGGCGACGGGCATGGCGCGCGCGATGGTCGACTTCCTCGCGAGCCTGCTCGGCCATGTGCGCGGCGGCCTCTCCTACGTGCTGCTCGGCGCGATGTATCTCGTGTCCGGCATTTCCGGGTCGAAAGCGGCCGACATGGCGGCGGTGGCGCCGGTGCTGTTCCCCGAAATGAAGCGGCGCGGCGCCAAGCCGGGCGACCTCGTCGCGCTTTTATCCTCATCGGGCGCGATGTCGGAGACGATTCCGCCGAGCATCGTGCTCATCACCATCGGCTCGGTGACGGGCGTCTCGATCGCCGCGCTGTTCACCGGCGGCCTGCTTCCCGCCTTCGTCCTGGCGGCGGCGCTTTGCGGCGTCGTGTGGTGGCGCTATCGCCATGAGGACATGTCGGGCGTCGCGCGCGCGTCCGGGGCGGAGATTTTCCGCGCCTTGCTGGTCGCGCTGCCCGGCCTCGCGCTGCCGATCCTGATCCGCACCGCGGTGGTCGAGGGCGTCGCCACCGCGACGGAAGTGTCGACCATCGGCATCTTCTACACGATCGCCGTCTGTCTGATCGTGACGCGCGGCTTCCCGGTCCGCCGGCTGCTGCCGATGTTGATCGATACCGCTTCGCTTTCCGGCGCCATCCTGTTGATCATCGGAGCGGCGACCGCGATGGCCTGGGCGCTGACGCAGTCCGGCTTCTCGCGCGATCTCGCGGCGGCGATGAACGGCCTGCCGGGCGGCGCGATGACGTTCATGGTGGCCTCGATCGTCGCCTTCATCATTCTCGGCAGCGTGCTCGAAGGCATTCCGGCGATCGTGCTGTTCGGCCCGCTCCTGTTTCCGATCGCCAAGCAGGTCGGCATTCACGAAGTGCATTATGCGATGGTCGTGGTGCTCGCCATGGGCATCGGCCTGTTCGCGCCGCCGTTCGGCGTCGGGTACTATGCCGCCTGCGCCATCGGCCGCGTCTCGCCCGACGAGGGCGTGCGGCCGATCTGGGGTTATCTGGCGGCGTTGATCATCGGACTCATCGTCGTCGCGGCGGTGCCTTGGGTCTCGCTCGGATTCTTGCGAGAATGAGCGGGCCGCGCTGATGGCTCCCGTCGATGAGCGGCTCGGGGCCGGGACCCTTCGGCCGGCCGGCAAGCGTCCGTTGGTGTCGCGTGCGCCGATGGCGGCGGCAACGCCTTCGACGCAGCGGTGGCGGCGACGGCCTTCACGCCGCAGGCGGTCGCGCCGCATCTCGACCGGCCGGGCGGCGACGAGGAACGTAGGGAGGTTCGGCGAATGAGAGCTTTCTACCGTCCCCCCGAGGTGCTCGCCGTCGGCGAGCCTCGAAGGGTGGCGGCGCGGACTGTCCGCCTTTCGAGGGCCGCTGCGCGGCGATCTCTACATGACGGTCGAGCGGAGCGGTGCGCGCGATGACCTGGTCGATCATCGCGCGCGACCTCGCGACGGGCGATTTCGGCATCGCCGTCGCGACGCGGTTCTTCGCCGTCGGCGCGCGCGTGCCGTTCATCCGTAGCGGTGTCGGCGCCATCGCGACGCAGGCGCTGGTCAATTCGTTCTATGGGGTGGACGGTTTGCGGATGCTGGACGAAGGCCGCGCGCCCGCGGAGATCGTCCGTGCTCTGACGGCGGCCGATGCCGGCCGCGAGCATCGTCAAGTACACATCATGAATGCCGCCGGCGAGGTGGCGGCGCACACCGGCCGCGAATGCGTCGACTGGTGCGGCCACCTGCGTGGCGAGGAGTTTTCCGTTGCCGGCAACATGCTGACGGGCGCCGCCGTGATCGAACAGACGGCGGCGGCGTATCGGCGCGAGGAGGCGCTGCCGTTTCCGCGCCGGTTGATCGCGGCCTTGAAGGCGGGCGAAGCGGCTGGCGGCGACAAGCGCGGGAAGCAATCGGCGGCGCTCGTGATCTATGGCCGGGAGGCGTGGCCGGACCTCGATCTGCGCGTCGACGATCACGCCGATCCGCTCGCGGAACTGACACGGCTCGAGGCGGTGAGCCGCGAGCGCTTCGTGCACTTCCGTCCCTTCATGCCGCGGCGTGACAACCCGTCCGGCATCTACGATCGCGACGTCATCGAGACCGGCATCGCCGAGGCGTTGGCGCGGGAGGGGCGGGCGTGAGCGACGTGCGGACGGAGGCATCGCAAACCCGTGGCGAGCGCGCTTCCGCGCATCGTGAACCGAAGGCGCCTCTGCTGGAGATTTCCGACCTCCGCATCAAGTTCCATGCCGATAACGGCCGCGTCACGCATGCGGTCGACGGCGTCGATCTCACGCTGACGCGCGGGGCGACGCTCGGCATCGTCGGCGAATCCGGTTGCGGCAAGAGCGTCACCGCGCTGTCCGTGATGGGACTTCTGCCGGCGGACGCCGCCGAGATTTCCGGCGGCATTCGCTTCGACGGCCTCGATCTCTTGACGATCGAGGACCGCGCGCTTCGCGATCTGCGCGGCAACCGGCTGGCGATGATTTTCCAGGAGCCGATGACCTCGCTCAATCCGAGCTTCACCATCGGCGACCAGATCGCGGAAGCGCTGATCCGCCATCGCGACCTTTCGGCGGAACAGGCCAAGGAGCGCGCGATCGCGTTGTTGCGGCGCGTGAACATCCCCTCGCCGGAGGAGCGCTTTCACGACTATCCGCATCGGCTGTCCGGCGGCATGCGCCAGCGCGCGATGATCGCCATCGCGCTCGCGTGCGGCCCGCAGCTTCTGATCGCGGACGAGCCGACGACGGCGCTCGATGTCACCATCCAGGCGCAAATCCTCGATTTGCTGCGCGAGCTGAAAGAAACCAGCGAGGCGGCCATCATCCTGATCACGCACGATCTCGGCGTGGTCGCGGAAGTCTGCGACGAAGTCGCGGTGATGTATGCCGGGCAGGTGGTCGAGCGTGCGCAGGTCGATGCGCTGTTCGAGCGTCCGGGGCATCCTTACACCGTCGGCCTGCTGGGATCGATCCCGCGGCTCGGGCATCGTGTCGATCGTCTCGCCGCGATCGAAGGCATGGTGCCGAACATGGCGGCGCCGCCCGCCGGATGCCGCTTCGCGCCGCGTTGTCCGTTCGCGATCGAAGCCTGCGTTGCCGCGCCGCCGCCGATCGTGTCTCTCGGCGGTGGGCATTGGACCCGCTGCGTGCGCGCCCCGATCGAACAGGTGGTGATGTGAGCGCCGCGACCGCACCTCTTCTCGTCGCCGAGAACCTGGTCAAGCATTTCGCCGCGCGGCGCTCGCTGCTCGGCCGACCGACGGCGCTGGTGCGGGCGGTCGACGGCGTCGACCTCACCGTCAACGCCGGCGAGACGCTGGCGCTGGTCGGCGAGTCCGGTTCGGGAAAATCGACGGTCGGCCGGCTTGTGCTGCGTCTCATCGAGCCGACGGCCGGGCGCGTGCAGTTCGACGGGCGCGATGTCTCCGCTTTCACAACGGACGCGTTGCGGGCGTTCCGGCGGCATGCGCAGCTCGTCTTTCAGGACCCATATGCCTCGCTCAATCCGCGCATGACGGTGAGCCAGATGCTGAGCGAGCCGCTCGCCTTGCATGGGCTTGTTCCGGCGAAGGAGCGCCGTGCGCGCGTCGAGGCGCTGTTGCGCGTCGTCGGCCTCGAGCCGCGCTATGCGCGCCGCTATCCGCATGAATTCTCCGGCGGCCAGCGCCAGCGCCTCGTGGTCGCGCGGGCGCTCGCCGTCGAGCCGAAGCTGATCGTGTGCGACGAGCCGGTCTCCGCGCTCGACGTGTCGATCCAGTCGCAGGTGCTCAATCTGCTGCGTGACCTGCAGCGGCGGCTCAACCTCGCCTATATTTTCATCTCGCATGATCTCGCGGTGGTGAAGCACATCGCCGACCGCATCGCGGTCATGTATCTCGGCCGCGTGGTCGAGAGCGCGTCGGCGGACGTTCTGTTCGCGAATCCGCGCCATCCCTATACGCGCGCGCTTCTCTCCGCCATTCCGGTGCCGCGGCCGAACGCGAAGCGCGAGCGCGTGATCCTGCAAGGCGACGTGCCGAGCCCGATCCATCCGCCGTCCGGCTGCCACCTGCACGTCCGCTGCCCCTACGCGATCGATCGCTGCCGCAGCGAGCGGCCACCCTTGATCGACGAGGCGGGACATGCGGCCGCGTGTCATCGCTGGCGCGAACTGCCGCCGGCCGCCGCCATCGTGCCGGAGGATGTCCGTTCGCCCGAGCTGGAGAAGCTCATGGCGGCCTTCGCACCGAAAGAGGGCGTGACAGCCGGCAAGGCGGCGGGATAAGCGGATCGGGGTTGGTATTGTTACAATGGGGAAAGGGCGCAGCAAGCGCCGCTGCAATCAACAGGAGGAATCGTTTTATGCATTTCAAACGTCTCGCCGCCGCGGCAGCGCTTCTTGCCGCATCCGTCAGCGTCGCCAGCGCGCAGTCCACCCTGCGCATCGGCCTCGCCGAGGACCCTGACGTGCTCGACCCTTCGCTCGGACGGACCTATGTCGGGCGCATCGTCTTCGCGTCGCTGTGCGACAAGCTGTTCGATATCGATCAGAAGCTGAATATCGTGCCGCAGCTCGCGCTGTCGCACGAGACGTCCGAGGACGGCAAGACCGTCACCATCAAGCTGCGGCCGAACGTGAAATTCCACGACGGCGAACCGTTCGACGCCGAGGCCGCGAAGTTTTCCCTGGAGCGGCATCTCACGATGCAGGGCTCGTTCCGCAAGCCGGAGCTCAGCGCGATCGACAAGATCGAAGTCGTCGATCCGCTGACCATCAAGCTGCATCTCAAGAACCCGTTCTCGCCGCTGATCGCGCAGCTCACCGATCGCGCCGGCATGATGGTGGCGCCGAAAGCGGCGAAGGAGGCGGGCGACAAGTTCGGCCTCAAGCCGGTTTGCGCCGGGCCCTACAAGTTTGTCGAGCGCGTGCAGCAGGACCGCATCGTCGTCGAGAAGTTCGCGGACTATTGGAACAAGGACAACGTCCATATCGACCGCATCGTCTACCAACCGATCGTCGACGCGACGGTGCGGCTGGCGAGCCTGAAATCCGGCTCGCTCGACCTGATCGAGCGCGTGCTCGCGACCGACATCAAGCAGGTGCGCGGCGACCCGAAGCTCGAGCTCTCGACCGCGCTGGAGCTCGGCTATCAGGGCTTCACCATCAATGTCGGGCGCAGCGACAAGAGCAAGAATCCGCTCGGGTCGAATCCCAAGGTGCGCCAGGCGCTCTACTACGCGATCGATCGCGAGGCGCTGAACCAGGTCGTGTTCAACGGCGAGTTCAAGCCGGGCAACCAGTGGGTCAACCCCGAGCATCCGTACTATCAGACGGACTTTCCGGTTCCGAAGCGCGATCTGGCCAAGGCCAAGGCGCTGATGAAGGAAGCCGGCGTCACGGCGCCGTTCGACGTCGACTTCATGGTTCCGAAGGGCGCGGAGACGCAGGCCGTCGCCGAGGTTCTGCAGGCGATGGCGGCGGAGATCGGCATCAACCTGAAGATCCGCGTCACCGAGTTCGCGACCTCGCTGAAGGAAGCGGAGGAGGGCAACTATCAGGCCTTCATGCTGGCCTGGAGCGGGCGCATCGATCCGGACGGAAACTCCTACATCTTCCACGTCAGCAACGCGCCGCAGAACTACGGCGGCTACAAGAATCCGGCCGTCGACAAGCTGTTCGCCGACGCGCGCCTCGTCTCCGACATGGCCAAGCGCAAGGCCATCTACAAGCAGGTGACCGACACGCTGCTGCATGAGGGCTCCATCATCTACCTCTATCACCGCCGCGTGTTCATCGCGCACACCAAGAAGCTCGAGGGCTACACGCAGATGCCCGACGGACTGGTGCGCGTCATCGGGTTGAAGATGAAGTGAGAGCGCCGAGAGTGGGAACAGTCGCGATCCCGCGCGTAGCGTCGACCATGCTGGACGTTCGGCGGAGTTCCCGCAGAGGACGCCGTGACCGTGCGGCTTGGCAAGGCGCGCTCCCTCTCCCACACGGGGGGAGGGAACGCAGGGTGCAACCATGCTGACGTTTCTCGCCAAGCGGCTGCTGCAGCTCATTCCGACGCTGTTTTTCGTGTCGGTCCTGATCTTCTCGCTGCAGCATCTGCTGCCGGGCGACCCGGCGCTGGTCATGGCGGGCGAGGAGCGCGACCCTGAAGTGATCGCGCAGATCCGCAAGCAGTACCGGCTCGATCAGCCGATCCCGGTGCAATACGTCTACTGGGTGAAGGGCGTGCTCGTCGGCGATCTCGGCGAGTCGCTGCGCATCAAGGTGCCGGTGCGCGACCTCATCGCCGAGAAGCTGCCGGTGACGCTGCAACTCGCCTCCATGGCCATCGTGATCGCGCTCATCATCGGCATCGGCGCCGGCATCATCTCGGCGGTGAAGAAGGGAACGGTCTGGGATTACGGCGCCAATATCTTCGCCTTGTGGGGAATATCGACGCCGAACTTCTGGCTCGGCATCATGCTGATCTTCCTATTTTCGGTGCAGCTCGGCTGGCTGCCCGCGTCCGGCTATGTGCGCTTGTCGGAGGATTGGCGCGCGAGCCTCGCCTCGACGATCATGCCCGCGTTCGTCCTCGGCAACGCCATCGCGGCGGTGCTGATGCGGCACACGCGCGCGGCGATGCTGCAGGTGCTGGAAAGCGACTATGTGCGCACGGCGCGGGCGAAGGGCCTGCTCGAGCGCTCGGTGATCCTCAAGCATGCGATGCGCAACGCGCTCACGCCGGTCATCACCCTCGGCGCGCTGGAACTCGGCACGCTTCTGTCCGGGGCGGTGCTCACCGAGCAGATCTTTTCCATTCCCGGGTTCGGCAAGCTGATCGTCGATTCCGTGTTCAATCGCGACTATGCCGTCGTGCAGGGCGTCGTGCTGGTCACGGCGACGACCTACATCGTGCTCAATCTGCTCGCCGATATCGCTTATGTGCTCGTCAATCCGCGCCTGCGCGGGTGACCGATCTGGAGAACATTCCTATGCCTGAGACAACAGGCGGCACCGTCGCCCTTGCCGAATTCGTCGCCCGCACGCGCTGGGAGGACATCCCGGAATCGCTGCGGCACGAGGCGAAGCGGTCCATCCTGAACGGTTTCTTCGGCACGGGGTTCGCCGGCTGCCGCGAGGACGCGATGGAAATCGCGCTTGCCTCGCTCCGCGAATTTTCGGGCCCCGCGCAGGCGACGGTGATCGGCCGCACCGAGCGGCTCGACGCGCTCGGCGCCGCCTTCATCAATGCGGCTGGCGCCAATGTGCAGGACTTCTGCGACACGCACCTGCAAACGGTCATCCATCCGACGGCGCCGGTCGCGCCGGCGCTGTTCGCGCTTGCGGAGTTGCGCACGTTCACGGGGCCGGAGATTCTCCTCGCCTTCGTGCTCGGCGTCGAGATCGAGTGCCGTATCGGCAACGCGATTTCGCCGGGCCATTATCGCCGCGGTTGGCATATCACCTCGACGTGCGGGGTGTTCGGCAGCGCCGCCGGGGCCGGGAAGCTGATCGGCCTCGACGCGGAGAAGCTCACCTGGGCCCTCGGGATCGCGGCGACGCAAGCGTCGGGGCTGTGCGAATGCCTCGGCACGCCGGCGAAGAGCGTCAGCGTCGGCAACGCGGCACGCAACGGATTGTGGTCGGCGCTGCTCGCGGAAAAAGGCTATCGCGGCCCGATGGCGCCGATCGAGGGCGTGCAAGGTTACTTCAACGCGGTCGGCGAGGTCTCCGATATCGGCGCGCTGACGCGCGGGCTCGGCGAGACCTGGGAGCTGGCGAAGAACGCCTACAAGCCCTACCCGGGCGGCATCGTCAAACATCCCGTCATCGATGCCGTCCTGGAACTGCGCCAGAAGCACGAGCTTGCGGCGAGCAAGGTCGCGAGCGTCGTGGTGCGCGGCCACCCGCTCCTGAAGCAGCGCACCGACAGGCCGGAGATCGACACCGGGCGCGTCGCGCAGGTGAGCGTGCAGCATGGCGTCGCGGTATCGTTGATCTACGGCGACGCCTCGCTCGCGCGCTACACCGATGCCTGTGTGCGCGAGCCGGCGGTCGCGGCGCTGCGGCGAAAGGTCACCGTCGAGGTCGATGACAGCATCGCGGCGGAGGGCGCCGCCGTGCGTATCGTGATGGCGGACGGAACGCGCCACGACCTGACCGTCAAGCATGCGCGCGGCAGCGCGCAGCGCCCGATGTCGGACGCCGAACTGGAAGAGAAGTTCCGCATCAACGCTCACGCATGGAATCCCGATCAAAATGTCGAGGCGCTGATCGAGGCGATCTGGGACCTGGACAACAATCCGGATGCCGGCGCGATCATGGCGCTCACCATCCCGCGCGAAGCGCGGCCGGGGAGGCGTGCGTCGCGATGACGGATGCGGTCCTCAGCGCGGCGCTTGTCGACGACGTCATCGAAACACCGTTTCGTCGCGCGATGCGGCGGCTGTTCAAGCGACGCGGCGCGGTGGTCGGCCTCGTCATCATCGTCACGTTCATTCTTCTCGCCGTTTTCGCTCCTTTCGTCGCGCCGTACGATCCGACGGCGCAAAGCTGGAGCGCGGTGCGCAAGGCGCCGTCGATGGCGCATTGGTTCGGCACCGACGAACTCGGCCGCGACGTGCTCGCGCGCGTCATCTATGGCGCGCAGGCCTCGCTTCTCGCCGGCGTGATCTCGGTCGCGATCGCGCTCACCGTCGGCGTGCCGCTCGGCCTGATCGCCGGCTACATGGGCGGCTTCGTCGACGCGCTGCTCTCGCGCATGACCGACGCCATGCTGGCGTGTCCCTTCCTCATCCTGGCGATCGCGCTGGCGGCGTTTCTGGGCCCCAGTCTGGGCAATGCGATGATCGCCATCGGCGTCACCGCCACGCCGATCTTCGTGCGGCTCACGCGCGGGCAGGTGATGACGGTGAAGGTCGAGGACTATGTGGAGGCGGCGCGCGCCATCGGCAATCCGCGCTGGCGCATCGCGCTCGTCCACATCCTGCCGAACATCCTGCCGGCGCTGTTGATCCAGGCGACGCTGTCGATCGCGACGGCGATCATCGCGGAGGCGAGTCTGTCGTTTCTCGGCCTTGGCCAACAGCCGCCGGCGCCGTCCTGGGGCAGCATGCTCAATTCGGCGCAGCGGTTCCTGGTGCAGGCGCCGTGGATGGCGGTTTGGCCGGGGCTCGCCATCTTCCTGACGGTGCTGTCGTTCAACCTCGTCGGCGACGGCCTGCGCGATGCGCTCGACCCGCGCAGCCGGTAATCACCGGCCGCGCGTCACGTTGCGGGGAGCTGGAGCGGGATGAGGAAAAGTGTGGAGCGGTTTTCCGCCCGCGTCCCGCTTTAAGTTCTTAGAATCGATCACGGTCATGATTTTGGATCGATTCGATCCAAAATCGTCGTGATCTAAAGATTCCAGCTCGCGACCGGATCGTCCTCGTCCTCATCATCGTGGCTGCGTGACTGGCGCTCGTCGCGGTGTTCGTCGCGCCAGCGCTCACGCGCGCCGTCCTCACGCCAGCCGTCGCCATGCCGCCAGCCCCGGTCGTCGTGATACCGGCGATGATGTGGCCCGTCGTGGAAGCGCCAGCCGTCCTCGCCGCTCCAGCGTTCGCGCCAGCGGCGGCGCATCTCGTCGCGCCAGGCGTCGAGGCGCCCGTCACCGAGACTCTCGCGCGCGTGTTGATCGCCGCGCGCGTCCCGCCAGCGCCGATTGGCGTAGAAGTGCGCCTTCTGCTCCTCCGACAGTGTCTTGTAGAAGTCGTCGAGCGCGGGACGGACGGTCCGTATCGCCTCGAGCAACGTTTCGAGGCGCTTCTCCGCCGCCGCGAGGCGTCCGACCGGTGTGATCGGCCGCTCGGTCGGACACGCCGTGCGCGCGATCTCGATCGCCTTGTTCGCAGCGTCGCGCAGCTTCTCGAACGCTTGCTGCTGGTCGCCCGTCGGCTGGGTCAAGCGCTCCATGCGATCGAGCATCCGTCCGACGCGGCGCTCGGTCCGCTCGCCGCAGGCGCTCCGCCGGGACATGCGCTCGCGCGAGGTTTCGCCGGTGCTGCCGGCGGGCGCGCGGGCCTGCGCATCGTCGGCGCCCGGGCGGCCGTCATGCTCGTCCGCGCGCTCGCCGCGCTCGGGCTCGGCGCTCCGCTGCCCGGACATCTCGTGCTGATCGCGCTCCTCGTCGTTCGCCGGGCTCTGTGCGCCGGCGGCTTGGTCGGGTCCGCTTTCGTCTTCGTCGTCGAAATACGGGTCGTAGGGCCGGTGCTGTAGCTGAACCGTATCGGCGGGCATCCGATCGTCGTAGCGGAACCGCCGGTTGAACTCCGCCGCGAAATCTTCGCTCGTGGGCGGCTGCGCGGCTTCGGTTTGGCCGGCGGCGGCATCTTGCGCCAAAGCTGGACCGGCTATCGCCGTTCCGCCAGCGAACACAAGACTCGCCGCGAGAATGAGTGAAGGGCGTATGGATCGTGCGTGCGACAGGCGCAGGGCGATGCGACGCATGGTCGATCTCCTTTCGATGCGGCCTCGCGGTATCGTGGCGAGGCCGCGCTTTGACCGTGCTTCATGGCCGCGATCTGGGCCCTGCTCCTTGGCGGAATGAGGGCGAGCTTCTGTCCAAATCGACGCGTATTCTCACTTTTCGGTCAGTGCCGCAGCCACTGTTCCCGCCAGCGATCGAGGCGGCCCCGCCGGCGCGGCTCGCTCGTCATCTGGTTGAAGTGCGCTTTCTGCTCGTCGCTGAGGGAATCGTAAAAGGCGTCGAGCGCGGGCCGCAGGGTGCGCACCGCGCGCAGCACGGCATCGAGCCTTGCCTGGACTGCTTCCAGACGGCCTGTCGGCGTGATCGGCACGGCTGCGTTGCATCCGTTGGCGGCCTCTTCGCGCGCCTTAGTCGCCGCCTGCTTCAAATCGTCGTATTTCGCGCGCTGGGCGCCGGTCGGCTGGACGATCTCGTCGATGCCCTCAAGATAGAAATCGACCGCTTCGCCCAGGCGCGGGCTGCATAACGGCGCCAGGGCGAACGGGCCCATGGCGCGCCGCCATTCGGCGGCCCGCCGGCGCGCCTCGACCCGCTCATGGCGGCGCTCCTCGCGGCTGCGCCGCTCGTCGATCCGATCCTCCCGCTTGGATGCGGTTGTCGGTGGCGAGAGCTTGTCTCCGTCCTTGGCCGCGGCCGGGCCGGTGTCGGCCGGCGGGGCGGGGTTTGCCGCCGGCGGGGCGGCGGGAGGGGGCGGAGCGGGGGCCGGGGCGGGCTGCGCCTGGGCGAAGCTCACCGGAATGGCGAAGGCGAAGATCAGCCCCGCAAACGTCGAGCTTGTCCGAAGGCTTGGATTGGTCATGATGCGTCTCCGCTTCCCAGGGCCGATTTGGATGGTGGCATGATAGGATCAATCGAGTTTTGAGAACCACCCACCTTGGAAACGGTTCCGCCCAATTCCAAGAAGTCGGCTTCTTCCATCCGGGTTTTTGATTTCATCACAAGGAGATGTTGCCATGGCGCCGACGACGGCGAAAGACGAAGCTGCGATCCTGGCCTGGCTCTCGGAGCGACACGGCGCCATGATTTCGCTTCTGGAAACGCTCGTGAACACGGACGGCGGCAGCTACGACAAGGCCGGCGTCGACGCCGTCGCGGCGCATCTGCGCAAGTTTCTCGAAGGTTATGGCATTCCCTGCGAGACCGTGCCGAACGACAAGTTCGGCGATGCCCTGCGCGCGACGGTCGCGGATGGGGCAGCCGGCGCCGGCGCCAACAGCACCATCCTGCTGATGGGCCACCGCGATACGGTCTTCCCCAAGGGAGAGCCGACACGCCGCCCCTTCAAGATCGAAAACGGCATCGCCTACGGACCGGGCGTGTCCGATATGAAGGCGGGTCTCGTGATGAACGCGTTCGTCCTCGCGGCGTTCAAGGAACTCGGCGGCGCGCCGGCGCCCCTCGTCGGCCTATTCACCAGCGACGAGGAGATCGCGTCGCCGTCGTCCCGCCCGGTGATCGAGGGCGAAGCGCGCCGGGCGCGCGCCGTCTTCAATTCGGAGCCGGGCCGGCCGGGCAACGGCATCGTCACCGGCCGCAAGGGCGGCGTCTTCATGCGCATGACGGTCACGGGCAAGGCGGCGCATTCCGGCGCCAACTTCCAGGAGGGCATCAGCGCGATCGAGGAACTCGCGCGCAAGATCACCGCGCTGCACGCCATCACCGATCTCGACAAAGGCACGACGGTGAATGTCGGTCTGATCTCCGGCGGACAGACGGTGAATACGGTGGCACCGGAAGCGAAGTGCGAAATCGATCTGCGCTTCGTCACGCCGGCCGATCGCGAGGCCGCCATGAGCGCCATCCGCAAGATCGTCGATACCGCGAATGTGAAAGGCACGAGCGCGTCGCTGGAGATCGCCGGCGAATTCCTGCCGCTGGTCGAGAGCCCGCAAGGCAAGGCGCTGTATGACCACTATGCGAAAATCGCCGAGGAACTGAAGATACCGGTGAAGCCGGCCTTCACCGGCGGTTGCGCGGATTCCGGGTTCGCCGCGGGCGTCGGCGCGCCGACGATCTGCGCAACGGGACCTATCGGCGGCAAGGCGCATACGCCGGAGGAATATCTCGAGGTCGACTCGATGGTGCCGCGCGCGCAGGCCTTGGCCTTGTCGATCATGCGTCTATCTTAAAGGGCCGCCGGCGCTCCCGGCATTTCCTCGGGATCGCCGCCGCCCTCTTCTCAGCCTTGAATGCAGGAAGCCTATGTCCAGCGCACTTTTCTCGCCGATCAAGCTTGCCGGCGTCGAATTTCCGAACCGGATCGTCGTCGCGCCGATGTGTCAATACAGCGCCGACGACGGCTGTGCGAGCGATTGGCATCTCACGCATCTCGGCATGCTCGCGAATTCCGGCGCCGGCCTCGTTGTCGTCGAGGCGACGCATGTCGAACGGCAGGGGCGGATCACGCACGGATGCCTCGGGCTTTACTCGGATGCGAACGAAGCGGCGCTGGCGCGCGTTCTCGCCCATTGCCGCTATATCGGGAAGGCGAAGTTCGCCGTGCAGCTTGCGCATGCGGGCCGCAAGGGTTCCTCGCAGCGCCCGTGGGAAGGCGGCAAGGGCCTGAAGGACAGCGACATCGATCAGCCCTGGCAGACCATCGCGCCGACGCCCGAACCCTATGGGCCGGAGTGGTTGCCGCCGCGGCAGATGGAGGCGGCCGATTTCAAGCGCGTGCGCGACGCGTTCGTCGACGCCGCGAGGCGCTCGCTGCGCATCGGCTTCGATGCCATCGAATTGCATATGGCGCACGGCTATCTGCTGCACAGCTTCCTCTCGCCGCTCTCGAACAAGCGTAACGACGAATACGGCGGCGACCGCGCCGGGCGCTGGCGCTTCCCGCTCGAGGTGACGGACGCCGTGCGCGCCGTCGTACCGAAAGGCGTTCCGCTCGGCGCGCGCATCACCGGCAGCGACTGGTCGGACGACGGCATCACGGCCGAAGAGGCCGCGGCCTTCGCGAAGGAACTGAAGAAGCACGGGCTCGACTATGTCGACGTCTCGTCGGGCAGCGCCAATACGCTGGTGCGCAACCCCAACACGCTCGGCTACAACGTGCCGCTGGCCGAGGAGGTCAAGCGCGTCAGCGGCATCCCGACCCGTGCGGTGGGGCTCATTACGTCGCCGCAGCAGGCCGAGGCCATCGTCGCGGAAGGCCGTGCCGACATGGTCGCCCTGGCGCGCGGCTTTCTCGACAATCCGCACTGGGCGTGGCACGCGGCGCGGGACCTCGGCGCCGAGGTCGAGCGTCCGAACCAATATGCGCGGGTTTCTCCGAAAACTTGGGCCTTGCCTGCCGGGGCGACGCACTGACATATCCTCGCGCTCCAGGCGCTCGGCTGCCATAGTGGCGGCCGAGAAGGAGTGTGACGATGCGTAATCTTGTCATCGATGCGGAGCGGCTGTGGGGCGACATCATGTCCACGGCCGCGATCGGCGCGACGGCGAAGGGCGGCATATGCCGCCTGACATTGACCGATCTCGACCGCCAGGTGCGCGACTGGTTCAGGGCGCAATGCGAGGGCTTAGGCCTCACGGTCACGGTCGATGACATGGGCGCCATGTTCGCGCGGCGGCCCGGCCAGCGGAACGATCTGCCGCCCATCGCCATCGGCAGCCATCTCGACACCCAGCCGACCGGCGGAAAATTCGACGGCGTGCTCGGCGTGATGAGCGCGCTGGAAGCGGTGCGCACCATGGTGCAGGCCGGCTACGAGACCGTGGCGCCGATCGAGGTCGTCAACTGGACCAATGAAGAGGGCGCGCGCTTCGCGCCGTCCATGGTTTCCTCCGGCGTATTCGGCGGCGCCTTCGAGAAGGACTGGGCGGTGTCGCGCACCGACCCGGACGGCGTCACGTTCGGCGAAGCACTGGAGGCCATCGGCTATCGCGGCAGCGAGCCGTGCGGGCAGCATCCGCTGAGCGCGTTCTTCGAGCTGCACATCGAGCAGGGCCCGCTGCTTGAAGTCGAGAACAAGGAGATCGGCATCGTCATCGGCGTGCAGGGGCTGCGCTGGTACGAGGTGGTCATCACCGGTCAGGATGCGCATACCGGCGCGACGCCGATGCATATGCGCAAGAACGCGCTGCTCGGCGCCGCGCGGCTGACCGACCGGATCGACGCGATCGCGCGCGCGCACGCGCCGCTCGCCGTCGGCACCGTCGGCATGATGGAAGTGCGGCCGAACAGCCGCAACGTCGTGCCCGGCGAAGTGTTCATGACCGTGGACCTGCGCCACCCGGAAAGCGATGTCATCGAAGCGATGGAAAAAACGCTCGTCGCGTCGCTTTCCGAGATTTGCGACCCGCTCGGCCTCGGCGTGACGATGAACCGCATCGCCGACACGCCGCCGGTGCGCTTCGACCAGGACTGCATCGAGTCCGTGCGCACGGCGGCGGCGCAGAGCGGCTTCTCGGCGCGCGAGATCGTCTCGGGCGCCGGGCACGACGCGACCTATGTGTCGCGCGTCGCGCCGACCTCGATGATCTTCGTGCCGTGCAAGGGCGGCATCAGCCACAACGAGGCGGAGTTCACCTCGAAAGAACAGTGCGCCGCCGGCGCGCAAGTGCTGCTGCAGGCGGTGCTCGACTACGACCGGAAGCTGGCGGAGCGAATGGCGAAATGACGAAGGCGGCCGGACTTTCCCCCAACCTCTCGCGCCGCCAGGAGCTGCGCAAGCCCGCCGCGCGCTCGGCGGGCGGGATCGTCGCGAGCCAGAATCGTCTCGCGTCCGAGATCGGCGCGCGCGTGCTGGCCGATGGCGGCCATGCGATCGATGCCGCCGTCGCCACCTCAATGGCGGTCGGCGTGCTGGAGCCGTGGATGAGCGGCCTCGGCGCGACCGGCGCGATGCTGATCTATTCGGCCAAGGACGATCGCGTCACCGTGGTCGATTTCGGCGCGCGCTCCCCGGCGGCGCTCGATCCGGCCGACTATCCGATCGTCGAGGGCGACGACGGCGATCTCTTCGGCTGGCCGCGCGTGAAGGACGACCGCAATCTGGTCGGCGCCAAGGCGGTGGTCGCCCCGACGGTGCTCGCCGGATTGACGACCGCGCATAAGGCGTTCGGGCGCCGGCCATGGCGCGACCTGGTGACGCCCGCGGTCGCTCTCGCGCGTGACGGCATGGTCGTCGATTGGCACACGACCTTGATGATCTCAGGCGCGCTGCAGAACCTCCTCGCGGACGAGGGCGCGCGGCGCGTGTTCGCGCCCGCCGGCGTGCCGCCGTTTCCGCCGCCTGCCGTTGCGGAAAATCCCGCGATCCGCCTGCCCAATCCGGAGCTCGCGCGCACGCTCGCGACCATCGCGGAGGAGGGGGCCGACGCGTTCTATCGTGGGCCGATCGGGGCGGCGCTGGTCAAGGACATCCGCGCGCTCGGCGGCGTGCTCGACGCCGGAGATCTTGCCGCCGTCACGGCACCGATGGTGGAGTCGAAGACGCTGACGTATCGCGGCCGCAAGGTGCATGTGCTGCCGGCGCACAGCGGCGGCCCGACGATCGCGGCGGCTTTCGCCGGCCTCGACGCGCGCTGGTCCGTGCCGGCGAACGGCAGGCCGCTCGACGCCGGCGCCTTCATGGCCGTCGCCCAAAGCCTCGACGAAGCCTGGCGCACGCGCTTCGCCACCATGGGCGACAGCACGACGATCGCGCCGCGCGGCTCGACCACGCATTTCTCGGTCGTCGACCGCGACGGCAACATGGTGGCGCTGACGCAGACATTGCTGTCGCTGTTCGGCGCGCGCACGCTGTCGCCTTCGACGGGAATCCTGATGAACAACGGCGTCAACTGGTTCGATCCGCGGCCGAATACGCCGAACGGGATCGCTCCCGGCAAGCGCACGCTCTCCAACTATTGCCCGGCGATCATGCTTGGCGACGGCGACGCGGTGGCGATCGGCGGCTGCGGCGGCCGCAAGATCCTGCCGGCGGTGTTCCAGCTCCTCGTGATGATGGCAAACGGTCTGTCGCTCGACGACGCGATGCACGCGCCACGCATCGACGTCTCCGGCGGACCCTTCGTCATCGTCGATCGCGACCTGCCCGAGGACGTGCGCAATGCCTTGGCGCAATCGTTCAGAACGCGCGAAGTGGAGCGCACCGCCTATCCGAACCACTTCACCATCGCGTCCGTCGTGCGCCGCATCGGTGCGACGAATGAGGGCGCGGTCGAGCCGTATATGCCGTGGGGCGAGGCGGTGGCGGAGGACGAGGTTTAATCCGTCATCCTGAGGTGCTCGCGAAGCGAGCCTCGAAGGATGCGCGGCGCTCAAGCCGGTATAGCCGACTTGAGCACTATAAATTGCCGATGTCGGATATATCCGACGTCGGGGCTGTCGCCCTGCGAGGCTCGGCGCTGACGCGCCTCGCACCTCAGGGTGACGGCCTTAGGTCGTTTGCAAACCCTTCGCCAAAAACTCCAGCGCCGCCTCGGTGAACGCGCGCATATTGCCGACGCGATCGGTGCTCCCCGTCTCGATCGTCATTGCGCGCTCGGCGGGCCCGGCGATGGCGATGCAGGAGTGGCCGGCGGCGTCGCCGTAGCGGTTGCCGGTCGGGCCGGTCGCGCCGGTTTCGGCTATGGCCCAGGTCGCGTCGAAACGCTCACGCATGCGGCGCGCCATCATCAGCGCGTACGGCTCGGTCGAAGGCCGGATCCCGTCGAGCTCCGCGTCTGAAAGCTCGAGCAGCAGCCGGCGGGACTGGCGCGTATAGACGACCGCGCCGCCGAGGAAATACGCCGATGCGCCAGGCACAGCGAGCAGCGCTGCCGCGATCAAGCCGCCGGTCGAGGATTCCGCGACGGCGATGGTGTGCTTCCGCTCTTTCAGCAAAGCGCCAACGCGCGCCGCCGCCGGGAGGAGGTCTTGCATCGGATCGATCCTTCGTTTCAGCCCGCCGCTTGGCCGAACGCGAAGTCGCGGCCTGGCGCGGCGTCGAACAGCGCGCGCGTGTAGGGATGCTTCGGTGCGCGGAATATATCGGCGGCCGCGCCTTCCTCCACCACTTCGCCTTTTTGCATGACGGCGATGCGGTCGCAAATCTGGGCGGCGACACGCAGATCGTGGGTGATGAAGAGGATGGCGAGGTTGAACTTCTCGCGCACGCTCTTGAGCAACTCCAGCACCTGCGCCTGCACCGATACGTCGAGGGCGGAGACGGCCTCGTCGGCGATCAGGATGTCCGGCTGCATCGCGAGTGCGCGGGCGATACAGATGCGCTGGCGCTGCCCGCCCGAGAACTGATGCGGGAAACGCGACAGCGCCGCGGGATCGAGCTCGACCAGCCGCATCAAGTCCTCGGCGCGTTTGGCGGCGGCCTCGCGCGAAAGGCCGAAATTCATCGGCCCCTCGACGATCGAGGCGCCGACGGTGCGGCGCGGGTTGAGCGAGCGGTACGGATCCTGGAATACGATCTGCACGCGCTTGCGATGCGGGCGCAACGGACCGGGGCCGAGCTTCGCGACATCGGCCCCTTCGATCAGGATTGCGCCTTCGCTCGGATCGATCAGCCGGGCGATGCAGCGCGCCACCGTCGATTTTCCCGAGCCCGATTCGCCGACGACGCCGACCGTCTCGCCCCGCTCGACCGCGATGTTGACGTTGGCGACCGCACGGACCTCGCGGCGCGCGCCGAGAAATCCACCCGTCACATAGGTCTTGCTCAGTCCCCGCGTTTCCAAGGCGACCGGCGCCGCCGGCTTCGGCGCCCGCTCGGGCGGCGTCAGGCTCGGCACCGAGCGGACCAGCATGCGCGTATACTCGTGCCGCGGGTTGCGCAGCACCTCTTGCGCCGCGCCTTGTTCGACGACGCGGCCGCGCTGCATGACGACGACACGGTTGGTGATCTCGGCGACGACGCCGAAGTCGTGCGTGATGAAAAGGACGCCGGTATTGCGCCGCTCCATCAGTTCTCGAATGAGCTTGAGAATCTGCGCCTGCGTCGTCACGTCGAGCGCGGTGGTCGGCTCGTCCGCGATCAGCAGCACCGGGTCGAGCACCAGCGCCGCCGCGATCATGATGCGCTGGCGCTGGCCGCCGGAGAGCTGGTGCGGATAGACGTCGATCATGCGCTCAACATCGGGAAGGTGCACGGACGCCATGGTTTCGAGCACGCGTTGGCGGCGTGCCGCGGCGTCGAGCGCGGTATGGATCGTCAGCACTTCCTCGATCTGCTCGCCGACCTTCACGACCGGATTGAGCGCCGTCATCGGCTCCTGGAAGATCATGCCCATGCGCTGGCCGCGAAGCTTGCGCAGGTCGGCCGGAGATTTTCTCAGAATGTCCTCGCCCTCGAGCAGGACGCGGCCCGCGGTAGGCGTGAGCTGGCCCTTGGGAAGCAGGCCCATGACCGTGTGCGCGGTCACCGATTTGCCCGAACCCGACTCGCCGACTACGCAGACGATCTCGCCGGCGCCGACCGTGAACGAGACGTTCTCGACCGCGTTCACGCGGTCGGCATGCGCCGGCAGGCGGACGGTGAGGCCTTCAACGGCGAGGATCGGCGTTGCAGTCATCGTCACATCCGCTTCGCGATCTTGGGGTCGAGGCGGTCGCGCAGGCCGTCGCCGAGCACGTTTACCGCAAGAATGGTGAGCGCGAGCGCGACGCCGGGAAGCAGGACGATGCGCGGCGCGATCGGGAAGAACTGCCGGCCCTCCGCCATCATGTTCCCCCAGCTCGGGATTTCCGGCGGCGTGCCGGCGCCGAGGAAACTCAAGATCGCTTCCGTCAGCATCGCCGAGGCGCAGATGTATGTCGCCTGCACGATCAGCGGCGGAATGCTGTTCGGCAGGATGTGGCGTGCGAGCAGCAGCGGCAGGCGCGTGCCGGCGGCGATGGCGGCCTCGACGTAAGGCTCCTCGCGCACGCTGAGCACGACGGAGCGCACGAGCCGCACCACGCGCGGAATTTCCGGGATGGTGATGGCGATGATCACCGTCGTCATGCTGGCGCCGGAGAGCGACACCAGCGCGATGGCGAGCAGCACGCCTGGAATCGCCATCAGCCCGTCCATCACGCGCATCACGATCGCGTCGACGATGCGCAGATAGCCGGCAACCAGTCCGATGAGGAGGCCGATGGAGAGGGAAAGGATCGCCACCACGGCGCCGACGAACAGCGACACGCGCGAGCCGAAGACGACGCGGGTCCAGATGTCGCGGCCGAACTGGTCGGTGCCGAACCAGTTGGCGGCGCTCGGCGGGCGCAGCCGGCCGAGCGGATTGAGCGCCATGGGGTCCGCCGTGCCGAGATACGGCGCGGCGATCGCCGCCAGCACCATCACCGCGATGACGGCGGCGCCGAAGACGAGCAGCGGCTGACGCGGCAGCCCGCTTCCGCGTTTTGCCGTCGCCGCGCCCGTTTGCTCGATCGCGCCGCTCAATAGCGTATCCTCGGATCGAGCAGGGTGTAGGAGATGTCGATCAGCAGGTTGAGGATGATGTAGACGAACGAGAATAGAAGGATCAGCCCCTGGATGATCGGGTAGTCGCGCTTGAGGATGGCGTCGACGACGAGGCGGCCGAGGCCGGGGAGGTTGAACACGCTTTCCGTCACCACGACGCCGCCGATGAGGAGCGCGATGCCGAGCCCGATGACCGTGACGATCGGCACGGCGGCGTTGCGCAGCGCGTGGTGGAAGAGCACCTTGCGCTCGATCTGCCCCTTGGCGCGCGCCGTGCGGATGTAATCCTCGTCGAGCACTTCGAGCACGGTGGCGCGGGTGATGCGCGCGATCAGCGCCACGAAGATCGCGGAGAGCGCCAAGGTCGGCAGCGCGATATGCGAAGCGAAAAGCCCGATGCCCTGCGACGGGCTGCGATAGCCCTGCACGGGAAACCAGTTGAGCCCGAGCGCGAAGCCGTAGATCAGAAAATACGCCATCACGAAGACCGGGACGGAGAAGCCGACCACCGCGAACACCATCACCGCGCGGTCGATCCAGGTGTTCGCCTTCCATGCGGCGACGACGCCCATCGGCACGGCGACGACGATCGAGAAGACGATCGTGGTGAGCGCCAGCATCAGCGTCGGCTCGACGCGCTGCGCGATCAGGGTCGAGACCGGCAGGTTCGAGAAGATCGAGACGCCGAGATCGCCGTGGGCCAATTGGCCGAGCCAGGCGAAGAACTGCGTGTAGATCGGCTGGTCGAGGCCGAGCTGCGTGCGGATGCGCGCGATCTGCTCGGCGGTCGCATAATCGCCGGCGATCACCGAGGCGGGGTCGCCTGGCGAGAGGCGCAGCAGCATGAACACGGCGAAGGCGACGATCGCCATCACCGGAATCGTGCTCAGCACGCGCCTAAAAATAAAGGCAAGCATGGGTATGTCCGCGCTGCTTGCGTGATCACCTCACCCCGACGCCGGGGTGAGGCTCGATGGGCGGAGGCACGTCGCGGCGCCGCCTTATGACGTCTTCTCCATATTCCAGAAGAACTGCACCGGCGAGGGGATCATGCCCTTCACGTTGTCGCGGTAGCCGACCGGCACGAAATAAGTACCGAGGTTGATGTATTGCGCGATCTCGATCGAGCGCTGCTGCACCGCGGCCGCCGCGGCTTTCTGTTCGTCGAGCGTCGCCGCGTTGGCGAAGGCCTGGCGCAGTTCCTCCATCTTCTTGTCGTTCGGCCAGCCCGGCCACGCCTTGTCGGGATTGGCGATCATCGCGGCGTTGGTGAGCGGATTGAGGAGGTCGCCGCCGATCCACCAGGTCGGGAACATGTTCCAGCCGCCCTTGTCGACCGGGTCCTTCTTGGCGCGGCGCGACGTCACCGACGACCAGTCCATGGCCTGGAGATCCACGTTCATGCCGATGTCGCGCAACGTCTTTGCCGCGACCTGTGCGAAGGCGCTGCTGATCGGGATGTCGGTCGGCTGCAGAATGACGAGCTTGTCGCCCTTGTAGCCGGCCTCCTTCAGCATCTTCCTGGCTTCGTCCTTGCTCGGCGGCCGGATGAGGTCGAGCCCCGCTTTCGATTCCATCGGCGTGCCGCAGGGGAACAGCGACTCGCAGAGCTTGTAATAATCCGGGTTGCCGACGGCGGCGGCGAGCATGTCCTGCTGATTGGTCGCGCGCACGATCGCGCGGCGCACCATTTCGTTATCGGTCGGCGCGACCATGCTGTTGAAGCGCATCATGCCCTGGGCGCCGATCGGGTCGAGCACTTCGATCTTCACGCCCGGCGCCTTGGCGAGCACCGGCGCGAGGTCGCCCGGCACCTGCTCGTAGTAGTCGATCTCGCCGGACATCAGCGCGTTCATGCAGGTCGTCGAATCCGGGATGTAGAGCCACTCGACGCGATCGACCTTGGCGATCTTGCCGCCGGCCGCGGCGGAGGCCGGCTCCTTGCGCGGCACATAATCCTTGTTCTTGACGTAGACGACCTTCGATCCCGGAACCCATTCTTCCTTCTTGAAGATGAAGGGGCCGGAGCCGACGGCGCTCTCTACCTGCTTGAAGGCATCGGTTTCGGCGAGCGCCTTCGGCATGATGAACGGCACGTTCGAGGAGATCTTGCCGATCGAATCGAGCATCAGGCCGTAGGGCTTGCTGATCTTGATCTCGAGCGTCTTGGCGTCGCGGCCCTTGCAGCTCTCGACGATGGAGAAGAGCTGCTGGCCCATCGGGTCGCGCTTGCTCCAGCGGATGAGCGAGGCGGCGCAGTCTTCCGCCGTCACCGGCTTGCCGTCGTGGAAGCTCAGGCCGTCGCGCAGCACGAAGGTCCAGGTCTTCTTGTCGGAGGACTCCTCCCACTTGTCGACCATCTGCGGCTGCGGCTTCAGGCTCGCGTCCATCGCGAAGAGCGTGTCGTAGACCATGTAGCCGTGGTTGCGGCTGATATAGGCGGTGGTCCAGATCGGATCGATGTTCTTTAAATCGGCGTGCGGGATGACGCGCAGCACGCTGGCGCTGCCTTGGGCGAACCCGGAACGGGCAAGGAACGGCGCGGCGACGACGCCGCCGACAAATGCACGACGATTGAGCTTCATGATCTCCTCCGTGTGAACGGCCGGCGATCTTGGGTGCCGCCGGCTGCGCCCGAGATTATGGTTGCGCGATGCTGCTGTATTCGCACGGGAATGACAACGGCCAATCCGCGGGCAGCGGGACCAATTTGTGCGCATCCGTCGATTGTGGCGGATGCGCCGAAAGGCCGTGCAGCGCTGTCACAGTCGCTTTGCGCAAGGCGTGCGGCGCCATGCCGCCGGATGGCTTGTCTCGCGCCCGTGGGGGCTTCACAGTGTCGCATCGCTAGGGTTCGATCCAACAGCATCGAATCGGACCCCGTCGCTATCGTTCCGTTCGAGCATGATCCCCGGGTCGAACCCGAGGGCATGCTTTTCCGAAACCGGTTTCCACTTTTCGGCATCGTGCTCCAGGGGGTTCCTCGAATATGCCGCGTCCGCTCGCCGTTCGTCGCCATGACGAGATCGTTCGCCGGATTCGGACCGTCGGCTCGGTCAGCGTCGGCGAGCTCGCGGAGGCGTTCGCCGTCTCGCACGAGACCATCCGGCGCGACCTGAAATCGCTCGCCGACCAGGGGCACCTCGATATCGTGCATGGCGGGGCGGCGCGGCGCGGCGTCATGGAGCCGGCGCTCTCGCAACGCGAGGCGGAGAACGCCGAGGGCAAGGGCGCGATCGCGCGGGCGGCGGTGAGGCTGGTGCCCGAAAACGGCACGGTTCTGCTCGATTCCGGCTCGACGACGCATGCCATCGCGCTGGAACTCGTGTCGCGTCAGGGGCTCACCATCTGCACCAATTCGCTGACGAATGCGGGCGTGCTCTCGCGCGTGCCCGGCAACCGGGTCTATCTGCTGGGCGGCGAGGTGGACGGAAACGACGAGGCGACGATCGGAATCGATGTCGTCAACGCCGTTCCCAACTTCCGTGTCGATATCGCCTTCGTCGGCGCCGGCGGTTTCGCCGAGGACGGCGACCCGACCGACTATTCGCGCAGCGCCGCTGAGATGCGCGGCCGCATGCTGCTGGCGGGAAAATCCTATCTGGTCGCCGATCAGCGCAAGTTCGCGCGGCGGACCCCGTTCCGTATTTCGAATCTCAAGCAAGCCGCGGGCATCATCGTGGACGTGCTGCCGGACAAGCCGTTGCAAGCCGCCTGGAGCGCGCGCGGAGTGAAGGTGATCACGGCCTGATTTGGTGTTTTGTGGTTTTTTGTGATATTTAAGCCCGGTGTTCCGCTGCCAGGGGCTTCCCGTGACTGATAAATCTCTCCCGCGCCATGCCCGCATCGTCGTCATCGGCGGCGGGGTGATCGGCTGTTCCGTCGCCTACCATCTGGCGCAGGCCGGCCAGAAGGATGTCGTTCTGCTGGAGCAAGGGCGTCTCACCGGCGGCACCACCTGGCACGCCGCCGGCCTCGTCGGGCAATTGCGCTCGCATTCCAACATGACGCGGCTGGTGCAGTATTCGGTCGAGCTCTATGCGCGCCTGGAGGCGGAGACGGGGCAGGCGACCGGGTGGAAGCAGTGCGGATCGCTGCTGGTGGCGCGCACGCCGGAGCGGCTGACGCAACTCAAGCGCACCGCCTCGGCGGCGACGGCGCAAGGCGTGCCCTGCGAGATGATCCCGGTGAAGCAGGCGGGCGAAAAATATCCGGTCATGCGCACCGACGATCTGGTGGGGGCGCTGTGGCTGCCGAGCGACGGCAAGGCTAACCCGGCCGACGTGACGCAGGCGCTGGCGCGGGGCGCCCGGCGCGGCGGCGTGCGCATCTTCGAGAAGACGCGCGTCACGGCGATCCACAGCAAGGACGGGCGCGTCAGAGGAGTCGCGACGACGCAGGGCGAGATCGATTGCGAGATCGTCGTCAACTGCGCCGGACAGTGGGCGAAGCAGGTGGGCCGGCTTTGCGGCGTCAACGTGCCGCTGCATTCCGCCGAGCACATGTACATCGTGACCGGCCGCATCGACGGCGTCACCCCCGATCTTCCGGTGATGCGCGATCCGGACGGCTTCATCTACTTCAAGGAGGAAGTCGGCGGCCTCCTGATGGGCGGCTTCGAGCCGGTGGCGAAGCCGTGGGGAATGGACGGCATTCCCGACGATTTCGAGTTCGGCATGCTTCCCGACGACTGGGACCAGTTCCAGATTCTGATGGAGAACGCGCTGATCCGCGTGCCGGCGCTCGAGAGCGCCGATATCAAGACGTTCATGAACGGGCCCGAGAGCTTCACGCCCGACAACAATTTCATCCTGGGCGAGGCGCCGGAACTGACGAATTTCTTCGTCGGCGCCGGCTTCAATTCGGCCGGAATCGCTTCGGGCGGCGGCGCCGGGCGGGCGCTGGCGGAATGGATCATCGAGGGAAAGCCGACGCTCGACCTCTGGCCCGTCGATATCCGCCGCTTTGCCGCGTTCAACGGCAACGACGCTTTCCTCAAGGCGCGCGTCAGCGAAGTGCTCGGCATGCATTACATGATGGCATGGCCGAACCGCGAGCTTGAAAGCGCGCGGCCGTTGCGCTGCTCGCCGCTTTACGACCGGCTCAAAGCGAAGCACGCGCTGTTCGGATCGAAGATGGGATGGGAGCGTCCGAACTTTTTCGCGCCGTCGGCGGCCGAGGCGCGCCTCGATTATTCTTTCGGGCGGCAGAACTGGTTTGCTTATGCCGCGGCGGAGCACAAGGCCGCGCGCGAGACCGCCGCGGTCTTCGACGTCACGTCATTCGCGAAGCTGTTGTTGCAGGGCCGCGATGCCGAGCGCGTGCTGCAATATCTCTGCGCCAACGATGTTGCGGTGCCGGTCGGGCAGACGGTCTACACCGGGCTTCTCAATGAGCGCGGCACGTATGAAAGCGACCTCACGATCGCGCGGCTGGCCGCGGATCGCTTTCTGCTCGTCACCGGAACCGCGCAGGCGACGCGCGACGCCGACTGGATCAACCGGAACATGCCGGACGATGCGCGCGCGACGTTGACCGATGTCACGTCCGCCTATGCGGTCATCGCGCTGATGGGGCCGCGCGCGCGCGCCGTTCTCGCGAAGCTGACGAAAGCGCCGCTCGACAACGCGGCGTTCCCGTTCGGCGCCATCCGCCCGATCGGGATCGGCGAGGCGACGGTGCTCGCCTCGCGGCGCACTTACGTCGGAGAGCTTGGCTGGGAGCTATACGTTCCGACGGAATTCGCCGCCGGCGTCTACGACGCCATCATGGAGGCGGGCCAAGAGGCCGGCGTGCGCGACGCCGGCTACTACGCCATCGAGTCGCTGCGGCTCGAGAAGGGCTATCGCGCCTGGGGACGGGAACTGACGCCGGATACGACGCCGTATGAGGCGGGGCTCGGCTTCGCGGTGAAGCTCGACAAGGGCGATTTCCTCGGGCGCGAGGCGCTCCTCGCCGCCAAGACGAAACCGCTGGCGCGGCGTCTTGTCAGCTTCGTCGGCCTTTCGGCGGATACGCCGCTGGCGCATGGCGGCGAACTCATCCTGCGTGACGGCGCGTCGGTCGGCGACGTGAGTTCGGCGGCCTATGGGCATGCGGTCGGCGGCATCGTGGCGTTGGGTTATGTCAAGACGAACGGCGCGGCGCTCGACGCGGCGGCGCTGAATGGATCGCGCTTCGAGCTCGACATCGCCGGCGAGCGCGTTCCGGTGCGCGCTTCGCTGCGCGCGCCCTACGATCCGAACGGCGAGAAGGTGAGGGGATGAGGAGGCATCCGGCCTCTCCGCCCGGTGTTCCCTCGCCCCTCGTGGGGGAGGGATGGGGAGAGAGGCACTTGCCGCGCTCGCTCGCTCAACCCCCGCCCCGGCGCGCTTATGTGCGCCGACCCTCCCCGCACGCGGGAGGGTAAGAAAAAATGGACCCCTTCGTCTTCGCTGCCGTCCTGGTCGGCGCCGCCTGCCATGCCGGCTGGAACGCGCTGGTCAAGCTGCGGCTCGAGCCCTTCACGGCGATGGCGCTGATCGCCATCTGCTCGCTCGTGATCGTCATTCCGATCGCGCCCTTCGTCGGGCTGCCGGCGCCGGCGGCGTGGCCATGGATCGGCGCGTCGATCCTGGTGCATGTCGGCTATTTCATCGGTCTGAGCGAAGCCTATCGCTACGGCGATATGGGGCAGGTCTACCCGATCGCGCGCGGTTCGGCGCCACTGATGACGACCCCCGTCAGCACGACGGTGCTCGGCGAGGCGATCAGCCCGATGGGAATCTTCGGCATCGTGCTGCTCGCCTGCGGCGTGTTTCTCATGTCGTTCCGCGGCAGCGGGGCGATGGCGCGGATGAACAGCCGGGCCGTCGGCTTCGCGCTGTTCACGGCGGTCACGATCTGCGGGTACTCGATCTCGGACGGCACCGGCGCGCGGGTCTCCGGCAATCCGCATGCTTACACGGTTTGGCTCTTCATCGCCGACGGCTTGATGATGGCGGCGCTGGTGCTGATCCGGCGCGGCCCTGCCTCCTATCCGCAGATGGCGCCGTTCTGGGTCGGCGGGTTGGTCGGCGGAGGGTTGTCGCTCGCGGCGTATTGGATCGCGATCTGGGCGATGACCGTCGCGCCCATCGCCATCGTCGCGGCGCTGCGCGAGACGAGCGTTCTCTTCGCGGCCGCGATCTCCGTCTTTATCCTCAAGGAGCCGCTGAGCGTGACGCGCGTCGTCGCTGCGGCGGTGATCGTCGCCGGATTGGCGCTGATCCGGTTGCAGTAGATTGCACCGTAGCCCGGATTGAGCGCAGCGAAATCCGGGAACATGCAGCTCCGGCGCGGATGGCCCCCGCGTTTCGCTTCGCTCAACACGGGCTACGACGGCCCCTGCGTTCAAATGACGGCTGGGAAAATCGTAACCTGAATTTACGGCGTCACCGGCTTGCCGGAGGCGAGATCGGCGCCGGCGCTCTTGTGCTCGCGCAGGCGGCTGTCGCGCAACTCGCCGGCGGCCTCGAGGATCGGATAGGCGACGGAGGTCAAGTGGCCGTTGATGCGCTTGAGGTCGCGCACGACGTCGAGATGGATCGACGAGGTCTCGATCGATTCCGGCCGGCCCTCACGCAGGCGCGCGAAATGGCTGTCGGCGGCGCCGAGTTCGGCCGTGCGCATCGCCGCCTTTTCCGCCAGCAGGCGGCGTGCCAGCGTCACGTCGCGGGTGGCGAAGACGTTGAAGGCGAGGCGCATGTTGTCCATCACCTGCCCGTGGATATGGCGGATTTCGTTCAGGCCTTCGGCTGAAAACACGTATTGGTTCTTGATCTTCTTGGCGGCGAGTTCCATCAGATTCTTGTCGATGATGTCGCCGACGTGCTCAAGATTGGTGGTGAAGGTGAGGATCTCGGCATGGCGCCGGCTTTCCTCGTCGGTCATTTCCGCCTTCGAGGCCTTCACGAGGTAGAGCTTGATCGCCTCGTGCAGCTCGTCGACGGCATTGTCGGACTTCTCCACTTCCTTCACCAGCTTCGCGTCCGATTTCTCGAACACGACCAGCGCCTGGCGCAGCATGTCGGCGACGCGGTCGCCCATATGCAAAGTCTCGCGCAGCGCGCAGGCAAGCGCCTCCGACGGCGTGTCGAGCACATGCGGGTCGAGATGGCGCGGCTTGGTGCTGTCGGCCGCTTCCGGAATGTCGGGGAGCAGATAGGTCGTCAACTTCGAGAACAGGCCCGTCAGCGGCAGCAGGACCAGCGCGCCGGCGATATTGAAGGCGGTGTGGAAGTTCACGACCATGCGCGCCTGGTCGGCCTCGACCATGGCGAACAGGTCGGCGGCCGGCTTCACCAGCAGGATCACCGGGATTGCGATGGCCGCACGCATGAGGAGATTGCCGACGGCCACGCGCTTCGCGGCCGGCGGCGAACTGGTGAGGCCGGTCATCGGGGCGACGGCGCCGCCGACATTGGCGCCGAGCACGAGCGCGAAAGCGAGCGGCATCGGAATGACGTGGCCGGACGCCAGCGCCATCACCAGCAGCACCATCGTGAGGCTCGAATGCATCAGCCAGGTGGCGGCGGTCGCCAGGATGAAGCCGAAGACCGGGTCGCCGGCGAGGCCGGTCAGAACCGAGGCGAAGACCGGCGACTCGCTCAGCGGCTGCGCGGCGACGCGCAGATGGTAGAGCGACAGGAGCATCAGCCCGAAGCCGATACCGATGCGCGCCACCGCGCGCACCCTGTCGCCTTCCGCCGCCATGAAGGTGAAGACGCCGATGCCGACAGCCAGCGTCCACAGCCAGATGATGTCGAACGAGAAGATCTGCGCCGCCAGCGTCGTCCCGACATTGGCGCCGAGCATCATGATCAATGCGATGGGCAGGACAATCAGCCCGCGGGCGGCGAAAGAGGCGAGGAGGAGCGCCGTCGCGGTCGAGCTTTGCAGCAGGCCGGTGACGCCGAGGCCGGCGAGGAAGGCCGCGCCCTTGGTGCGCACATGGGTGGTAAGAATATGCCGCAGCGCCGTCCCGAACGCGCGCGTCATCCCGGTCCGAACCATTCGCACGCCCCACAAGAGAAGGGCGACGCTGCCGAGAATCGATGCGAACAGTTCCGTGCCGAACATTCCTGGTTGTGTATCCTCGACCTAGGGTCTGATCCGATGGCGTTGAATCAGACCGTCGTTATCGTTTTGTTTGAGCATGATCCCACGGGTCGAGCCCGAAGGCGTGCTTTTCCGAAAACCGGTTTCCGCTTTTCGGGATCGTGCTCTAGCGGTTGCCCTGCGACTCCCTAATGTAGAGCCGAATGCGTGAGGTAAAAAGTGGCCTCACGCAGGCTTTTGCCTCATCTTTTGGCGTCCCAAAACCGACGTCCCGTTGCGATTTACGCCCCGTTTCCACAGGGACTCTCTAAAATTTCCGTCGCGCGGGACGATCAGGCTGTTGTTGTTGACCGAATTTGTGGTATTTTGTGGGTGCATCGTCAAGAGGAAATTGCAAGAGGGAATTGAAAGCATGACGCGCGCTGCCGCCCCCGCTGTCTCCGAAACCGGCGATCCGCTGCTCCTCACGCCCGGACCGCTCACCACCTCTAAACGGGTGAAGGAGGTGATGGTTCACGACTGGGGCTCGCGCGATGCGACGTTCGTGCGGATCAACGGCGAGGTGCTCACGCGCGTGCGCGACATCATCAACGGCGGCGACGATTTCATCACCGTGCCGATGCAGGGCTCCGGCACGTTTGCCGTCGAGGCGATGCTGACGACTTTCATCCCGCGCGACGGCGGCATTCTCATTCTGATCAACGGCGCGTACGGCCATCGCGCCAAGAAGATTTGCGACATCGCCGGACGCAAGGCCATCGTGCACGAGACGGCCGAGGACACGCCACCCGACCTCGCCGCGGTCGAGCGCATCCTGCGCGAGGACGGGTCGATCACCCACGTCTTCGCGGTGATGTGCGAGACGACCTCGGGCATCCTCAATCCGATCGCCGAGATCGCGGCGCTGGCGCAGAAGCATGGCAAGCGCTTCCTGGTCGATGCGATGAGCGCGTTCGGCGCGCTCGAGCTCGACGCGCGCAAGGTGCCGTTCGACGCGGTCGCGGCCTCCTCCAACAAGTGCATCGAGGGCGTGCCGGGTCTCGGCTTCGTGATCTGCCGCAAGACGGCGCTGGAGAAGACGGCCGGCAACGCGACGACGCTCGTTCTCGACCTGCACGACCAGTGGCGCAACTTCGAGAAGACCAGACAATACCGCTTCACGCCGCCGATCCATGTGATCGTGTCGTTCCATCAGGCGCTGGAGGAATTCCTGGCCGAGGGCGGCGTGGCGGGGCGCGGCGGGCGATACGCCGAGAACTGCCGCGTCCTCGTCGCCGGCATGCGCGATCTCGGCTTCGTGCCGCTGCTGCCGGAGCGGCTGCAGGCGCCGATCATCGTCACCTTCCATATGCCGGCCGACCCGAATTTCGTCTTCCATACGTTCTACGACAAGCTCAAGGAACGCGGCTACGTCATCTATCCCGGAAAGCTCACCGTGGCCGACAGCTTCCGCATCGGCTGCATCGGCCGCCTCAACGCCGATCATATGCGCGGGGCGCTCGCGGCGGTTCGCGATATCCTCGCCGAGATGGGCGTCAACTCCCCTAAGCCGGCGAAGGCGGCTTGATCGCGCAGTCCCGCTCCTCTGGGTCAAAGGTGCAGCATGAACTACAATCGCAACGACGCAGGTCAGGTCACCGCCAACGGGCGCAACTATAATTTCCCGAAGGTGCCGACCGTCGCGGTCTGCATCGACGGTTCGGAGCCCGGCTATATCGAGCGGGCGATCGACGCGGGGCTCGCGCCGAACTTCGCGCGCCTCATGCGGGACGGAGCCAACCTGACGGCGCGATCCGTCATCCCGAGCTTCACCAATCCGAACAACATCTCGATCATCACCGGCCGGCCGCCGGCGGTGCACGGCATCGCCGGCAACTACTTCTACGATCCGAAGACGGGTCAGGAAGTGATGATGAACGACGCCAAGTTCATGCGCGCGCCGACGATCATGAAGGCGTTCCACGACGCTGGCGCGAAGGTCGCGGTGGTGACGGCGAAGGACAAGCTGCGCACGCTGCTCGGCAACGGCCTCGATTTCGCGAGCGGCCGCGCCATCGCGTTCTCCTCGGAGAAGGCGGATCAGGCGACGCTGAAGGACAACGGCATCGCCGACGTGCTCAAGCGTGTCGGCAAGCCGGTGCCGGAAGTCTACTCGGCCGATCTGTCCGAATTCGTGATGGCGGCCGGCGTCGCGCTTCTCAAGCGCGAGAAGCCGGACCTGATGTATCTCTCGACCACCGACTATGTGCAGCACAAAGCGGCGCCGGGCTCCGACATCGCGAATTCGTTCTACGCGATGATGGACCGCTACGTCGGCGAGCTCGACGCGCTCGGCTGCGTGCTGGCGCTCACCGCCGATCACGGCATGAACGACAAGCATCTGGCGAACGGCGAGCCGGACGTCATCTATCTCCAGGACCTGTTCGACGAATGGCTGGGGAAGGATAAGGCGCGCGTCATCCTTCCGATCACCGACCCTTACGTGAAGCATCACGGCGCGCTCGGCTCGTTCGCGACGGTGTATGTGCCGCAGGGCGTCGATGCCGGCGAGTGGATCGAGAAGCTGCGCGGTGTCGAGGGCGTCGACCAGGTGCTGTCGCGCGACCAGGCTTGCGCGCGCTTCGAGCTGCCGCCGGACCGGGTCGGCGACATCGTGGTGACCTCGACGGTTCACAAGGTGCTCGGCACCAGCCGGTCGCGCCACGATCTTTCCGGCCTCACCGAGCCGCTGCGCTCGCATGGCGGGATCACGGAAGAGACCGTGCCGATGATCGTCAACCGCAAGGTGACGCTGCCGGCCGGCCACAAGCTGCGGAATTTCGACGTCTTCGACGTCGCGCTGAATTATGTGGCGGCGTGATGCGCACGCATCCCTCCCCAGAGGGGAGGGCGGACAGCGCGAAGCGCTGGCCGGGCGGGGACACCCTTTTGCAGTCTATCCCCACCCGACTCCTCACTCGCTCCGCTCGTTCGGAGCCACCCTCCTCTCCGGGGAGGGACGATGCCTCGATTGACGCGCGTCATTGCGCCTAGGGGAGCTAGAGACTGATGAACATCCAGACCAAGCCCGCCGCGGGGAAAGTCATCCACGAGGCGATGCGCATCGCCGGCAAGCGCGTCGAGGCGGATGCCCGTCTCGACGTGCACAATCCCTATAACGGGGAGGTCGTCGGCACCGTTCCGGCGGCGAGCCCGCAGCATGTGCGCGAGGCCTTCGCCAAGGCGAAAGCGTTCAAGCCGAAGCTGACGCGCTACGAGCGGCAACAGATCCTGATGCGGACCGCGGAGATGCTGCGCGACCGCAAGGAGGATTTCGCGCGCCTGATCACGGCGGAGTCCGGCCTGTGCTGGAAGGATTCGCTCTACGAAGCGAGCCGCGCCTACGACGTCTGGTCGTTCGCCGCGCAACTGACGATCAAGGACGACGGCGAGATTTATTCCTGCGACATCTCGCCCAACGGCAAGACGCGCAAGATCTACACGACTCGCCAGCCGCTCGGCGGCGTGATCTCGGCGATCACGCCGTTCAATCATCCGCTCAATATGGTGTCGCACAAGCTCGCGCCGGCGATCGCGACCAACAACCGCCTGGTGCTCAAGCCGACGGAGCTGACACCGCTGACCGCGCTCGCGCTCGCCGACGTGCTTTACGAAGCGGGCCTGCCGCCGGAAATGCTTTCGGTCGTCACCGGCAACCCGTCGACCATGGGCGACGCGATGATCACCGATCCGGACGCCGATCTCATCACCTTCACCGGCTCGGTGCGGGTGGGAAAGTACATCGCCGAGAAGGCCGGCTATCGCCGTGTCATCCTCGAGCTCGGCGGCAACGATCCGCTGATCGTCATGGAGGACGCCGACCTCGACAAGGCGGCGGAGCTCGCCGTCACCGGCGCGACGAAGAATTCGGGCCAGCGCTGCACGGCAGTGAAGCGCATCCTCGTCGTCGAGAGCGTGGCGGATGAATTCTCCAAGCTCGTCGTCGCCAAGGCGAAGAAGCTCAAGGCCGGCGATCCCATGGACCCGACGGTGGACGTCGGCACCGTCATCAACGAGAGGTCGGCCGCGTTGTTCGAGCGCCGCGTCGCGGACGCCGTCGCCAAGGGCGCGAAGCGCCTGCACGGCGAGAAGCGCGAGGGCGCGCTTTTCCCGCCGACGGTCGTCGACCATATCCCCTATGATGCCGAACTGGTGCGCGAAGAGACGTTCGGACCGGTGATCCCGATGATCCGCTGCCCGAACGATATCGGCGAGGTGATCAAGATCTCGAATTCGACCGCCTTCGGCCTGTCTTCGGGCGTCTGCACCAACCGGCTCGACTACATCACCCGCTTCATCAGCGACCTCGATGTCGGCACGGTCAATGTCTGGGAAGTCCCGGGCTATCGTATCGAGATGTCGCCGTTCGGCGGCATCAAGGACTCCGGGCTTGGCTATAAGGAGGGCGTGGTCGAGGCGATGAAGAGTTTCACCAACGTCAAGACCTATTCCTTGCCTTGGCCGGCTTGAATTAAGACGCGGATGCGACTTTTGGAGCGCATTCCCCCATCTTGCTTTCCGGGGGAAAACGCTGGCACGATCCTGGCAACTCGACGGGGGAAGCGACATGTCATGAAAGCTTCACCGTAAGCACGCAGGCAATAAGGGACCGGCATAAGGCCGGTATCAAAGAGGGGGAAGGCATGAAGCGGATAGGGTGGACTGCCGCGTTTCTAGGCGTAGCGGCGCTCGCTTTTGCGGCGCCGGCGTTCGCGCAGAAGACGAAACTGAGCATCTATACGTCGCTCGAGAACGACCAGCTCGGGCCTTACAAGCAGGCGATCGAAAAGGAAGTGCCCGAAGCCGAAGTCGTGTGGACGCGGGACTCCACCGGCGTCATCACGGCGCGCTTCATCGCCGAGAAGGACAATCCGCGCGCGGATATGGTGATCGGCCACGCCGCGACGGCGCTTCTTCTGTTCGAGAAGATGGGGCTGTTCGAGCCCTACAAGCCGAAAGGCGCGGACGCGCTGAAGGAAGCGTTCCGCGACACGAAGGAGCCTTATGCCTGGACCGGGCAGGACGCCTATCTCGGCGTCATTTGTTACAACACGGTGGAGGCCGGCAAGCTCGGGGTCAAAGCGCCGACGTCGTGGAAGGACCTGCTCGATCCCAAATACAAGGGCAAGATCGTGATGCCGCACCCGGCGTCGTCGGGCACCGGCTATCTCATGGTCGGCGGCTGGCTGCAGATGTTCGGCGAGGAGGAGGGCTGGAAGTTCATGGACGCGCTGCACGAGAACATCGCGGCCTATCTGCACTCCGGCTCGGCGCCTTGCGTGCAGGCGGCGCGCGGCGAGCACGTCGCCGGCATCGCGCTCGACATGCGCGGCGCCTCGGAAAAGACGAAGGGGGCGCCGATCGACGTCATCATCCCGAAGGAAGGCACCGGCTGGGAGATGGAAGCGGCCGGCATCGTGAAGGGAACCAAGAACCTCGCCATCGCCAAAAAGGTCGCCGACTGGATCGCCACGAAGGGCGCGAACGAGCTCTATTCCAAGAGCTATGCCGTCGTGGCCATGCCGGGCGTACAGAACCTGCCGCCGAACTATCCGAAGGATGCCGAGAAGGGCATGATCAAGAACGACTTCGCCTGGATGGCCGAGAACCGCGAGCGCGTCCTGGCGGAGTGGTCGAAGCGTTACGAGTCGAAGGCGGCGCCGAAGAAGTAGCGCGGGTGGAAGCGCAATCCGCCGGCATGCGAGGGGTGGCACGAGACCTTTGATCCGTCATCCTAAGATGCTCGAGAAGCAAGTAGCGTTACCTTTTCCCGCTTGCGGGAGGAGGTAACGCGCCAAATGCAACGCGTTGCAGAGGGGCGATGGACCGCAGCATGCCTTCAACCCGTCATCCTGAGGTGCTCGCGCAGCGAGCCTCGAAGGATGCACGGCCCGGGCTGTCGCCCTTCGAGGCTCGGCGCTTCGTGCCTCGCACCTCAGGATGACGGTCTAAGGCTGCAATGCGCGTGGCTAAACTTGGGAGCTTTTGTCTACATGCTGTTATGTGCCGATGGCTCCTACTACGTCGGAAGCGCGACCGGCCGCGATCTTATGAAACGCATTGCCGAGCATGAGGCCGGCGTTTTCGGCGGCTACACATCGACGCGACGGCCGCTCACGCTCGTCTGGTCGGAGTATTTCGATCGCATCACCAATGCGATTGCTGTGGAGCGACAGATCAAAGGATGGAGCCGCGCGAAGAAGCAAGCGCTGATGACCGCTGATTGGGGCAGGTTAAAAGCGCTCGCCGGACGCCGTGGTGGCCGAAAATGAGCATGAGCGAACACACTACGCAGCAGAAACAGAACGGGCGCGGCGGCGACGCAGCGGCCGCAACACCCTTCCTTCGCGTCTCGAACCTCACCAAGACCTTCGGCGCCTTCACGGCGCTGAAGCGCATTTCGCTCGAGGTGAAGCGCGGCGAGTTCGTGTGTTTCCTCGGGCCGTCCGGCTGCGGCAAGACGACGCTGCTGCGCGCGATCGCCGGGCTCGATCCGCAGGACGAAGGCAAGATCGAGATCGGCGGACGCGACGTCTCATCGTTGCCGCCGGCGTCGCGCGATTTCGGCATCGTGTTCCAGTCCTACGCGCTGTTTCCGAACCTCACCGTGGCGGCGAACGTCGGCTACGGTCTCGTCAACCGTCAGCGGGGCAAGGCGGAAATCAACGAGCGGGTAAGCGAGCTCCTCGCGCTCGTCGGCCTGCAAGACCAGGATGTGAAGTATCCGGTGCAGCTCTCCGGCGGCCAGCAGCAGCGCGTCGCGCTAGCACGCGCGCTCGCGACCTCGCCGGGGCTGCTTCTTCTCGACGAGCCGTTGTCGGCCCTGGATGCGCGGGTGCGGGTACGGCTGCGCGACGAGATCAAGACTCTGCAACGCCGGCTCGGCGTCACCACCATCATGGTCACCCATGACCAGGAAGAAGCCCTGGCGATGGCCGACCGCATCGTGGTGATGAATCATGGCGTTATCGAGCAAGTGGGGACGCCGTCGGAAATCTATCGCCACCCGGCGACGCCGTTCGTCGCCGACTTCGTCGGCGCCATGACGTTCCTCGATGCGGAAATCTCCGGTCCGAAACGGATTCGCCTGGGGCATGCGGAGATTAGCTGCAACGATGACCGCGGCCTGACGCAGGGGACCGCGGTGCGCATCGGCTTGCGGCCGGAGGAGATCCGCGTGCGCAATGTGGATACGTCGACGCCGAACCGGATCGCCACGCATGTGGCGCTGATCGATTTCCTCGGCGCCTTCTGCCGGGCGCGTTTGGAGCTTGAATCGGACCGCCGCATCGCGCTGACCGCCGACTTTTCCGCCAACCTGATGCGTGACCTCAAGGTCGAGGAAGGCCAGATGCTCACGGTGGCGCTGCCGCCCGAGTCGCTCCGTGTTTTCGCGAAGGGGTGAGCGGTGCGTGTTCGTGTGAGACGAGGCTCGCCACTCTTCCCCGCGCGCGGGACGAGGGCGCGAAGGGTCGCCGGCCGCGTGCTTGCGAAGGCGAATAGCCGATGAGCGTCACGACGGTCAATTCCGCTTCCGTTCCGCGCGCGCCGCAGCGCGAGCGCGTCATCCGGGACGAATGGGTGATGCGCGTCGGCATCGCGCTGTTGATCGCGTGGCTTTTGCTGACGATCGCGCTGCCGCTGTGGACGCTTCTCTCCAAGAGCTTCCAGAACGGCAACGGCGATTTCGTCGGGCTCGCCAACTACGTGCGCTACTTTTCGACGCCGGCTCTGTTCGGCTCGATCTTCAACAGCGTATGGGTGGCCGTCGTCACGACCGTCGTCGTCATTCCCGTCGCCTTCGTTTACGCCTTTGCCCTGACGCGGACGACCATCCCGTTCAAGGGGTTTCTCTATGCGATGGCGCTGCTGCCTCTGTTCGCGCCGTCGCTGCTGTCGGCCATCTCGCTGATCTATCTGTTCGGCAATCAGGGGCTGCTCAAGGGCGTGCTCGGCGGCGCGTCGATCTATGGGCCGATCGGCATCGTGGTGGCGCAGATCTTCTACTGCTTTCCGCACGCGCTGATCATCCTGGTCGCGGCGTTGGCGCTTGCCGACGCGCGGCTCTACGAGGTCGCCGAGGCGCTCGGCACGTCGAAGTCGCGCGTCTTCCGTACGGTGACGTTGCCGGGCGCGAAATACGGCCTGATCAACGCGACCTTCGTCGTCTTCACTCTCGTGGTGACGGACTTCGGCATCGCCAAGGTGATCGGCGGCCAGTTCAATGTGCTGGCGACCGACGCTTACAAGCAGGTCGTCGGCCAGCAGAATTTCGAGATGGGGGCGGTGGTCGGGATGGTCCTGCTCACCCCCGCGGTGCTCGCCTTCTTCATCGACCGCTTCGTGCAGCGCCGCCAGATCGCGCTTCTCTCCGCCCGCGCGGTGCCGCTACAGCCGAAGCGTGACGCGCGGCGAGACCTTGCGCTCGGCGTCTACTGCGTCGTCGTCGGCGGCCTGATCACGTGCATGCTCGGCGTTTCCATCTGGGCATCGTTCATCACCTATTGGCCGTACAACCTGGCGCCGACGCTGAAGAACTACGCCTTCAGCGCCTTCGACGAGAGCGGCTGGTCGTCCTACTACAACTCGGTGATGATGGCGGCGGGAGCCGCGTTCATCGGGACGGCGGTGGTGTTCACCGGCGCTTATCTCATCGAAAAGACGAAGGTGTTCTCGACCGGCCGCGCCATCGCGCATTTCCTGGCGATGTTGCCGATGGCGGTGCCGGGTCTCGTGCTCGGCCTCGGCTACGTGTTCTTCGTCAACGCGCCGTGGAACCCGCTGAACTTCCTGTACGGCACGCTGGCGGTGCTGATCGTCAACTCGGTCGCTCACTTCTACACCGTGGCGCATATAACGGCGCTGACGGCGCTGAAGCAGATCGATCCGGAGTTCGAGTCCGTCTCGGCGTCGCTGAAGGTGCCGTTCTGGCGCACGTTCCGCCGCGTCACCTTGCCGATCTCGATGCCGGCGGTGCTCGACATCATGATCTACATGTTCGTGAACGCGCTGACGACCGTCTCCGCCGTCATCTTCCTCTATGGGCCGGGCACGAAGCTCGCTTCCATCGCGATCATCCACATGGACGAGGCGGGCGTGACGGCAGGCGCGGCGGCGATGGCGACCTTGATCGTCGTGACGGCGCTCGCGGTGAAGCTCCTGCATATCTTCCTCGACCGCGTCGTGTTCATGCGGCTGCAGGCGTGGCGCAAGCGGTGATGACTTGCAGGGATTTCAGCTTGGTAAAGGGCGGGCGATTCTATCGTTCCCTCCCCCCTTGTGGGGGAGGGACAGGGAGGGGGGTACCAACCACCTTTCGAGAAGCCACCCCCCTCCCCAGCCCTCCCCCACAAGGGGGGAGGGAGCGCGCCCCACCATGTGGCGACGCCGAACAAAGCAACCCGACATGAATTCGAACACTGCGACGCCGGCTGAATCCGAAAGCGACACCAACCTTTCCGCGCGGCGAAAGGCGTGGGCCGACCGCAATATCGGCGGCGAGGCGCGTGCGCTGCTCACCGAAGACGAGACCTATTTCCTGCGCCAATCGGTCTCGACGCCGTGTCTCAACGCCATCGCCAAGGCGGAAGGGATCTGGATCGAGGACACCGCCGGCCGCCGCTACATGGACTTCCACGGCAACAACGTGCACCACATCGGCTACGGCCATCCGCGGCTGAAGCGCGCGATCGCCGAGCAGATGGATGCGCTGCCGTTCACGCCGCGCCGCTACACCTCGGACGTTCCCGTCGCGCTCGCGCGCAAGCTCGCCGCCATCACGCCCGGCGATCTCTCCAAGGTGCTGTTCACCACCGGCGGTTCCGACGCCAACGAGGTCGCGATCAAGATCGCGCGCGTCGCCACCGGCCGCTACAAGACGCTATCGTTCTGGGATGCGTTCCACGGCGCCGGCTACGGTGCGTCCGCCGTCGGCGGCGAGGCGCTGTTTCGCGCGAGCGCGCTCGGGCCGCTGATGCCCGGCGCGGAGCATGTCGCGCCGTTCGGCAGCTATCGCTGTCCTTACGGCACGTCGAGCGCCGAAGAGTCGGGCGAGGCGTGCCTGCGCATGATCGACTATGTGCTGGGACGCGAGGGCGACGTCGCCGCCTTCATCGCCGAGCCGATCCGCGCGGTGCCTTACGTTCCGCCGCCGGGGTTCTGGCGCAAGGTGCGCGCGCTCTGCGACAAGCACGGCACGCTGCTCATCCTCGACGAAATTCCGACCGGCCTCGGCAAGACCGGCAAGATGTTCGCCTGCGAGCACGACGGCGTGACGCCGGACATCCTGGTGCTCGGCAAGGCGTTGGGCGGCGGCATCCTGCCGATCGCGGCGGTGGTCGCGCGGCCGGACCTCGACGTCGGCGGGAACTATGCGTTCGGCCACTATACGCACGAGAAGAATCCGGTGACGGCGCGCGCCGCGTTGACCACCATCGAGATCATCGAGGACGAAAACCTGGTCGAGAACGCCGCGAGGGTCGGCGCCTTCGCGCTCGACCGCTTCGGAGACATGATGCAGAAGCATCGGCTTGTCGGCGACGTGCGCGGGCAGGGGTTCGTCATCGGCATCGAACTCGTCATCGACCGCGACAGCAAGACGCCGGCCAAGGACGCCGCGGAGGCGGTGATGTACCGCGCGATGGATGCGGGCCTTTCGTTCAAGACGACGTTCGGCAACGTCCTGACGCTGACGCCGCCTTTGACGCTGACGCAGGACGAGATGGCGAAGGCCGTCGACATCATCGACGCCGCGATCGGCGAGGTCGCGCGGGAGCAGGGGCACCGCTGACGATTGACCGCGTCCGGCGCTTCACTTCAGACTGTTCACGAAAATCGTTGGGGGCGAGACGTCATGGCGGGCAAGCTGAGCTTCGCGGAGCTGAGGAAGGCGGTGAAGGACGGCGGCATCGACACCGTGGTCGTCGCCATGGTGGACATGCAGGGCCGCTTGATCGGCAAGCGTTTCCACGCCGAGTTCTTCATCAATGGCGGGCACGAGGAGACGCATGCCTGCGACTACCTGCTCGCCAACGACATCGATATGGAGCCGGTGCCGGGCTACGCGGCGGCGAGCTGGGAGAAGGGGTACGGCGATTTCGTGCTGAAGCCCGACATGACGACGCTGCGGCGTCTGCCGTGGCTGCCGTCGACGGCGCTCGTCATCGCCGACGTGCGCGACCACCACGGCCACGACCTCGCGCATTCGCCGCGCGGCATTCTCAAAGCCCAGATCGCGCGGCTGGCGCAGCGTAAGATGCGCGCCTTCTTCGCCTCGGAACTCGAGTTCTATCTTTTCGACGAAACTTATGAGAGCGCGCGGCAGAAGCGCTATGCCGACCTCGCGACGGCGGGGCAGTACATCGAGGACTACCACATCCTGCAGACGACGAAGGAGGAGGGCGTGATGCGGGCGATCCGCAACGGCCTCCACGCCGCCGGCATTCCGGTCGAGAACTCCAAGGGCGAATGGGGGCCGGGGCAGGAGGAGATCAACGTGCGCTATGCCGAGGCGCTGGAGATGGCCGACAACCACGTCGTCATCAAGAACGGCATCAAGGAGATCGCCTGGGGGCAGGGGAAGGCGGTGACCTTCATGGCGAAATGGAACTACGGGCTCGCCGGGTCGAGCGCGCATGTCCACGCCTCGCTCTGGGACGCGGCGGGCAAGAAGCCGTTGTTCTTCGATCCGAAGGCCGAGCACGGCATGTCGCCGCTGATGCGCGCGTTCGTCGCCGGCCAGCTCAAATACGCGCCCGACATCACCTATTTCCTCGCGCCCTACATCAACTCGTACAAGCGCTTCCAGGCTGGCACCTTCGCGCCGACGCGGGCGGTGTGGAGCCGCGACAACCGCACCGCTGGATTCCGGCTGGTCGGCGAGCATTCGAAGGCGATTCGCATCGAGTGCCGCATCGGCGGCGCCGACCTCAATCCGTACCTCGCCTTTGCGGGGCTGATCGCGGCGGGGCTCGCGGGTATCGACGAGAAGCTCACCCTCGGCGCGCCGCATTCAGGCGACGCCTACGTCGATGCCTCGCTGCCGGAAGTATCGAAGACGCTGCGTGACGCGGCGCAGTGCCTGGACCGCTCGACGATGCTGCGCAAGGCGCTCGGCGATGCCGTCGTCGACCACTATGTCTACACGGCGAAGTGGGAGCAGTTCGAATACGACCGCCGCATCACCGATTGGGAGCTCAAACGCGGATTCGAACAGTATTGAGCGGCGTTTAGGGTCTGATCCAACAGCATTGAATCAGCCGTTACCGTTTTGCTTGAGCATGATCGCCCGGGTCGAGCCCTGAGGGCGTGCTTTTTCCGAAAACCGTCTCCGCTTTTCGGGATCGGGAGCCGTCAGGCGGAGGGCGTCATCACGCTCGATACCGCGGCCCTGAGGACATTCAGCGACACGGGTTTGGCGAGAACCGGGGCGCCCGGCGCGATCTTGCGGATGCGGCTGAGGGTCGTCGGGTCGCTATAGGCGGTGATGAAGATGACGGGCGCCGGCTGGGTTTCCTGGATCCGGCGAACCGCTTCGATGCCGTCTATCTCTCCCTGAAGGTTTATATCCATCAGGATCAGGTCGGCATGGAGCTTGCGCGCCTTGTCGACGGCGCTTTGGCCGTCCGGCACCATGCCGCAGACCGTGCAATTGAGCTCCCGCAGGGTCGCTTCCAGGTGCCAAGCGACGAAAATTTCGTCCTCGACGACTAGGACCCTGAGCTTCGCGGGCCTTGTGGTGGGATTTGAGCGTGGGCGCTGCGCTATAGACTGCTTCCGGAAGAGCCTGCCGGAAGATTCATGCATGGTCGTTGATGTCATAAAAGTGGAAACCCCGCGGACCTACCTCGAAACGCACGATGCCTCAAAAGGTTGCAGGAAACTCCAAACTATATGCAATGCCTTCCGGGGTATACCGGACGTCGACGTTTCCCCCCAATTCGTGTTTGGCGCTGGCTTCGATCATCTTGGTGCCAAATCCCACGCGGCGGGAGCGTACGAGGCCCGAAACACCCGTTTCCCGCCAGGTCAGGCGCACGAGGCGCTCAAGCCCAGGAGAAACGCTCCATTCGACGAAAATGCGACCGGTCGGCACCGACAGGGCACCGTATTTTGCCGCGTTGGTTACCAATTCATGAAAAATCATGCTCATCGCCAGTGCCGCCTTTGGGGGGAGCAGGACCGGCGGCCCCGACATGACGATCTGATCCGGCGGGTGGATGGGCTCTGAGCCTTCAGCCGATGGTTCCGGCCCGTCGCCGGCGGGGGGCGGCTGGTCCTCCACCGTCTGGGGGTGCGCGTAAGGCCCCAGCAGGTCGGAAGCGATGCGTGCCAGCGGCATGGCCCGCCAGTTGCCCTCGGTCAGCAGCGTATGGGCCCGTCCGAGGGCGCTCAGCCGCGCCATGAAATTGCTGTTGAAGACGGCGATGGAGCGGCTGGTGCGGGCGGTCTGCGCGGCGATGCCGGAGACCACGGCCAGCATGTTCTTCACCCGATGGTTGAGCTCGGCCAGCAAAAGATGCTGGTGCTCTTCGACCCGGTGGCGCTCCTCGAGCTCCTTTTCCAGGCGCTCGTTGGTCTCGGCGAGAGCCTTGGCCTGCTCGCGGAGGGCTTCCTCCGCCCGGCGGCGCTCGAACACCCTCCCGACCTGTGCGCCGATCGATTGCAGCGCCAGCATCAGGTCGTAGTCGGGGGAGGCCGTCTTGTCGTTGAAGAACTCGAAGATGGCGATGATGCGGGCGCCGACCTTGATGGGGAGCGAGAAGGCGGCGCCGATGTCGGTGCCCGCCGCGCGAGCCCGCGGGCCGTTGGGGTTTGCATGGACGTCCGCGATCCATTCCGGCCGGCCGCTGTTCCAGACGCGCCCGGGCAAGCCTTCGCCGGGGCTGAAATAGGTCGCCTCCGTCAGCTCGCGGAACTTGTCGTACTCGGCGACTTTCGAGCCGTGCCAGATTCCCGACGGCATCAGCACGACGGGCTGCGACTCGGTCGGCAGATAGATGTGGCCCAGCGGCCAGCCGGCGAGCTCCTGCATCGACGCGAGGCTGAGCCGCAGCGCCTCGTCGAAGGAGTGCGATTCTCCCGCGAAGCTGATGACGCGATGCAGGATTTCCGCCTTGTGCGCCTGCTGCGCGCGGAACTGCTCGTCGCGCTTGCGGTCGCTTAGGTCGCGCAGCGTGACGATGAAGGTCCATTCGTCGTTTCGGCGCAGCGGCGAGATCGTCAGCTCGACGGGGAGTTCCGCTCCGGACTTTTGCGTCGCCGTGACTTCGATGCGGCGATTCATCAGGTTGGTGGCGCCGCCGCGGAGGAACCTCTGCAGGCCGGTGGCGTAAATGCGCCGCTGCCGCAGCGGCACGACCAATTCGGCGAGCGGGCGCCCCAGCGCTTCGTCTTGGCTCCAATGGAACAGATGCGTGCTGCGCTGCGTCCAGTGCGTGACCAGGCCGCGGGCGTCCATCACGACCACGGCGTCCAGGCTCGTTTCCAGAAAAAGACGAATCGGATCCGAGGGTTCTGGAGAGCTGTTCACATGTAATTCCTCGGGGACAACGGGGCGATTCCAATGTTTCGATCTAGCCGCGAAGCGGGCACTAAAGCAATGTGACCCCGCGGGCTGCTCATGCCATAAACGGCAAAGTTCGACCGGATTGTTACATCCATGAATGACATTGTCTGCGTCTCGCCTGTCGACGGCCGGGAGGTTGTGCGCCGTGCCGCCATGGCGCCGGCCGCGATCGCGCAGGCCGTTGCCGCCGCGCGGACGGGCCAAGCCGAGTGGCGGCGCGTCGCGCTTGCGGAGCGCGCGCGGCTGCTGTCCGCCATGGTCGATGCGATGCTTGGCATGCGCGCCGAGATCGCCCCCGAGATCGCGTGGCAGATGGGCCGTCCGATCAAATATGCCGGGGGCGAGCTCGGCGGCTTCGAGGAACGCGCGCGCGGCATGATCGCGCTGGCCGAAAGCGCGCTGGCGCCGATCGTGCCGGAAGCGAAAGCCGGATTTACGCGCTACGTGAGGCGCGAGCCGGTCGGCGTCGTCCTCACCGTCGCGCCGTGGAACTATCCGTATCTCACCGCCGTCAACTCCGTCGTGCCGGCGCTGATGGCGGGGAACGCGGTGCTGCTCAAGCATGCGGCGCAGACGCTGCTTGTCGGCGACCGCTTCCAGCAGGCGATGGACAAAGCCGGCTTGCCGGGCGGACTGTTCCAGACGGTGACGCTCTCGCACGGCGATACGCTGGCGCTTATCCGGTCCGGCATGATCGACCAGGTCTGCTTCACCGGCTCGGTCGCGGCGGGCAAGGCGATCGAGGGCGCGGCGGCGGGAACGTTCGCCGGCGTCGGGCTCGAGCTCGGCGGCAAGGATCCGGCCTATGTCCGGCCCGACGCGGATCTTGCGCATGCGGTCGAGAACCTCGTCGACGGCGCCTTCTTCAATTCCGGACAGTGCTGCTGCGGCATCGAGCGCATCTATGTCCACGCCGATGTCTACGATCGTTTCGTCGACCAGTTCGCGGCGCTGACGAAGCAATATGTGCTCGGCGATCCGCTCGACCCGGCGACGACGCTCGGCCCGATGGCGCAGCCGCGCCTCGCCGCCACGGTTCGCGGGCACATCGCGGAAGCGCAGGGGAAAGGGGCGCGCGCCCTCATCGACACGAAGGCGTTCGCGCGCGACGCGGCGGGCTCCCCCTATGTCGCGCCGCAGGTGCTGACGAACGTTGATCACGGCATGAAGGTGATGATGGAGGAGACGTTCGGCCCGGTCGTCGGCATCATGAAGGTCGACGGCGACGACGAGGCGGTGCGGCTGATGAACGACTCGCCCTATGGTCTCACCGCTTCGGTGTGGACGCGCGACATGCCGGCGGCCGAGCGCATCGGCGAGCGCATCGAGACCGGCACGGTGTTCATGAACCGCTGCGATTATCTCGACCCGGGCCTGGCCTGGACGGGCGTCAAGGACACCGGGCGCGGCGCGACGCTCTCGCGTGTCGGCTATGAGAGTCTCACGCGGCCGAAGAGTTTCCACTTGAGAGAGGTGTAGGCTGCGAGGATGTCGTCGCCCTTCGAGGCTCGCCGACTGCGTCGGCTTCGCACCCTCAGGGTGACGACATCTCCTTCCCAACGGCGTCATCCCGAGGCGGCCGCGTAGCGGCCCTCGAAGGATCGCGGCATATTCGGAGAGATCGATGCAACTGCGCGGCAATTGGAATTTCCCGACGACGGTGCGCTTCGGAGAAGGGCGCATCGCCGAGTTGCCGGAGGCGCTGGCGGCCGCCGGCATCAAGCGTCCGCTGCTCGTCACCGATCCGACCGTCGCGAAGATGCCGATGACGGCCGACGTCGTGGCAAAATTGAAGGCTGCCGGCGTTGCCGCCGCGGTGTTCTGCGACGTGCAGCCGAACCCGGTCGAAACGAACGTCAAGGCCGGCGTCGCCGTGTTCAAGTCCGGTGGGCACGACGGCGTCGTCGCCTTCGGCGGCGGCTCGGCGCTCGACGCCGGCAAGCTCGTCGCCTTCATGCACGGGCAGACGCGGCCGGTCTGGGACTTCGAGGACGTGGGCGACTGGTGGACGCGCGCCGATGCCGCGAAGATCGCGCCGATCGTCGCCGTGCCGACGACGGCGGGGACGGGTTCGGAGGTGGGGCGCGCGGCGGTCGTCACCAACGAGGAAACGCACACCAAGAAGATCATCTTCCACCCGGCGATGATGCCGAAGGTGACGATCTGCGACCCGGAACTTACGGTCGGAATGCCGCCGATCGTCACCGCCGGCACCGGCATGGATGCCTTCGCGCACTGCCTGGAGGCGTATTGCGGGCCGTTCTACCACCCGCTCGCGGACGGCATCGCCGTCGAAGGCGTGCGGCTCGTGAAGGAGAACCTCGCGCGCGCCACGGCCGACGGGAAAAACATCGAAGCGCGCGCCAACATGATGGCGGCGGCGGCGATGGGCGCGACCGCGTTCCAGAAGGCGCTCGGCGCTATTCACGCGCTCTCGCATCCGGTCGGCGCGCTCTACAACACGCATCACGGCCTCACCAACGCGGTGTTCATGCCCTACGTGCTCGCTTTCAACCGCGCCGCGATCGAGGAGAAGATCGCCCGGCTTGCCGCCTATATCGGGCTCAAGCCGTCGTTCGATGCCTTCCTCGATTGGGTGCTGGCGCTGCGGAAGGAGACCGGCGTGCCGCACACGCTTGCAGGATTGAAGGTGGACGGGAAGCAGGCGGACCTGATCGCGAGGATGGCGCCGGACGATCCGACCGCCGGCGGCAATCCGGTGAAGCTCGATACGGCCGGCGCGCGCAAGATCTTCGACGCGGCGCTTGAGGGAAAGCTTTAAGTCGCGGAGCGCTGTCCTGCGGGCTCAGAATTTGAATCCGCGGATGGCGCTAAGGCGTTGATTTTGAGCCGGTCGTCGTCGAGCTTGCCTCGATAGTCGGCGTCATCCTGAGGTGCTCGCGAAGCGAGCCTCGAAGGATGGCCGCGGGCTCAAGCCGGCATAGCCGACTTGAGCCCTATAAATTGCCGATGTCGGATATATCCGACATCGGGGCCGTCGCTTTCGAGGCTCGGCGCTTCGCGCCTGCGCCTCTCAGGATGGCGGATTGGGGTGCGGCGAGCGGGACCTAATCCCGTCCGACGACGCGCAGCGGCGAGACCTCGTGGTCGATGTCGGCGAGCAGGTCCTTGAGCCCTTCGCGGCGCATGCGGCGCACGTCGGTCGGGCGGTCGACGTCCCAGAGCTGCGCCGGCTCGCGCCAGGAGAGGCCGCGATGCGTGAGGCGATGGCGCGTCTCGGTCATCACCGTATCGGTGCTCCAGGGCATGGTCTGGAACAGCGTCGGTTCCGGCTTGCGCAGGCCGATCAGCACGTAGCCGCCGTCGTCGGACGGACAGACCGTCGCGTCCGCGCCGTTGCGCAAGGCGTCGGCGGCGTCGCGCAGATGCTGCGGCGTGAGCACCGGGCAGTCGCTGCCGATGACGATGGCGGGGCCGCTCGCGTGAACGAACGCCGCATGCATGCGCGCGCCGAGATCGCCGTTCGGCTGGCGCGCGACGGGCAGCGAGAAGCGCTCGATCAGCGCCTTGAAGCAGGGGTGGCGCTCGTCGGGACTTGTCCACAGATGCACCGGCCCGGTGCCGGCCTCGACCGCCGTCTCGACGGTGCGCACGATCAACCGTTCCTGCAAGGTCGCGGCGCCGTAGACGCCGAGCATCATCGCGAGCCGCGTCTTCACCGTCCCCGGCACCGGCGCCTTGGCGAGGATCGCGATCGTCACCGGTTTGGGGTTATCGGGCAGCGTAGCCATAGGACCTTGCGAGCGTTGCCGGCGAGGCGCCGAGGAAGAAGGCGAGACGCAGACGCCACATCAGGAGAACCGTTCGGAGCACGCCGTTCTTCTCCCAGCGGCGGCCGGAGGTGACGACGCGCGCCGCGAGATTCATCGGCCGCGACAGCCGTTTCAACCGGCGGGAGAGGACGATGTCCTCCATCAATGGAATATCCGGGAAACCGCCGACGGCCGTGAAGGCCTCGCGCGTCACGAAGATCGCCTGGTCGCCAGTCGCGATGCCGGTGAGCCGCGAGCGCCAGTTCATCAGCGCCGCCACGAGCCTCAGAAAAGGACTCGTGCCTTCGATCGCCACGTCGAAGCGCCCCCAGGCGCGGCCGCTGCGGATCAATCCGTCGCGAACGCGCTGGTCGGCGTCCGCGGGCAGGCGGGTGTCGGCGTGCAGGAACAGCAAAACCTCGCCGTGGGCGGCCTGCGCCCCGGCGTTCATCTGTGCCCCGCGTCCGCGCGGAGCCACGACAGCCCCGTCGACCAATGTCGCCACGCGCCCCAACGTGTCGTCCTCGCTCCCACCGTCCGCAATGATGACTTCGACCCCGCGCATACGCAAGGGCCCAAGCGCCGCCAGCGTTTCCGCGATCACCGGCGCCTCGTTGAGCACCGGGACGATGATTGAAAGGCTCGCCACCTGCCGAATCCCAGTTTGCCGGAGCTTAGCACGTCCGGGGCGCCGACTACCGGCGCGGGAAAAACGGCAATCGACTCAATATGGACGGTTGGCTGCGAGAGCCCTCGGCCGGCCTGTGCGGCTTCGGCCCGGCGCCGTCACTCGGCCGCTTCCTTCAGCGCTCCGCCGCAGCTCGAGCCTTGCCCGGCGGTGCAGCCGAAGCAGTGCCCGGCGACCCGGACGGGACGGCCCGCGAGGTCGGCATGCAGCAGGTCGGAGAGGTGCCTGCGCTCGTGGCCGCCACCGGCAAGCGGAAGGTCGAGCATCTGATTGAAGTCGCAGTCGTAGACGTAGCCGCGATAGTCGACCGAGATCAGGCTGCGGCACATCACGCCGTCGAGGTTGGCGTCGCGATGCGCGTGCTGAAGGAGTGCCAGGTAGTCGTCGAACTGGCCTTGCGACAAAAGGATCGCGCCGAAACGTTGGATCGGCATGTTCGCGAGGGTGTAGAGGTTGTTGAAGACGATGCCGTACCGTTCGCCGAGCACGCGCTTGTAATCGCTTTCCAGCGCGGCCTGCGGCGGCGGCAGCGACGGACCCTGCGGGTTGTAGACGAGGTTGAGCGTCAGCGCCGCTTCCGGGCGGCCGTAGCCGACGGCGTTGAGCCGGCGCAGGCCGCGGATCGAGCCGTCGAACACGCCTTGGCCGCGCTGCCTGTCGACGTTGTCGATCTGGTAGCAGGGCATGGAAGCGACGACCTCGACCTGCTGCGCGGCAAGAAACTCCGCGAGATCTTCTTGTCCGGGCTGCTCGAGGATGGTCAGGTTGCAGCGGTCCATGACATGGACCGCCCGATCGCGCGCGCCCGTCACCAGGCGGCGAAAATGCGGATTGAGCTCCGGCGCGCCGCCGGTGATGTCGAGCGTGGTGATCCGCTGGCGCTCGATGAAGGCGAGGACGGTATCCACCGTCTCGCCCGCCATCTCCTCCGTGCGGTTGGGGCCGGCGTTGACGTGGCAGTGCACGCACGACTGGTTGCAGCGATAGCCGACATTGACCTGCAACGTTTGCAGCGTCCCGCGGCGCAGCGGCGGAAACGGGATCTTGTCGAGCAGAGGCCAAGTGTCGCGCATAGGTGTCGCCTTTCACCACGAGCGTGGCACGGTTCACGCACGCGCGTCATCCTGGCCCACCCGAGGGGCGGACAAAAGCTTGTGAGCGCGCGGGCGACGGATCATCGGTGCCGCCATTCGCGGCTCAACCGCTTTTCGCGTTTGCTTCGCTCGCCGTCGGGAAGCCCACGCCGATGCGGCCGAAGCCCGGCAGCTTCAGCGCCGGCGCGCGAAAATCGAGGCCGCTGACGAGGCCGAGAAAATTGATCTCCAAGCCCTCGACCCAGCCCACCTTCACGCCGAGCAAGCCGAACAGGTTGAGCTCCACGCCGGTGCCGCTGTCCGTCAGTCCGGCATAGACACCCTCGTTGCGAAAATCCTTGCCGACCGCGTTCGGCGGCAGCGCGACGCCGAGTTCCGGCACGGCGCGCAGGATCGCCGCGACGAAGGTGTTGCTGTTGGGGCCCGGCCACAGCCTGTAGTCGCCGGCCTCGGCGTAGCGGTAGCTCTTGATCGCGGCTTCGATCTTGGGGATCAGCGTCTCGGCCTCGGCGCCACGCACATCCGCGACGACCGTCGGCGTCGCGCCGTACCAGCGCCCGTCCGCCGCCCAGCCGTTGAGCCGCACCGGGCTGCCCCAGCCGACCACATCGTAGCGCGACCAGGCCTTGGCGTTGGCGGGCTTGACCACCACCCAACTGTGCACGGCGACGAGGCCCTTGAGGCCGCCGGTGCGCCCCGAGAAGATCAGCAGCCGCGCCTCCGGCGCATCGGCCGGCCGCGGCAGCATGCCGACGCTCGACCAGTCGGCGTCGCGCCAGCTCGACGGCCGCTCCTCGAACGCGAACCAGGTCGCGCGGGCGGCGAGCGGAACGAGGAACAGACCGAGGAGGGCGAAGGCGATCAACTTGACGCGGGCTCGCATGATGCGCGCAATGGAAGGACAGACTGAGCCCTAAATGTGGCTTCCCCTCCCGCTTCGCAAGAAAGCCCATGAGCAACCCCGTCCTCATCGAAGTCTGGCGCGGCGGCCGCGTCGAAAGCCGGCATCGCGGCAGCGTCGCCGTCGTCGACGCCGACGGCGCCACGGTCTTCGCGCTCGGCGACGTCGAACGTGCGGTCTATCCGCGCTCGGCGATCAAGGCGTTCCAGGCGCTGCCGCTGATCGAAAGCGGAGCGGCCGACCGCTTCAAGCTCGACGACGAACAGATCGCGCTCGCCTGCGCCTCGCACAACGGCGAGCCACTGCATGCCGCGACGGCGGCGCGCACGCTCGCGGCGGCGGGGCTCGACGTTTCGGCGCTCGCGTGCGGCGCGCATTGGCCCTCGCGCGAAGCCACGGCGCGGGCGCTGGCACGCGCCGGGCAGGAGCCGAGCGCGCTGCATAACAACTGCTCCGGCAAACATTCGGGATTCGTCTGCGCGGCGTGCGCGATGGGCGTCGATCATCACGGCTACGTCGATCCGGCGCACCCGCTACAGCGCGAGGTGCAGGCGGGGATCGAGCGCCTCGCCGGCGTGACGCTCGAGGCGCCCGCGATCGACGGATGCTCGGCACCGAACTGGCCGGTGCCGCTGCGGGCGCTCGCCGGCGCCTTTGCGCGCTTCGGAACGGGACGGGGCCTCGGGCCGGAAACGACGAAGGCCGCCGCGCGGTTGCGTGCGGCTTGCGCGGCGAAGCCTTGGTTCGTCGCCGGAACGGAGCGGTTCTGCACCGGGGTGATGCAGTATTTCGGTGCGCGCGTCTTCGTGAAGACCGGCGCCGAAGGCGTGTTCACCGGCGCTTTCCCCGATCTCGGACTCGGCGTTGCGCTGAAGGTGGACGACGGGGCGAAGCGCGCGGCGGAAATGACGATGGCGGCGATGATCGCGCGTTTCGTTCCGCTCACCGACGCGGATCGGACATTCCTCGATCCGTTTCTCCATCCGGTGATCCGCAACTGGAACGGCATGGATGTCGGTGCGCTGAAGCTGACGGCGGGGTTGGGCGGGCGGTAGACATTTAGCTTGGAACTGAGATCAGGCGGGATCACTACGATCCCGCCAGCGCCTTCTCGATTTCCGGCTTGAGGGTGCGCGCGAGGTTTTCGGCGGTGATCGGGCCGACGAGCTTGAAGGCGATGCGGCCGTCGCGTCCGACGACGAAGGTTTCCGGCACGCCGTAGACGCCCCATTCGATCGCGGCGCGGCCGTTGGCATCGACGCCGGCGGCGACGAACGGGTTGCCGTAGCGGCCGAGGAAGCGGCGGGCGTTGTCCGCCTGGTCCTTGTAATTGATGCCGACGAGTTGCACGCGCTTGTCCTGCGCAAGCTGCATCAGGATCGGCGCCTCGTCGTGACACGGCACGCACCACGACGCCCAGACGTTCACGACGCTCACCGCGCCCTTGAACGTGTCCGGCGTGACGCCGGGGACGGCTTTTCCGTCGCGCTCCAGGCCGGCGAGCGCGGGCAGCGCCATGGCGGGGGCCGGATGCCCGATCAAGACGGAAGGAAGTTTCGACGGATCGCCGGCGCCGAGGCGGAACGCGAACAATCCCGTGAGCGCGGCGAAGAAGAGCAGCGGAATGAGCAGAAACCAGCGCCGCGCGTTCGACGTCCGGGCGGCCTCTTTCTCCGTTGCCTGTTCGTCGGTCGCGCTCACGGTGCGTTCGCTCCCGAGCGGCGCGTGACGCCTTGGCGTTCGAGGTCGGCGAGGACGCGGCGCTGCGCGCGATAGTCGGCGACGACCCATGCGACGAGCGCGACGACGACGGCGAACGCCGCCGCGTAAGCCGCGATGATGAAGCCCGCGTGGTTCCCGAGATTCACGTTACGCCGCCCGTGCCTGCATCAGACGCAATGCGCGCACGCGGCGGCGCAGGATCTCGTTGCGCATCGCGCCGACCAAAAGCGTGGCGAACAGAAGCGTCATCGCCAACGCCATCACCAGCAGGGGGCGCAGGATGGTCGGGTCGATCGCCGGGCCGCCGAGGCGCAATACCGACGCGGATTGATGCAGCGTGTTCCACCAGTCGACCGAGAACTTGATGATCGGGATGTTGATCGCGCCGACGATCGTCAGGATCGCCGCTGCCCGCGCCGCGCGCGAGGGATCGTCGACCGCGCGCCAGAGCGCGAGCAGGCCGAGATACATCAGGAAGAGAACGAGGACCGAGGTGAGCCGCGCGTCCCACACCCAGTAAGTGCCCCACATCGGCCGGCCCCACAGCGAGCCGGTGAGCAGGCAGAGGAAGGTGAAGGCGGCGCCGATCGGCGCGGCGGCTTTTGCCGTCACGTCGGCCAGCGGATGCCGCCACACCAGGGTGCCGAGCCCGGCGACGCTCATCAGGCCCCAGCACATCATCGAGAGCCACGCGAACGGGACGTGCAGGAACATGATCTTCACCGTCGCGCCCTGCTGGTAGTCGTCGGGCGCGACGAACAGCGCGAGGTAAAGCCCGATCGCGAGCAGGGCGGCGGTCAGCGCCGCGAGCCACGGCAAAGCGCGCTCGGCGAACGCGAGAAAGCGCGACGGGTTGGCGAGGTCGATGAGGGGCATGGCTGCGGCGTCGTGTCCTTGGCGGTTGTCTTAGTCACGCCGGCCTCCCGGCACAATCGGGCGTAAGCGCGCGCCCTTCAACAGCTTGCGAGCGTCATTCCATCGCATGGCGAAGCGCGGCCGCGGCGGCGAAAGGCCCGACGACCAGGCTCACCAGCGTCAGCGCGCAAAGGATCGTGAAGGGGGTGCCGAACGGCATCGGCCCGACGATCGCCGCGTTGCAGGCGGAAACGCCGAAGATGAGGACCGGCACCGTCAGCGGCAGGATCAGGATCGGCAGCAGTAGCCCACCGCGGCGCAGGGCGACGAGCAGCGCCGCGCCGATCAGGCCGATACAAGTGAGCGCCGGCGTCCCTGCGAGCAAGGTGAGCGCGACGGCCGCGGTGCTTGCGGGCTCGAGGTTGAGCATCAAGCCGAGGAGGGGGGCCGCCACGACGAGCGGTACGCCCGTCGTCAGCCAATGGGCGGCGGCTTTCGCGACCAGCGTCAGCTCCAGCGGCAGCGGCGCGTTGAGGATAAGGTCGAGCGAACCGTCCTCGTGATCGACCGCCAGGAGGCGATCGAGCGCCAGCAGATTGGCGAGAAGCGCGCCGAGCCACAGGACGGCCGGTCCGATGCGCTGCAGCAGCGCGAGATCGGGGCCGAGCGCGAACGGCATCAGCGTGACCACGATGAAGAAGAAGAGGACGCCCATGAGCGCGCCGCCGCCGGCGCGGGTCGCAAGGCGCACGTCGCGGGCGAGCATGGCGGTAAAGGCACTCATGCGGCGATCGCGCGCGCCGCGCCGAGGCGGAGTTCCCGCGCGCCGACGAGGCCGAGAGGCGCATGCGTCGCGACGACGACGATGCCGCCCCCCGTAAGATGCGCCTGCATCAGCGCTGCGACGTCGTCGCGGGCCGCCGCGTCGAGCGGAGCGGTCGGCTCGTCGAGCAGCCAGATCGGCCGCGGCACGCTCAGCAGCCGCGCGATGGACAGGCGCCGGCGCTGTCCGGCGGAAAGATAGCCGGCGGGCAGGTCGGCGAGGCCGGCAAGCCCGACCTGTTCCAGGGCATCCGCCGTGTCGAGGGAGCCTCCGCCGAGGAACTGCACCCAGAACAGCAGATTCTCGCGCGCCGTGAGCGACGGCTTCAGCGCATCGAGGTGGCCGAGATAGTGCGCCTGTTCGCCGATGCTGCGCTCGGCGTCGCCGCCCTCGAGCGTCAGGGTCCCGCCGTCGATGCGCACGAGCCCGCCGATGAGGCGCAGCAGGGATGACTTGCCCGCGCCGTTCGGCCCGGTGACGACCAGGGCCTCGCCGCTCTCGAGCGCGAAGCGAAGATTGTCAAAAACCTGGCAACCGCCGCGGACGCACCTCAAATTATAGGCTGATAGGCGCATGGGGATTTCGCTGCGGGAGAAAGGGATGGAAAATGTTGAATTAGTATTCACTCTTTGATGCCGGCGGGCGCATGCATGCTCCACTCAAGAACGATAGCAGACTACCGGAAAAGACCTTATAAGCCGGCATGTTGCCCCGACACGCCCAAGGACCTCCCTTGGGCACGGCCCAATCGGGCAGACGCGAATCCTCGCGCCGTCGTCCCCAAGGCGGATGGAAACAGACAATTATGACCTCGCTCGACAGCTTCAAATGCCGCAAGACCCTGCAAGTAGGGTCGAAATCCTACGTCTATTACAGCCTCCCGGCCGCCGAATCGAATGGCTTGCGGGGCATCTCCAAGCTTCCGTTCTCGATGAAGGTGCTGCTGGAGAATCTGCTGCGGCATGAGGATGGCCGCACGGTGACGAAGGAGGACATCAAGGCGGTCGCGGCGTGGCTGAAGACGCGCAATTCCACCCTGGAGATCGCCTATCGGCCGGCGCGCGTTCTGATGCAGGACTTCACCGGCGTCCCCGCCGTCGTCGATCTCGCCGCGATGCGCGATGCGATGAAGATGCTCGGCGGCGACACCAATAAGATCAACCCGCTGGTACCCGTCGACCTCGTCATCGATCACTCGGTCATCGTGAACTTCTTCGGCACCAACAGCGCCTTCAAGAAGAACATCGACGAGGAGTACAAGCAGAACGAGGAACGCTACAAGTTCCTCAAGTGGGCGCAGGAAGCGTTCGACAATTTCCGCGTGGTGCCGCCGGACACCGGCATCTGCCACCAGATCAATCTCGAATATCTCTCGCAGGTCGTTTTCACCGCGAAAGAGAAGACCAAGGTCGACGGCAAGTCGGCGACGGTCGATGTCGCCTATCCCGACACGCTGGTCGGCACCGATTCGCACACGACGATGGTCAACGGCCTCGCCGTGCTCGGCTGGGGCGTCGGCGGCATCGAGGCGGAAGCGGCGATGCTCGGCCAGCCGGTGTCGATGCTGCTGCCGGAAGTCATCGGCTTCAAGCTCACCGGCAAGCTGAAGGAAGGCGTGACGGCGACCGACCTCGTCCTCACCGTCACGCAGATGCTGCGCGCGCACGGCGTGGTCGGCAAGTTCGTCGAATTCTACGGCTCGGGTCTCGACGCGCTCGCGCTCGAGGATCGCGCGACGATCGGCAACATGGCGCCGGAATACGGCGCGACCTGCGGCTTCTTCCCGATCGACGAGGAGACGCTGCGTTATCTCGATGAGACGGGGCGCGCGAGCGGCCGCGTCGCGTTGGTCGAGGCCTACGCCAAGGCGCAGGGCATGATGCGCACCCAATCGACGCCCGACCCGGTGTTCACCGACACGCTGGCGCTCGATCTTTCCGCCGTCGAGCCGTCGATCGCCGGGCCGAAGCGCCCGCAGGATCGCGTGCTGCTGCGCGACGCCAAAGCGGGCTTCGCCACCGCGATGGACAAGGAGTTCAAGAAGGCCGGCGACCTGGCGAAGCGCTTCCCGGTCGAGGGCCACAAGTACGATCTCGGCAACGGCGACGTGGTGATCGCGGCGATCACCTCCTGCACCAACACATCCAATCCGACGCTGATGCTGGGCGCGGGCCTTCTCGCGCGCAATGCCGTCGCGAAAGGCCTCAAGACGAAGCCGTGGGTGAAAACGTCGCTCGCGCCGGGCTCGCAAGTCGCCGGCGAATATTTCGATAAGTCGGGACTGCAGAAGGATCTCGACGCGCTCGGCTTCAACCTCGTCGGCTTCGGCTGCACCACGTGCATCGGGAACTCCGGTCCGCTGCCGGAAGAGATTTCCGAGACGATCAACAAGAACGACCTCGTTGCGGCGGCGGTCCTGTCGGGCAACCGCAACTTCGAAGGGCGCGTCAATCCGGACGTGCGCGCGAACTATCTCGCTTCGCCGCCGCTGGTCGTCGCTTACGCGCTTGCCGGTTCGATGCAGATCGATCTGACCAAGGAGCCGCTCGGCACCGGCAGCGACGGCAAGCCGGTCTACCTCAAGGACATCTGGCCTTCGAACCAGGAAGTCGCGGCGCTGGTGCGCAAGACGCTGTCGAAGGCGATGTTCACGAAGAAGTACGCCGACCTGTTCAAGGGCGACGCGCATTGGCAGAAGATCAAGGTCACCGGCGCCGAGACGTTCAAGTGGGAGCGCCGCTCGACCTACGTGCAGAATCCACCGTACTTCGAGGGCATGACGCGCACGCCCGCGCCGGTGACGGACATCATCGACGGCCGCATCCTCGGGCTGTTCCTCGACTCGATCACCACCGACCACATCTCGCCGGCCGGTTCGATCAAGGAGTCCTCGCCGGCGGGCGAATATCTGCGCGACCATCAGGTGCGGCCGGTGGACTTCAACCAATACGGCACGCGCCGCGGCAACCACGAAGTGATGATGCGCGGCACGTTCGCCAACATCCGCATCAAGAACCAGATGCTGCAGGGCGTCGAGGGCGGCTTCACCACGCACTATCCGTCCGGCGAGAAGCTGCCGATCTACACCGCGGCGATGAAATACAAGGCGGAGAAGGTGCCGCTCGTCGTCTTCGCCGGCAAGGAGTACGGCACCGGCTCGTCGCGCGACTGGGCGGCCAAGGGCACGGTGCTGCTCGGCGTGCGCGCCGTCATCGCGCAGTCGTTCGAGCGCATCCACCGCTCGAACCTGATCGGCATGGGCGTCGTGCCGCTGGTGTTCGAGGAGGGAACGTCCTGGCAATCGTTCGGCATCAAGGGCGACGAGACGGTGACGATCCGCGGCCTCGCCAACGATCTCAAGCCGCGCCAGAAACTCAAAGCCGAGATCGTGTCGGCGGACGGCACGCTGAAGTATCTGCCGCTGATCTGCCGCATCGATACGCTCGACGAACTCGACTACTTCAAGAACGGCGGTATTCTTCAGTACGTTCTGCGCCAGCTCGCGGCGTGACGGTATCACGATCTAGGCGGCGCAACGCCGCCTGGATCACGGTGACCTCGGATCGTATCGATCCGAAATCATGAAGGTGATCGATTCTCCTAGTCTTAGAGCGGGATGCGGGCGGAAAACCGCTACACACTTTTCCCGTCCCGCTCTAGATTTTCACCGCAAATTGAGTGGTGAGTGAAAATCTCCGCGCTTAAGACGGAGGTCTGCGTATCTCGCCGGAGGAAAGCCATGCAGGGAAGACGCTATGCGCTGTCCGCCGGCGTCGTCGTTGCGTTGCTGGCGGGCGGTTCGTTTGTCGCGCGCGCGCAGCCGCGCGCGGTCATCGAACTCTTCACCAGTCAGGGCTGCTCGTCCTGTCCGGCCGCCGACAAGCTGATCGGCGAACTGGCCGCCGACGGCTCGGTCGTCGCGCTGAGTCTTCCGATCGACTACTGGGATTATCTCGGCTGGCGCGACACGCTGGCGCGGCCGCGTCATACCGCGCGCCAGCGCAACTATTCGGCCGTGCGCGGCGACCGGCAGGTGTACACGCCGCAGGTTGTCGTCAATGGCAGCGCGCAGGCGCTCGGCAGCGATCGCAGCGCGATCGAGGCGGCGATCGCCAATACGCAACACGGCAAGCGTTTGCCGGTCGCGGTCGCGGTGACCTCGAACGGCAGCGGATTTGACGTCGCGGTGTCGCAGCATGTCGGCGCGGCCACCGGGGAGGTCTGGCTCTGCGGCATCGCCAGAGCGATCAAGGTGACGATCGGTCGTGGCGAGAACCGAGGCCATACCTTTACGTATCACAACGTCGTGCGGCGATGGATCAAGCTCGGCGAGTGGTACGGTGCCTCCAAGACATGGAACGTTCCGCGCAGCGACGTCCAGGGCGATCAAATCGACGCCGTCGCGGTCCTGGTGCAAGGGAGCGCGGCGAAGGGCCCCGGGCCGATGCTCGGTGCCGCCATCGCGCCGCTGCAGACCGTCGCGCTCTCGGGCCAGTAATTTCTTCGCAGGAAAATCGCAGGACGCGTGCGCCCCGGCAGGGACGACGCCTCTCACCCTCGCCCAGCGAAGGCGGGACCGCCATGATCTTTTCCGAAAGCCGGTTTCCGCTTTTCGAGACCATGCTCTCAGTGGATCAGGCATAAAAAAAGGGCCGACATCGTCGGCCCTGCCTGCGTTGCAAGACTGACGCAGGCTGCGGGCCCGACCCATCCGAACCCCGGGGGGCTTGGGGGGCTGAGGAATCCGGTGCTCGAAAGGCCGGGCCCTGAGTATCCATGTATCGCAGCCCACCACGGCGCGCGCTGGGCCGAAATCAGGCAGCAATATGATTTTCCTAACGAATCCGTGAGGGAAAATGACCGTTTTCGAGGGGCGAGCGCGCGGCAACCGGGTTCCCTCTTGCGGCCCCCGCATGCGGGGGCGATCATGGCGTTCGATGTGAGGAGGCGCGGCATGAGCAGTCCGTCCGGCGACAGTGATCCGAGCGAGTTCAAGGGGAGCGGCCCCCTGAGTTCCTACTCCGCCGTTCCCCGCGACCAAGTCACATTCAGCCGGTACGAGCTCGATCGCATCCTGAATCTCTATGGACGCATGGTCGCCGCCGGGGAGTGGCGCGACTATGCCATCGATTTCCTCAAAGACCGCGCCGTGTTCTCGATCTTCCGCCGTTCCTCGGAAATGCCGATCTACCGCATCGAGAAGGACCCGAAGCTGGCGCGCAAACAGGGCGCCTACAGCGTCATCTCGGTCACCGGACTGATTATGAAGCGCGGCCACGAACTCGACCGCGTCCTGCGCGTGCTCGACAAGTCGCTGCGGCTGGTGGCGAACTGAAAGGCCTGTCGTTGCGGATTGCCGCACGGCGGCAAGTCCGGAGCCTCTCCACAGCAGCCGGGATAAAGATTTTGCGTCTGCCGGCGTGCCCCGGAATGACTGCCGCTAAGGCGCGGAACCACCGTCCGGCCCCAGTGCGCGCTGCATCAGGACGGTGTCGAGCCAGCGTCCGAACTTGAAGCCGACCGATTCGATCGTTCCGATCATGCGGAACCCGAGCGCGCGATGCAGCGCGATCGAGGGCGCGTTCGCCGAATCGCCGATCACCGCGATCATCTGACGGAAGCCGCGGCTTTCGGAGGCGACGATCAACGCTTCCAGAAGCGTGCGGCCGACACCACGGCCTTGCATATCGGGCGCGACGTAAACCGAATTTTCGACGCTGAAGCGATACGCGGGCCGCGCGCGATAGGCGCCGGCATAGGCGTAGCCGACAAGCGCGCCGCCGGTTTCGGCCACGAAATAGGGGAAATTCCCGTCGCGCAGCGTCTGCCGGCGCCGGGCCATCTCTTCCTCCGTCGGAGGCTCGAGTTCAAACGACGCGGTGCCGTGCCGGACGGCATGGGCATAGATATGCGTGATGGCGGGGATGTCGGCGCGTTCCGCGGGGCGGATGGAGATGGAACTCATCGGCGAGGCGACCCGATCTGAATTCCCGGCGCCGTATTCTCCGGCCACCCGGCCAAAAAGAAAAGGCCCCGGCGCGCCGGGGCCTTGGTTTTGGTTCGAAGGGGAGGCCGGAACCTTTACTGGTCGCGCTGTCCCAAGAGTTGCAGGAGCATCGTGAACAGGTTGATGAAGTTCAGGTAGAGCGACAGCGCGCCCATGATCGCGGATTTCTCCAGCACTTCGCCTTCCATCGTGCCGTAGAGATATTCGCTCTTCAGGCGCTGCGTGTCCCAGGCGGTCAGGCCGGCGAAGACCAGGACGCCGATGACCGACACTGCGAACTGCAGCGCGCTGCTGGCCAGGAACAGGTTGACCAGCGAGGCGATGATCACGCCGAACAGGCCCATGATCAGGAACGAGCCCATGCCGGAAAGATTGCGCTGCGTGGTGTAGCCCCACAGGCTCAGCGCGCCGAACGAGGCCGCCGTGATGAAGAACACGCGCACGATCGAGGTGTGCGTGTACACCAGGAAGATCGAGCTCAGCGACAGGCCGATCAGCGCCGCGAAGATGGCGAAGGTGATCTGCGCCGTCGCCGGACGCATGCTCTGCATCTTCGCCCCGAGGAAGAAGACGAGGCCGAGCGGGGCCAGAATCACCACCCACTTGAGCGGGCTGACAAACAGGCCGTAGCCGATCGGAGTGAGGTACACGCCGTTGCGCAGCGCCAGGGCGCCACCGGTCGCGCCGCTGACCGCGCTTGCCGGATTGCTCGTCACCGACAGCATGTAGACGCCGAGCGCGGCGAAGCCGGTGATGGCGAGGCCGAGCACCATGTAGTTGTAAACGCGCAGCATGTAGGCGCGCAGGCCAGCGTCGATGACAGTGGATTCGGCGCGGGAAAGCGGCCGTCCCCACTTCTCAGCGGTGGCATTACGATTGAAATCCGACATCGTCGAAACCCCTATGTTTCCCTTACAGGATTCTGGCCCGCCGCCGAGAAACCAGCGCGGGTGATCCACGCGCGGGCACGACACTATGGGCAAGTGAGCCCTTGCGCTCAAGATCATTATCCTGAGCCAAAAAAGAAGACCCCCAACCGCCGCGCGGCGGTTTGTCGCAAAGAGATCAAAGATTTCGCAGGATTGCCGCCGGTTTTTGCCGCAGCGCCGAGAAGGTTCCGGCCAGCCCGAATCCGACGGTGATGGCCAGGGCGGACAGCGCCGCGGCGAGCGCGGGAAGCGGTAACCATACGAATGGCAGGTTCATCACCTCGGCGACGACGAACCATGCCGCGAGCGATCCGGCGACAACCCCGAAGACGGCGGTCGCCCCGCCGAGCGCCAGATATTCAAGGGCATAGGCGGCAAGCAGTCGCCCGCGCGTGGCCCCCAGCGTCTTGAGAATCACGGCGTCGTAGACCCGGTGGCGATGGCTTGCGGCCAATGCTCCGCCCAGGACCAGAATCGCCGCGAGGATGCAGATCAGGCTCGCGCCGCGCACCGCCATCACCAGGTTGGCGACCAGCGCGCCGAAGGTGTCGAGCGCCTCCTTGACGCGGATGGCGGTGACGCTGGGGAACGCGGTGGCCAGCGAACGCACCAGCTCGGTCTCGCGGGCGGCATCCCCGCCGTCACGGTATGTCAGGGTTGCAATGGAGGTCTGCGGCGCGCCCCGGAAGGCGTTGGGCGAATAAACGAGGACGAAATTGATTCCGAGCGATTGCCAGTCGACGGTGCGCAGATTGGCGACCTCGGCGGCGATGTTGCGCCCGAGCACGTTGACGACGATCGTATCGCCGACGGCGAGGCCGAGCCCCTCGGCGATACGCTTCTCCATCGACACCTTCGGGGGGCCGTCATAGTCGGCCGGCCACCAGGCGCCGGCGACGATGCGCGAGCCGTCGGGCACCTGCGCGGCGGTGGTGATGCCGCGGTCGCCATGCAGGGCCCAGGCCGTCTGCGCCGACGGCGAAAGCTTCTCCGCGGGAACGCCTTTCACCGACACGATGCGTCCGCGCAGCATCGGCACGCGCTCGAGTTGGGCTCCCGGAGCGGCGTTCGCGATGAAGGCGTCGAAACGACCGGTGTCGGCCTGCGGAATGTCGAGGAAGTAAAACGCCGGCGCACGCTCCGGCAACGCGGCCTCGAATTGCCGTCGCAGGTTCCCGTCGACGAGGGTCACCGTCACCAGCAGGGTCAATCCGAGCCCGAGGGAGAGAACGACGGTCGGCGTCAGCGCGCCGGGGCGATGGATATTGGTGACGGCCAGGCGCAGCGCGGTCGAACGCGGCCGCGGCAACCTTCGCGCAAGCGCCATCAGCAGTGCGGCGATCGCGCGCAGCGCGACGAAGGTCAGCGCTGCCGAACCGATGAAGATGAGCGCGATGCGCTGATCATAGGCGAGAAGGACGGCGATGCCGGAGAGCGCAAGGATGACGACAGCCGTGGCTCCGACATAACGCAGCCGCGGCGCGCCGATGTCGGTCGCGACCACCTCGCGATACAGCGCCGATACCGGCACGTCATGCGCGCGGCCGAGCGGCCAGAGCGCGAAGGCGAGCGAGGTCGCGATTCCGTAGACGGCTGCGAGCGCCAGTTCCGCCGGATGGATCGTCGGTGCGATCGGCAGCGGGATGACCGCTCCGAACAGCGCAGTGACGAGGAAGGGCAGGGCGATGCCGGCCGCGAGCCCGATCGCCGTACCGATGCCGGCCAGCATCAGCACTTGCGTCAGATAGATCGCGAAGATGCGCCCGCCTGTCGCGCCAAGCGCCTTCATCGTCGCGATCGATTCACGCCGGCGCTCAAGATAGCTTTTCACCGCGTTGGCGACGCCGACGCCGCCGACGAGCAGCGCGGTGAGGCCGACCAGGGTGAGAAATTGCGAGAAGCGCTCGATGTTGCGCTCGAGTTGCGGCGATGCGTTCTTGCGCGACCGGATGTCCCAGCCGGCTTGCGGGAATTTCGCATTCGCTTCTTTGGTCAGCGATTCGATGGCGCCGTCGTCCGCGGCGTTCGCCGGCAGGCGCAGGCGATAGAGCCAGCGCACCAGGCTGCCGGGCTGCACCAGGCCGCTCGCGCGCAGCGCGGCGTCGCTGACGATCAGCCGGGGGCCGAAGCCGATCCCGCCCGCGAGCCGGTCAGGCTCGTCTCGCAGCGACGCCCGGATTTCCAGCGTTGCCGCGCCGAGGGCGACGTGCGCGCCGACGGCGAGGTTGAGTCTTTCGAGCAGCGCCGGATCGGCGACGGCGCCGAAGACGTTGCCGCCGGCCGCGAGCGCGCGATGCAGGTCGCCGGCGGGCTGCAGCGAGACTTGACCGTAGAGGGGGTAGGCGTCGTCGACGGCTTTGAGCTCGACCAGCGCCGAGCGGGCGTCGGATGTGCGCACCATCGCCCGCATGGTCGCCACGGCCGAGAGCGCGCCACGGCTCCGCATGAAGGCGCGCTCGTGCGCCGTTGCTTCGCGCTGGATCAGCGAGAAGGCGAGGTCGCCGCCGAGAATGCTGCGCCCCTCATGCGCGAGCCCTTCCGAGAGGCTGCGGGCCAGCGAGCCGACGCCGGCGATCGCCATGACGCCGAGCGCGATGCAGGCGATGAAGACGAGGAAGCCGCGCAGCCCCGCGCGCATCTCGCGCAGCGCCAGCCGCAGCGACAGGAATGGCGGCGGCGCCAAGGGCATGCTCGTTCCTCGCGCGCTCATATCCGGGGGCTCATGCGTCGGCGCGAAGCGGCTTCGGCGTTTCGATGCTGCCGGAGCGCAGCCGCACGACGCGGTCGCACCGCGCCGCGAGCGCCGTGTCATGCGTCACCAGGACCAGCGTCGAGCCGCGCTCGGCGTGGCTCGCGAACAGAAGATCGATGATCTGCCGGCCCGTCGATTCGTCGAGGTTCCCGGTCGGCTCGTCGGCCACGACGATCGCGGGGCGCGGCGCCAGGGCGCGCGCGATCGCCACGCGTTGCTGCTCGCCGCCGGAAAGCTGTGCCGGATAGTGGTGCAGGCGGTGCCCGAGGCCGACGGCCGCCAACTCGTCCTTCGCTCGCGCGAATGCGTCGCGTTGCCCGGCGAGCTCAAGCGGGACGGCGACGTTCTCGATCGCGGTCATGGTCGGGATGAGGTGGAACGACTGGAACACGATGCCAACCTCGCGGCCGCGAAACCGCGCCAGCCCATCTTCGTCGAGCGCGCCGAGATCGGTCCCGGCGACGCGGACGCTGCCCGAATCGGGACGTTCAAGTCCGGCCATGACCATCAGCAGGGTCGACTTGCCGGACCCGGACGCGCCGACGAGGCCAACCGCCTCGCCGCGCCCTATATGAAGGTCGATATGCTTGAGGATGTGGACACGCGCTTCCCCCGCACCGAGGGAGAGGTCGATCGCGGTGAGCGCAATCGCGGGCGCCTCCGTCGTGGACATGTCGTTCATGAAAGGTAATGGCCGTCCCGGACAGAAGATTCGCCCGGGCTGATATGGGAGAGGGAATGCCTTTGGTCCAGAGACTTCGACCGGCGTCGCCTGCGGCATGGCGCATCGCCGCCGTGGTCGTGGCGCTTGTTTGCGTCGCGCTTCTCCCCGCGAGGACGGGAGCCGCGGAGCGGCCGCTCAAACTGGTCGCGTTCGGCGATTCGCTGACGGCGGGGTATGGCGTGGCGGCGAACGAGGCGTTTCCGGCGAAGCTCGAGAGAGCCTTGCGCGACAAGGGGTATGCCGTGGACGTCATCAACGCCGGCGTTTCCGGCGACACGACGTCCGGCGGCCTCGACCGCCTCGACTGGTCAATTCCAGAGGGAACCGACGCGGCGATCGTGGAACTTGGCGCCAACGACGCGCTGCGCGGGGTCGACCCGTCGGTAACGCGCAAGGCGCTCGACCAGATCCTTGGCCGCCTGAAGGCCAAGGGTATCAAGGTGCTGTTGGCCGGAATGCGCGCGCCGCCCAATATGGGGACCGAGTACGCGGGCCGATTCGATGCGATCTTTCCCGACCTGGCAAAAATCCATGGCGTTGCGCTCTACCCCTTCTTTCTGGAGGGCGTCGCGGGGAAGCGCGCGCTCAATCAGCCCGATGGGCTGCATCCGCTGCCGGCCGGCGTCGATGTGATCGTCCGCGGAATTTTGCCGGATGTCGAAACGCTGCTCGGCAACCCGCCTGACAAAACCAAGAGCTGAGGCGGCTCCGACGGGTTGCCGCGTCCGCCGAAAATCCGCATCCTCTCACAACTCGTCGCTTTCTCGAGGTCCCCGTCATGCCTCGCATCTTCACCGGACTTGAACTGCCGCCGCTCATCGCGCAGTCGCTCGCGACCTTGCGCGGAGGCGTCCCCGGGGCGCGCTGGATCGACCCCGACAACTATCACATCACGCTGCGTTTCATCGGCGATGTCGACGACGCGGTGGCGCGGGAGATCGCGTTGCTGCTCGGGCAGGTGCGCCGGCGCTCCTTCGAGATCAAGATCGACGGGCTGGCGGCGTTCGGCGGCCGCAAGCCGCGCGCGATCGTCGCTTTGGTGGCGTCGAACCAGGCGCTCATGGAACTGCAGGCCGAGCATGAGCGGCTGATGCAGCGGCTGGGGCTGTTGCCGGAGGGACGCAAATACACGCCGCACATCACGCTGGCGCGGCTGCGCGAATCGTCCAGCCAGCAGGTGGCGACGTATCTCGCCGAGCGCGGCTCGTATCGCACGCCGCCGTTCGACGTTTCAGGATTTGTGTTGTTTTCAGCCCGTGCATCGGTCGGCGGCGGGCCCTATCTGGTGGAGGCGTCCTACCCGTTGGCGGCGTGAGCCGAAGCAAGCGAACCGGAGCAGGCAATGGCAGAGAAACTCGCAGGCGAAGCGCGCAAGCAGGCGCTGTCCGCCCTGAAGGGATGGAGCGAGGCGAAGGATCGCGATGCGCTCATGAAAACGTTCACCTTCAAGGATTTCAACGAAGCCTTTGGATTCATGTCTCGAGTAGCGCTGGTGGCCGAGAAGATGGACCACCACCCGGAATGGTCCAACGTCTACAAAACAGTCACAGTCACCCTCTCGACCCACGACGCGGGCGGATTGACCGAATTGGACGTGAAGCTCGCGAAAGCGATGGATCGGATCGCTGGCTGATCTGGTGCCGGACCTGCTTGCGAGGGGAAGTTATAGGGGCCATCTATCGGCGAGTTCGATTCGGTGTCGAGGAGGCGCGAGTGGGGCGCAACGGCGAGACGTGGGACGCTTGGGACGACCTCGGCCCGCAGGCGGCGCGTAAGGCCGCCGCGGACGAAGCGGCCGTGCGCAAGGGTTTTTGGGCGAAGCTGCGCGGCCTCGCCGCGAATCTGCCGTTCGCGGAGGATCTGCTCGCGGCGTATTACTGCGCCTTCGATCGCGACACGCCGCTTCATGTCAAGGCTGCGCTGCTCGGCGCACTCGCTTATTTCGTCTTGCCTTTCGACTTCGTGCCGGACATTTTGCCCGTGCTCGGCTATGCCGATGACGCGGCGGTGCTCGCGACGGCGGTTCGCCTCGTCGCGGCGCATATGCGGCCCGCGCATCGCGAGGCCGCGCGCCGCGCCCTCGAACGTGAGTTCGCCGCCTGACGCGGTTGCCTTTTCCTGCCACATTGCCCACGGCCGCGGACGGCGTGTAAGGTCGCGCCCCGCCGATCCCCCGTACGGAACAACTGCATGGCCCGCGACCAGGTCGATATGACCCCGATCGAAACGCGCGACGAACTGGTCGCGTGGTTTGAAGCGGGCTGCAAGCCGAAATCCGCGTTCCGCATGGGGACGGAGCACGAGAAGTTTCCGTTCACGCTCGGCTACCACGATCCGGTGCCCTATGAGGGGCCGCGCGGCATCGGCGCCTTGCTGCGCGGTATGCAGATGCTGCTGGGCTGGGAGCCGATCCTCGACGGCGAGAACATCATCGGCCTCTTCGATGTGACCGGCGGCGGCGCCATCTCGCTGGAGCCAGGCGGCCAGTTCGAGCTTTCCGGCGCGCCGGTCGAGACGGTGCATCAGACCTGTGCGGAACTGCGCGCGCATCTCGCGCAACTACGTGAAGTCGCGCGGCCGCTCGGCATCGGCTTTCTCGGCCTCGGCATGGCGCCGAAGTGGACGCACGAGCAGATCCCGGTGATGCCGAAGCGGCGCTACGCCATCATGACGCGCTACATGCCGAAGGTCGGCACGCGCGGGCTCGACATGATGTACCGGACCTCGACCGTGCAGACGAATCTCGACTTCTCGTCGGAAGCCGACATGGTCAAGAAGATGCGCGTGTCGCTCGCGCTGCAGCCGATCGCGACGGCGTTGTTTGCGAACTCGCCTTTCACCGAGGGCAAGCCGAACGGCTTCCTCTCGATGCGCTCGGAGATCTGGCGCGACACCGACAACGATCGCGCCGGCATGCTGCCGTGGGTTTTCGAGCCGGGCATGAGTTTCGAACGCTACGTCGACTACGCGCTCGACGTGCCGATGTATTTCATCAAGCGCGGCGACGAGTATATCGACGTCGCCGGCCAATCGTTCCGCGATCTGCTCGCGGGCAAACTGGCGTCGCTGCCCGGCGAGCGCGCGACGCTGTCGGACTGGGCGAACCATCTCACGACGATTTTCCCGGAAGTGCGTCTCAAGCGATTCATCGAGATGCGCGGGGCGGATTCAGGCCCCACCAACCGGTTGCCGGCGCTGCCCGCCTTCTGGGTCGGGCTCGTCTACGACGACGATTCGCTCGAGGCCGCGTGGAACCTCGTGAAGGACTGGACGGCGGAACAGCGCCAGAAGTTGCGCGACGATGTGCCGAAGCTCGGCTTCAAGGCGCAGATCGGCGACCGTAGCGTTTTGGAGCTTGCGAAGGCGAGCCTGGAGATCGCGCGGGCCGGCCTCAAGCGTCGCGCGCGGCTCGACCGCGAAGGCGACGATGAGACGCAATATCTCGACACGCTCGACGAATTCGTTGCCCGCAAGATCACGCCCGCGGACGAATTGCTACAGAAGTTCCACGGGCCGTGGAAGGACTCGGTCGATCCGGTGTTCGACGAATACGCCTACTGAGCGGGATGAGGAAAAGTGTGCAGCGATTTTCCGCCCGCATCCCGCTAAAATATTAGAATCGATCACGATGGCGACCGGCACGCCGGCGACGGTGGTTCTGCAAAAGGCGGGCACCGCGTTCAAGCTGCATCAGTACGATTACGATCCGCATGCCGGGCGTATCGGTTTGCAGGCGGCCGAGGCGTTGGGGATCGCGCCCGCGCGCCTGTTCAAGACGCTGATGGCGAAAGCGGGCGGCGAGATCGTCTGCGTGCTGATGCCTTCGGATCGGGAGCTCAGCCTCAAGCGCCTTGCCGCTGCGGCCGGCGCGAAGGACGCCGCGATGCTCGCGCCGGCTGAAGCGGAGCGTGTCAGCGGCTATCACGTCGGCGGCATCTCACCGCTCGGGCAGCGGAAGCGGCTGCGCTTTTTCGTCGACGAGAGCGCGGCGGCGCACGCAACAATTCTCGTCAACGGCGGCAGGCGCGGGTTGCAGATCGAGATCGCGCCGGATGCGCTGATCGCGCTGTTGCAGGCCAAAGTGATTCCGTCACCCTGAGGTGCGAGGCGCGTTTGCGCCGAGCCTCGAAGGGCGACGGATAGAAGTCCGCGCCCCTTAGTTCTCGCCGATTTCTTCCGGAAACACATGCCGGCCGTCCGCGCCGAGCGGGAGCGGCGTAACCGACTGCGCGGCGTCGGGCGCGAGCGTTCCGTAGAGATGCGGGAACAGATCGCCTCCGCGCGACGGCTCCCAGCGCAACGCATCGCCGAGCGAGGCCGCGTCGATCGCGATCAGCAACAGGTCGTGCTGGCCGGCGAAGTGCTTCGCCGCCGTCTCGACGACCTGCGCGGCGGTCGAAAAATGGATGTAGCCGTCGCGCAGATCCACCGGCGCGCCACGGAAGACGCCCTCGTTCAGGGCGGCACGCCACTGGGCGTGCGTGCAGATCTTGTAGATCGTTGCGGCCGGCGCGCGCACGTTGCCCACTCACTCGAGGTCGAGGCGGAACGGATGGCCCTCCGCGCTCACCTGGCCGCGGCCGATCGCCTGGACTGCCGCGATCATGCGGCCGTTGCGTGCGAGGATCGTATCGGCGAAGGCGACGAGCCGCGGATTGGGAAACGCGGTCGGCGACGAGTCGCGGATCGCTTGCGCGATCGTCGCCTCGCTTCGTTTCGGGTTGAGCGCGCAGGCGGTGATGAACGCCGCCGCGGTCGAGCGGCTGATGCCGGCAAAGCAGTGCACGACCATCGGCGTGCGGCGATTCCAGTTCTGTGCGAAGGCGATAAGCCTGCGGACGTGATCTTCCGCGGGGGCGTTGAAGCCGTCCATCTCCGCCGCGATGTCGTGCATGCCGAGGAAGAGGTGATCCTTCTCCGCGACGCAGGCCGGGCGGACGACTTCCGTCTGGTTGTTGATCAGGGTGACGATGTGGCGCGCGCCGACCTCTTCGACGGTAGCGTGCAGGCGGGCAAGGGAGCAGACGTGGATCATGACGGGTCGAATCGATGAAAAATCAGCGCAGAGTGAACGGGCCGCGGAACTCACGGCCGGATCAGTTCCTCGAAGCGTTTGAGATAACGTGATTCGGCGCGGTCCGCCGTCCAGGGCGTAAGATAGTCGCGTTCCATCGATGGCGATAGGGCTGGAGGCTCGCCGAAGAAGCGCCGTGCCTCGGCGGCGGTAAAGCCGGCGAGTCGCGTCGCCTCGAGATGGGCGGCGCCGCGGTCGGCGCTCTTGATCAGCCGGGTCGCTTCCGCCGTCCGCTCGGGCGGCAGGCCGAAACGCAGATGGATGGCGCGCAGGAGGCGCGCTTCCACGCCCTTGTAGGCGTCGCCGATCACCGCCTTGAACGGCGAGATCATGTCGCCGATCACATATTCCGGCGCGTCATGAAAAAGCACGGCCAGCCGCAGCGAACGGTCGAGACGCGGATTGCGCGCCCGCGCCACGGCCTCGACCAGCAGCGTGTGCTGCGCGACGGAGAAGATGTGCGCGCCGTCGGTCTGGCCGTTCCAGCGCGCGACGCGTGCGAGGCCATGTGCGATGTCCGCGATCTCGACGTCGAGCGGGGATGGGTCGAGAAGATCGAGCCGCCGTCCCGACAGCATTCGCTGCCAGGCCCTGCTCATGTTGCGCGGCTCATGCTGGGCGGCTCATCGAAGAGAACTCACTTGCGGACGCGTTTCGCCGCGCCCCGCGTGGGGAAGGCGTCGCAGGCGGCATGACGGTGGCACGCCACCATGTGGTCGTTGACCATGCCGACCGCCTGCATGAAGGCGTACACGATCGTCGGCCCGCAGAACTTGAATCCACGGGCTCCGAGCTCCTTGGAGATCGTGCGCGACAGCGGCGTCTCCGCGGGAACCTGGCCGCGGCTGCGGAAGCGGTTGGTTTTCGGCTTTCCGTCCATGAAGTTCCAGAGGAAGTCCGAGAAGCTCTCGCCCTTGTCCCGCATATCGAGATAGGCGCGGGCGGACGCCACGGCCCCGACGATCTTCGCGCGGTTGCGCACGATGCCGGCGTCCTGCATCAGCGCCTCGATCTTCTTCGCCTTGTAGTCGACGATGACGCTCGGCTCGAAACCGTCGAAGGCTTTGCGGAAGTTGTCGCGCTTGCGCAGGATGGTGATCCACGAAAGGCCGGCCTGGAAACCGTCGAGCATCAGCTTCTCGTAGAGCGCGCGGTCGTCGTATTCGGGAACGCCCCATTCCTCGTCATGATAGGCGACGTAGAGCGGGTCCGTGCCGCACCAGGCACAGCGGTGAAGCCCGTCGGGGTGAGAGAGCGGCGCCATCGATCTACGACGCCGTCCGCATCGCGGCGGGCACGTCGAACTTCGCCCAGGCCGGTTTCACCGGCGTGATCGGGACGCCTCCGGCGGTGATCGTCGCGCCCGCCGCGATGGCGTCGGCGACGCGGTCGATGCGCAGCTTGGCGAGGCCCCGGCCGCGCACGGCCGAGCCCATCACGCCGATCGGCTTGTCGTCGAACACGACCGGCACGCCGCATTCCGGCGCGAAATCCTCGAAGAGCGCGGCGACGACGCGGGTGCGCGCCGTGCCGCGATGCTGCATGCGGGAGACGACCTCCTGCCCGACATAGCAGCCCTTGTCGAAATCCACGCCGCCGAGCTGATCCATGTCGGCCTCGTGCGGGAAGGCGTCGTTGTAGGTGAAGTCCGCGCCGCCGCGCGGCACCGCGTGGAGGATACGGTGCGCCTCGTAATCGTCCACGTCACTGAGCGGCGCGCCGAGCTCGGCGGCGGCCGCGTTGACGAGATCGGCGGGGACGATGGCCCGATGTCCCAGCGCGGCAAGGCGCGGATCGGCATAGATGAGGCCATATTCCGTCTCGCCGCCGCCGTCCCAGATCGCGAGCACGCTCAGCGCCTCCGACAGGTCCTCGACCACGATCTTCGCGCGCAGCTTGTACATGTTGAGCCGCGTGGCCAGTGTGGGCGCCAGCGCGCGCGGGCAATCGAGGTAGAAGCCGCCGCCGTCTTCCTCCGGCGCCTCCACGACGATGAAATCGACGATGATCTTGCCTTGCGGGGTGAGCAAGGCGGCAAATCGCGGCGTCCCCGGCGCGACCTTGGCCATATCGGAGGTGAAGAGCCCGTTCATGAAATCCCGGGCGGTGTCCCCCACGACCTTGACCACACCGCGGTCCGACAGCAACGCTATCCGCATGAAGTCCTCTTGCGTGTTGAGCCGGTGGAACGTAAGGCCGGGCGGGGACCGCCTCAAGGGCAACCTCGAGGGCTCCGGGCAGGAATGGGGTTGCTGACGATGCCGCAGACTTTCGATTTGATCCTCAAGGGCGCGACCGTTGTCAATCAGGACGGCGAGGGCGTCCGCGATATCGGCGTCCGGCAGGGCACGATCGCCGATATCGGCGATCTTTCCACGGCATCGGCGGGCGAAGCGGTCGATTGCCGCGGCCTGCACGTCCTCCCCGGCGTCATCGACACGCAGGTGCATTTCCGCGAGCCCGGCGGCACGCAGAAGGAAGACCTGGAGACCGGCTCGCGTTCGGCGGTGATGGGAGGCGTCACGGCCGTCTTCGAGATGCCCAATACCAATCCTCTGACCACGAGCGCCGAGGCCCTGGCCGACAAGGTGGCCCGCGGGCGGCACCGGATGCATTGCGATTTCGCGTTCTTCGTCGGCGGCACCCGCGAGAACGTCGCGGACTTGCCGGAGCTGGAGCGCCTGCCCGGCGCCGCCGGGGTGAAGGTGTTCATGGGCGCGTCGACCGGGACGCTGCTGGTGGAGGACGATGACGGCGTGCGCGCGATCCTCAAGGCGATCCGCCGCCGCGCTTCGTTCCATTCGGAAGACGAGTATCGGCTGAACGAACGCAAGGGCGAGCGCATCCCCGGCGATCCCCGCTCGCATCCGGTGTGGCGCGACGAGATCGCGGCGCTGACCGCGACACAGCGCCTGGTGCGGCTGGCGCGCGAGACGGGAAAGCGCATTCACGTGCTGCACATCACCACCGCGCAGGAGATCGATTTCCTGGCCCAGCACAAGGACGTCGCCTCCGTCGAGGTGACGCCGCACCATCTCACGATGGAGGCGCCGGATTGTTATGCGCGCCTCGGCACGCTGGCGCAGATGAACCCGCCGGTGCGGGGGCCGGAACACAAGGCCGCGCTGTGGCAAGGAATCGCGCGCGGCATCGTCGACGTTCTCGGCTCCGACCACGCACCGCATACGCGCGAGGAGAAGGCGAAGGAATATCCGGCGAGTCCGTCCGGAATGACCGGCGTGCAGACGCTGGTGCCGCTGATGCTCGATCACGTCAACGCGGGGCGTCTGTCACTCCTGCGCTTCATGGACCTGACGAGCGCGGGGCCGGCGCGGCTCTTCAATATCGCGCGCAAGGGCCGCATCGCGGTCGGCTACGATGCGGACTTCACCGTCGTCGATCTCAAGCGCCGCCAAACGATCACCGACGCCTGGGTGGCCTCGCGCGCGGCCTGGACGCCGTATGACGGCGTGACCGTCACCGGTTGGCCGGTCGGGACGATCGTGCGCGGGCGGCGCGTGATGTGGGAGGGCGAATTGACCGACCCGTCCCAAGGCGAGCCGGTGCGCTTCCTGGAGACGCTGTAGCCGGCGGGGCTGTCGAAGGAGGCGGCTACTGGCGCGCGAGCGCCAGCGAGAACTCGCCGTTGCGAATGCGCGTCACAAGTCCTTCGGCATAATTCGCCGCGGCCTCTTCCCCATACGTCGTCACGAGTTCGGCGAGCGCGGCGAAAAGGCAGGCTTGCGCCAGGCAGTCGGGATCGACGCCGTCGAGCATCGCTTCGGCCCAGGCTTCCTGCACGTAGCCGACGGCCATGCGCTTCTGCTCCTGATCCGAGGCCGTCTGGCGGACTGTGGCGGTTGGCATCATCGCGCGGAATTCCGGTTGTCGTTCAGCGCGGGAAGATGCGCCCGATCTCTGGGCGGGATATTTATCACGCGTTAACGCGGCGGATAGCCACAATCCCTAATAACGGTTAACGCTTGTGGATCAATTGGCGTAACGCGCCGTGATGTCGCGCGCGATCCTGGCGCCTTCGTCGAGGTAGCGCCGGATGGCGACGTCGGCCGTCGGCGTGCAGGTCCGGTAGGTCTGCTGGAAGCCGCGATAGCCGCGGTTGAAGCTTGCGACGATGCGGTCCCGCCGCTCGCCGGAGGGGGCTTCCGTATCGACGAGCGCCTGCATCTCGTTGCGCCATAACTGACCTTCATTGGCGCCGCAGATGCCGCGCAGGTAATGCAGCGCGCCGAGGATCTCCGCCAGCCGCTGCAGGTCACGGTCATAGGGGGCCGGGCCGCCCTCGGCCGCGAGGGCGGGCGCGGCTGGAGCGGCCATCAGGCAGAGAATCAGGGCGAGGCGGGTCAGCATCAGGGTGATCCGGTTGCGGCAGATATGCGTCGGCTGCCGCGAGGTGACAAGATGGGGAATGGTTCCGGGGCTATGGCGCCGTCTCCAGGAGCGCGAAGGCGGCGCCGACGATTTCGCCCAAGCCCTCCGTCGTCTTCAACGCGGCAAGCTCGGCCGGAGCGATCCAGCGCCATTCGGCAAGCTCGTCATTCAGCGCCGGCTCGCCGGCGAGCCACCGCGCGGCGAAGGCGAGGACAACGAAATGGCGCATGATCCGTCCTGCGTCGTCGCGCAATATGACGTCGCGATGGCCCGCGAGGCCGACGGGAGCGATCGTCAAGGCCGTCTCCTCCATGACCTCGCGGCGCACGGCTTCCTGTAGCGTTTCGCCGACCTCGACACCGCCGCCGGGCAAGGTGAACAGTCCGGCCGCCGGCCGCCGGGCCCGGCGCACCACGAGCAGGCGGCCGTCGCGCACGATCGCGGCGCTGACCGCCAGAAACGGCCGGCTTGGATAGGCGCGGGGGTCGGGGGTGTCGCCCAAGGAATCAGGACCGCGGGGAAAACGGGTGGCGGCGAAGTTTCATATTGCGTCCTTACGCGGCCAGAAGATGCGAGACACGCGATTTTTTCGTGCTATGAACCCGCCCGCGAACGGATGCGACCCAACGGATGCGACCCACGGGAAGCGGCGGCGCGGAAGAGGGGCGAAGGAGCCCGGATTTCCGCGTCGACCTTGCAAAATCGCGTTGCAAATTCTAGGGTTTTGCCTCCCCAGAAGCAATTATGCAGCTGTAGCTCAGTTGGTTAGAGCGCCGGTCTGTGGAACCGGAGGTCGGTGGTTCGAGCCCACCCAGCTGTACCATCCTTCCGTTCCGCGTAAATCCGCCGCCGGCGCTGTGGATGAGGTGCAGGTGCCCGTCCCGCGCATGGCCCGCAGCCCTCGGCAAGGCCTATCATTGGCGCTAGAGCGGGAGGAGGAAAAGTGTGGGGCGGTTTTCCGCCCGCATCCCGCTCTAAGTTATGAGAATCGACCACGTTCATGATTTTGGATCGATTCGATCCAAAATCATCGCGATCTAGCCTCGTTCGCCCCGCCGGCCCGCGCGCCGCACGCTTAAATCCAGGAATCCCGATGAGTGGTTTGCTCGACGGCGTTCGCGTTCTCGATCTCACCAATGTTCTGGCCGGTCCGTATTGCGGCTACCAACTGGCGCTGGTCGGCGCGGATGTGGTCAAGGTCGAGATGCCGGGGAGCGGAGACCTCGCGCGGACGCTCGGGCCGACGCCGGCGCTCAATCAGGCGAAGATGGGGGCGTCTTTCCTTGCCCAGAATGCCGGCAAGCGTTCGGTCACCATCGATTTCAAGAGCGCGGCGGGGAAGGATCAGTTTCTCACACTCGTCGCGGAGGCCGACGTGGTGCTGGAGAACTTCCGGCCCGGCGTCATGGCGCGGCTCGGCCTCGGCTACGAGCGGCTGAAGGGCGTGCGGCCGGGCCTCATCTATTGCGCGATCTCCGGCTTCGGGCAGACCGGCCCGCTCAAGGACAATCCGGCCTACGACCAGATCATCCAGGGTCTTTCCGGCATCATGAGCATCACCGGAACGCCCGAGACGGCGCCGCTGCGCGTCGGCTATCCGGTGTGCGACACGCTCGGCGGCCTGTTCGGCGCGTTCGCCATCGCCGCCGCGCTGGTCCGGCGCGACCGCACGGGAGAGGGCGCGTTCCTCGACGTCTCCATGCTCGAAAGCGCGCTGTCCGCGCTCGGCTGGCCGGTGTCCAACTATCTCGTGTCCGGGATCGAGCCCGCGCCGATGGGCAATGAGAACTTCACCGCCTCGCCCTCCGGCGCCTTCGCCACCGGCGAGGGGCTGCTCAACATCGCCGCGAATAAGCAGGAGCAGTTCGTCAGCGTCTGCGCCGTGATCGGCCGGCCGGAACTGGCCAGCGATCCGCGCTTCCTGACGTCCGACGATCGGATCGCGCATCGCTATGCGCTGCGCACGCTGATCGAGGAGGCGCTGGCGTCGTCTTCCGCGGCCGACTGGGAGGCGCGCCTGAACAAGGCCGGCGTTCCCGCCGGGCGCGTCCTAACCGTGCCGCAGGTGCTCGACGAGCCGCAGGTGAAAGAGCGCGACATGGCCGTGCAGTTCGAGCGGGTGCCGCACATCGACGGAACGGTCACGGTGGTGCGCGGCGGCTTCCTCGTCGACGGCGAGGCGCCGCGGCCGGCGCGCCGTCCGCCGACGCTCGGCGAGCACAACAACGAAATCCTGACGCAGGCGCGACCCTCGAAGGCGGCGGCGCAATGAACTGGTTCGCGCCTCCGGTCGAGATCGAAACGCAGGTCCATGCCCGCCTGCCCGACGCGTTCCGCGACAAGCGGCCGACGGCATGGAGCGCGGCCAACCGCGCCGGCGCGCCGGTCGATTCCTTTCTCGAGGGCCCGTGCCTCGCGCCGGACGGCACGCTCTACGTCGTCGACATCCCCTTCGGCCGCATCTTCGCGATCGATACGGGCGGCGAATGGCACCGGGTCGCGCACTATGACGGATGGCCGAACGGCATGCGCATCGCGCCCGACGGCACGCTCGTCGTCGCCGATTATCGCTGCGGCTTGATGCGGATCGATCCGAAGACCGGCAGCGTCGCCTACATCCTCGCCGGCGCCTTCAGCGAAGGATTCAAGGGCATCAACGATCTGCAGCTTCTGCCCGACGGTTCGATCCTGTTCACCGATCAAGGGCAGACCGGGATGCATGATCCGAGCGGGCGGCTCTATCGCTATTGGCCGGACGGCCGGCTCGACCGGCTCATCGCCAACGCCCCGAGCCCGAACGGCGTCGCGGTTTCGCGCGAGGGCACGCATGCTTTCCTTGCCTTGACGCGCGCCGCGCAGGTGTGGCGCGTGCCGCTCGACCCCGCGGCGCTGTCGGCCAAGACGCAGGTGTTCGCGCAGCTTCCCGGCGGGCTTTCAGGTCCCGACGGCCTGGTGGTCGACGGGCAGGGGCGTGTGATCGTCTGCGATCCCGGCCACGGCTGCGCCTGGGTGCTGTCGCCGCTCGGCGTTCCGCTCTATCGGCTTGTGTCCTGCGCCGGACGCACGCTCACCAACGCGGTGCTGATGCCGGACGGGGAGACGCTGCTGATGACGGAGTCGGCGACGGGGCAGATCCTGCGCGGGCGGATACCGAGATAATATCGGATCCCCAGGATGACGTCAGAGCTCGGGATGAGGAAAAGTGTGGAGCGGTTTTCCGCCCGCATCCCGCTCCAAGTTATGAGAATCGATCACGTTCATGATT
>JBDHSU010000003.1:0-80005 GCA_039808325.1 Variibacter sp. | reverse complement strand
TGTCGCAGGCTACGCGCTTGGCTGGCTCCTGTTCAGCGGCTTTGTCGCGAAGGTCCTCGATGCGCCCCACATCAACCAGATCCTGCTCACCTTCGGGCTGGGTCTGGCGATTCAGCATATCGCGATCATCTTATGGACAGGCAACGCGCGCTCGACGACGCCGGTCTACGCAACCTCATCGTTCCTGATCGGTGACGTGCTGGTGGTGCATGGGCGGCTGGTCGCATTCGCGGTCGCGGTCGTAATGGTCGCCGCGCTCATCGCCTGGCTGCGTTGGTCCGAGACGGGGCTGGCGACGCGCGCCGTCGCGGAAAACCGCGCGGCCGCGACGCTCATGGGCGTCGATGTGCGGCGAATCTACGCGTTGTCGTTCGGCGTGAGCTGCGCGCTCGGCGTGGCGACCGGCGTGGTCGTCAGCTTCATCCTGACGATTACGCCGTTCATGGGCTTTCCGATGCTCGTGAAGGCTATTGCGATCGTCATTCTGGGCGGCCTCGGCAGCATCGCCGGCACCGTCATCGGGGCGCTCGTTCTCGCTTTCGCCGAGACCTTCGCGTCGTATTATCTCCCGGACGGGTCCGGCTGGGCCGAGGGCATCGCGTTCGTCCTTATCATCGGGATTCTTATTCTCAGGCCGCGCGGTATCCTGGGTGAAGCAGTCGAGACCCAGTGATGAATATGCGCTTCGCCTCCGTGTCGATCTGGGTTGTCGGCCTTCTTTTTGCGCTGCTCACGCCGGTGTTCGGTTCGCCGACGATGGTGGACATCACGTTCCGCACGTGCTCGCTTGTCGTCCTTGCGGTGAGCTGGAATCTGATGGCGAGCGCCGGCCTGATTTCGCTCGGGCATTCGGCCTTTTTCGGGCTTGGGGGCTATGCCGCGATCCTGGCGGCCAATTCCGCCGGCACGCCGTTCTGGCTTTCGCTGCTCGGGTCGCTCGTGGCGGGCGCGATCCTCGGCTTGGGCTTGGCGTTGATCACTGGAAAGATGCGCGGAATCTATTTCGCCATCACGACCTTGGCGGTTTCCGAGGGGCTGCGGGTGATCGCGGTGATGCTGCCGGATCTGACCGGCGGCGCAAAGGGCGCGTATCTCATTCCGGATAACTTTCCCGGCGCGTTCACGGTGAACTTGGCGATGGGGATCGCGGCTGTCGGCACCTGCCTGATCGCCTGGGCGATCAGCCGATCGCGCTACCACTTCGCGTTTCGCGCCATGCGGGCAAACGAGGGCGCTTCGCAAATGCTCGGCCTCTATCCGTTGAAGTACCGAGCCGCGATAACGGCGATCTCCGGCTCGCTGGCGTCGCTTGCCGGTGGCGTCGAGGTCTGGCACGGCGGATACATCGATCCGGCGCTCGCGTTCGACCTTCACATCACGATCACCTCGCAGATCGCCCCGATTCTCGGCGGCATCTACACGCTGTCCGGCCCCGTTCTCGGAGCCGTCGCGACGACGCTCATCGGCGATGCCACGCGCATCGGCCTCGGCCACATCGAGGGGGCGAGCCTGTTGGTCTTCGGCCTCATTCTCGTCGGCTGCGTTCTCTATTTGCCGCAAGGCATCCGCGGCGGAATCGTGCAGTTCCTCGACTGGCGTTCCGGCCGCGGCGGAGCGTCGATGCCCGTGCCCGCCGACACGAGGCCGCGATGACGCCGCTCCTCGAGCTGTCCAATGTGCGCGCGGGCTACGGGCATTCGCTCGTCCTGCAGGACATATCGATGTCGCTGCAAGAGGGGGAGATCGTCTGTCTGCTCGGCGCGAACGGCGCCGGCAAGACGACGACGACGCGCGTCATTTCCGGTCTCCTTTCGACCTGGTCGGGCGAGGTCAGGTTTGCCGGAGAAAATATCGCCGCGGTGCCGGCGCATCGGCGCGTCGATCTCGGAATCTGCCTGGCGCCCGAAGGCCGGCAGGTGTTTCCAAACTTCACCGTGCATCAGAATCTTTTGATCGGCTCCTATTCGAAAACGGCGCGGCGGCGCCGGGCCGAGAAATTCGATCAGGTCTACAGCCTGTTTCCGCGTCTCGCCGAACGGCGCGCGCAGAAGGCGGGATTGATGTCCGGCGGCGAGCAGCAAATGCTGGCCATCGGGCGGGCGCTCATGGGATGCCCCCGGCTTCTCATCCTGGATGAGCCGTCGCTGGGTTTGGCGCCCAAGATCATCATCGATGTCTACGCGACGATCGCCGCCATCGCCAAACTGGGCTTAAGCATTCTCTTCGTCGAGCAGAACGTGCAGGCGGCGCTGACGATCGCGCACCGCGGCTACGTCATCGCCAACGGCCGGATCGCCGCGTCGGGCACGACCGCCGAGCTGCAAAGCACGCCTCTTGTTCAAGAGGCATTTCTGGGAACCAAGACCGCCGGGACGGACCGCGCGGCGCCTGGTTCCGCTCGCGTTTCCGCGCACTGAGGTCGACCGTGCTGAAGATTACGAACGTCGCGAAATCGTTCGGGGGCATCAAGGCCATCTCCGATGTGTCGTTCGAGGTGCGGCCGGGTCAGTTCTTCGGCATTATCGGCGCCAATGGCGCCGGCAAGACGACGCTGCTCAACCTCATCACCGGATACGCCCCGCTCTCGTCCGGGACGATCGAGTTCGAGGGAGAGCCGATCCACGGTTTGCCGCCGTATCGGATCGCTCATCGCGGCATCGGCCGGACGTTCCAGATCACGCAGCCGTTTGCCGAAATGTCCGTGCGCGACAACGTGGTGACGGGCGCGCTGTTCTCGCGCAACGGGGCGCGGCGCTCGCTGAAGGAAGCGCGCGCCATGTCCGAGGAACCGTTGCGGCTCGTGGGCCTGACCGATCAGGCGGATGTGCCGGCGGGCGCGCTGACGCTCGGCGGCAAGAAGAAGCTCGAGCTCGCGCGCGTGCTCGCGACCGAGCCCAAGCTCATTCTGCTCGACGAAGTCATGGGCGGCCTGACCTGGGGAGAGATCGAGGACCTGATGTCCACGCTGCGCCGCATCCATGCCGCCGGCGCGACGATCGTGATGATCGAGCATGTCGTCCATGTCATTGTCGACCTTTGCGATCACGTCTTCGTCCTGAACTTCGGCCGCGAGCTTTTCCGCGGCACGCCGCAGGACGTGGTGACGCATCCGGAGGTGATCGAGGCCTATCTTGGCAAACCGCTTGCCGCGGGAGCGGATGCGTGAGGGCTCGTTGACGGACATCCCTTAATCACAGAGAGCCGCAGTTTCGATCGATCCTCCGATCTCGCAGCTTTGAAAGTCTCGCAGCTTCAAAATTCCGCAACTCCAAAAAGGTCCACGACGCATGGCATTCGAAACCATTCTCACGAGCCAGGACGGCGCGTCCCTCGTCATCACCTTGAATCGTCCGGATCGCCGGAACGCGTTCAGCATCCGGATGATGAAGGAGATTGCCGAGGCATGTCATGAGGCCGAGAAGGATCCGTCGGTCCGCGCCGTCATCATCACAGGCGGCACGAAGTACTTCTCCGCCGGCGCGGACCTCAACGAAGCGATGGCCATCAAGACGACCGCCGACGGCGTCGCCTACATGACCAACTGGGAGACGCTCAACAACGCGATCGAGCGCCTCAGCAAACCGGTGATCGCGGCCATCGAGGGCTTCTGCATGACCGGAGGTTGGGAGTTCGTCATGGCGTGCGACATTCGGGTCGCCGCCGAGAACGCGACCTTCGCGCTGACGTCGTCGAAAATCGGCACGGTTCCCGGCGCGGGCGGAACGCAGCGGCTTCCGCGTGAGGTCGGCGTCGGGAAGGCGCTGGAGATTCTCTTCGCCGCGGAGCCGATCGACGCCAAGGAGGCCCACCGCATCGGCGCGGTCAATCGCGTCGTTCCGAACGGCGGCGCCCTCGATGCCGCGAAGGCGATGGTGAAAATCTACGAGAAGCGCGCGCCGCTCAGCCTCGCTTACGCGAAGCGGGCCGTGCGCGCCGGCATGCAGATGGACTTGGCCTCGGGCGTCGAGTTCGAGCGTTTCCTCGTCACCGCGATCTACAATACGGCCGACAAGAACGAGGGCATCGGCGCCTTCCTCGAGAAGCGCGAAGCCAAGTTCTCGGGGCGCTGACGATGGCCGGTGAGGCGGTGAAAACGACGGAGCCGCTTCCGCTCGAAGGCGCCAAGGTGGTCGATCTGAGCCGGCTGTTGCCGGGTCCGTGGTGCGGCCAGACCTTGGGCGATCTCGGCGCGGATGTCGTCAAGGTCGAGCAGCCCGAGATCGGCGACTACGGCCGTTTCAATCCGCCCTCCTATCGGGAGGGCGGCGTCTATTTCAACAGCGTCAATCGCAACAAGCGAAGCATCACGCTCGATCTCAAGCGCGAGGAGGATCGGCGCGTCGCGCTGGACCTGCTGCATGGCGCCGACGTCGTGATCGAATCCTATCGGTCCGGCGTGACCGAGAAGCTCGGCATCGATTATTCCTCCGTCGCAAAGCTCAACCCGGGCGTCATCTACTGCTCGGTCACGGGCTTCGGTTGCGACGGCGCGTTCGCGCGCGTCCCCGGTCACGACCTGTCGATTCAGGGCGCGGCGGGCATTCTCAATCCGGGAGGCTTCGCGGGCACGCCGCCCATGCCGGGTTTCCAGGCCGCCGACTATGCCGGCGCGACCTATGCGACGATGGCGATTCTGGCGGCGTATATCCAGCGGCTCAAGACCGGGCGCGGCCGGCATCTCGACATCGCGCTCTATGACAGCCTCGTCGTCTTCTCGAATATCGCGCTCGCGAGCGCGCTGGCGCGGACGGCGGGCTTCTCCGGCAAGCCCGAACTCGAAGTTTGGGGCTCCAATCCGCGCTACGCGATCTATCCGACCGGGGACGGCAAGGCGGTGACGGTCTGTCTGCTCGAGACGCGGACATGGGAGCGTTTTTGCGCGTTCATCGGCCGGCCGGATTTGATCTACGAGGAAACCCACGCCGACCGGCATACGAGCCATGGCGAGCGCGCCGACGTTTTCCGCAAGGTCATCGGCGATCTGTGCCTGGCCCACGATCGTGACGCGCTCGTCGCCAAGATGGTCGAGGCCGACATCGCGATTTGCCCGGTCTACTCGCCGGATGAAGCGCTGGCGTCGCCGGAGGCGGAGGCGAGGGGGCTTGTCCGGATGGTCGAGCATCCGGTCGAGGGGAGCATTCCGCAAATATTCGATCCGCTGACACGCGCGGGCCTTGCCGATCCGCGGCGGCGCCTGGCGCCGCGTCTCGGCGAGCACAACGGCGAAGTCCGGCGCGGCCTGGAGGCCGGGCTAGAGCATGATCCCGAAAAGTGAAGGCCGATTTTCGGAAAAGATCATGCTCAAACAAAACGGCGAGTCCGATTCAACGCCGTTGGATCGGGCTCCTAAGGAATTCGCCCGTCGCGGCCAATAGGAGAGAGCGATGACCGCAGCCGAGAACAAGACGCTCGCTTTCGCGAAGCAGATTTTGCAGATCGGCCGCGATGGGCTCACCGTCGCCGATCGCGAGCAGTTGCGGCGGCTGATCCTCGATCTTCTCGGTGTCTCCCGCATCGGCGCGACGCTTCCCTGGACGCGGGAGATGATCGCCTGGGCGGAAAGTTTTCGCGGCAGCGGCCAGGCGCCCGTTGTGGGAACGAATTTTTCGGTTGCGCCCAGCGTCGCGGCGCTAGTGAACGGAACCGCCGCCCACGGCTATGAACTCGACGATACGCACGATGCGTCGATGAGCCATCCGGGCGCCGTCGTCATCCCGGCGGCGCTCGCGGTTGCGGCTGAGCGGGGGGCATCGATAGACGAGACGCTCGCGGCGATCGCCTGCGGTTACGAGGCGATGGCGCGGGTCGGGATGGCGGCCAACGCCTCGCAAGTCATCGAACATGGCCATCATCCCACGGCGCTGTTCGGGCCCTTCGGAGCCGCCGCGGCGACGGCGCGGCTGATGCAGCTCGACGAGCATGGGTTGGCGCGCGCCTGGGGGCACGCCCTCTCGCTCGCCGGCGGGTCGATGCAGTTCTCCGACGAGGTTGAGGGCACGGCGGTCAAGCGTCTCCATGCGGGATATGCGGCTCACAACGGCGTGCTCGCGGCGGAGCTCGCTGCGCGCAATATCGGCGCGCCCGCGCGCGCGCTCGACGGCAAATACGGCTTCATGGCCTTGTATGCGCGGCCACCCAAGATGGAGGAACTCGCCGTCCCGCGCGATGCTCCGCTCCAGATCCACACCATCAGCTTCAAGCCGTATTCCTGCTGCCGTCTCTTCCATTCGCTGATCGATGGGCTGCGGGAAGTGAGCGATGACTTCAAGCTCAAGCCGGAGGCGATCGAGCGTATCGCCGTGCGCGGACCGGGCGTTCTCGCGGAGCAGCACATGATGCGGCGGCCGACGTCGGTGATGGCGGCGCAATACAGCCTGCCGTTCGTCGTCGGCGCGACGCTTGTCTACGGGCCGCACCGCTACGACACCTATCGCGAGGAGAAGCTCGCCGACGCCGACATCCTGTCGCTCGCGGACCGGGTGGAGTGCGAGGCCGACGCCGGCATCGAAGCGCATTATCCCGCGCAGATGGGCACGGCGGTGGAGATCACGCGCGCGGACGGCACGCGGCGCAGCGTGACCGTCATGAACAGCCGCGGCACGGCCGCCAATCCGCTCTCGACGGAAGCGCTCTATGCCAAGGCGGAAGGGCTCGTTCGGGAGATCGAGCCGCGCGTCGATCTTGACACCGCGCGCGGCAAGCTTTGGGGCGCCGCTAGCGGGCGCGATGTCGCGCGCCTGTTTAGCGCGGCGTGACGCCCCTCGGCCGCTACGGCATCGCGAAGCCGCCGTTGACGCTCAACACCTGTCCCGTGATCCAGGAGGCGCGCTTGCTTACGAGGAACGATATCGCCGACGCGATGTCGTCCGGTTCGCCGAGACGCCCGGTGGGATACATGCGCAGAACCGTCTTCTGCCGACGCGCATATTTCTCCTCGCCCATATCGGCGCGCATCTTGGCTTCACGCTCGGCGCGCAATTCGGTGTTGGTCGCGCCGGGCGATAGAATGTTGAGCGTCACGCCGCTGGTTCCCACCTCTTGCGCGATCGATTTGACGAGCGCGACGACACCGCCTTTCGCGGCGGCATAGTAGGAGAGCCGGGCTTGCCCCATCCTGGCGGAGTCGGAGGCGAGACACACGATGCGCCCGTAACGGCGTTCCATCATGCCCGGCAGAACCGTGTGGATCATGTTCATCGGGCCGAACAGGCAGACGTCGATCATGCGTTTCCAGTCGGACGGCTGCGAATCGACGAACAGCTTGTCGTCGAGCACGGCCGCCGAGTTGATCAGGATCGAGAGCGGCCCGATCGCCGCCTCGGCGTCCGCAACCAGCCGGCGGACTTCGTCGAGGTTGGTGACGTCGACCTTGAGGCCGACGACCTTGGCGCCGGAGGCCGCTGCAAGGCGCTGCGCCGAGGCCGCGGCGGCCGCGCCGTCGATGTCGGCCAAGGCGACGGACGCGCCTTCGCGGGCAAGAACCTCAGCGGTCGCGTAGCCGATCCCTCGTGCGCCGCCCACGACCAGGCAAGCCTGTCCTCGAACTTCGAGATCCATGACGACGTCTCTCCTCGCGTTGAACCGAAGGCGCTCCGCTCGGCGACAAGCATGCGACCGAAGCGCTTTGCCATTCTATAGATCGTATTCTAAACTGCATGCAAATGTCTTTCGCATGAACCTGTGCCGTCCAGCCGTCGTGCGGGTTCGTGCTGGCCGACATGATCAAATTTCGCTTGACGGGGTAATGCCCGTCTGATGACTTTGCATCCAAGCCTGGATGCAGGTTGACAATCATCTCGGTTTGGGCATTTCGCTTCGACGACGTCGATCCCGTGCTGCCGTCAGTCTGACGCCGGCAGGCAACTGCCGAAATCGAGTGTGGGGAGGTGATCTTGGCATCGAAGTTGTTCTCGCCGCTTGCGCTCCGTGGACTGGAATTGCCCAACCGCATCGTCGTCTCGCCCATGGGGCAGTATTCCGCGAACGACGGCTGCGTGTCCGAATGGCACCTGATGCATCTCGGAACGTTGTCGGTGTCCGGGGCGGGCCTTCTGATCATTGAGGCATCCGCCGTAAATCCGAATGCGCGTTTGAGCCCGCATGACTGCGGCATCTGGTCGGATGCGAACGCGGCGGCGCTCGAGCCGGCTGTTCAATTCTGCCGCAAGTTCGGCGGCGCCAAGCTTGGTCTTCAGCTCTGGCATGCGGGCCGCAAGGGGTCGGTCACGGTTGCTTGGGAGGGGCAGAAGCCGATCCCGATCGACAAGGGAGGCTGGGCTCCCGCCGGCGCCTCGGCCATTCCGTATCCAGGCCGCAACACGCCGATCGCGCTCGACGCCGAAGGCATCCGCAGCGCCATTCAGGATCATGTGGACGCCGCCAAGCGCGCCGATGCGCTCGGCATCGATCTCCTCGAGGTCCATGGCGCGCACGGCTATCTCATTCATAACTTCCTGTCGCCGACGACCAACGAGCGAACGGATGCGTATGGCGGCTCGCTCGAGAACCGCATGCGATTTGGCCTCGAGGTCTTCAAGGCGGTGCGCGAGGTGTGGCCCGAACGCAAGCCGCTCGGCATCCGAATCTCCACGACCGACTGGGTCGACGGCGGATGGGAGGTCGAGGACAGCATCGCGTTCGTTCAGAAGCTCAAGGCGCTCGGCTGCGACTACGTGACGGCGTCGAGCGGAGGCTCCGTCCCGGAGCAGCGGCTGAATGTCTACCCGGGTTATCAGGTGCCGAACGGCGAGCGCATCCGGCGAGAGACCGGCATGTGCACGATGGCCGTCGGGCTCATTACCGAGCCGCGCCAGGCCGAGGACATCCTGAGTTCCGGCAAGGCCGATCTCGTCGCGCTCGGCCGGGGCATGCTCTACAATCCGCGCTGGCCCTGGCACGCGGCGGTCGAGCTCGGTGAAGAATTTTACTACCCGAAACAATACGAGCGCTCGCATCCGACGATGCGCGCCGGTGATTTTCTCAAACCCGCGCGATGATGCGCCCCATACGTGAGACGGCGCGATGAAAACGATTGCGCCGCAAGGAGAAAGAGCGTGAGCGAGACGACCTATACGGACATCCTCTACGACGAGCGCGACGGGGTCGCGACGATCACCATCAACCGCCCCGATCGCATGAACGCCTTTCGTATGGCGACATATGCCCAGGTGACCGACGCTCTCCATCGCGCGGGATGGAACAAGGAGATCAGCGTCATTGTGCTGACCGGCGCGGGGACGCGCGCCTTCGGTACGGGCGGCGACGCCGGAGACAAGAAGTCCGAGCGTGCGGGGCGCGGCACGCTCGGCGTGCCGATCGAGGAGCTGCATGCCGCGATCCGCGATGTACCCAAGCCGGTCATCGCGAAGGTCCGCGGCTACGCTATCGGCGGAGGGAACGTCATCGCGACGATGTGCGACCTGACGATCGCGGCCGAGAGCGCGGTCTTTGGTCAGGTCGGTCCGAAGGTCGGCTCCGTCGATCCCGGCTTCGGAACGGCCTTTCTCGCGCGCATCGTCGGCGAGAAGAAAGCGCGCGAGATTTGGTATCTGTGCCGGCGCTATACGGCCGCCGAAGCGGCTGCCATGGGGCTCGTCAACAAGGTCGTTCCGGACGACGAGCTCGACGCCGAGGTCGACCGCTGGTGCGCCGAGATCGTCGAGCGAAGTCCCACGGCGATCGCCATCGCGAAGCGATCGTTCAACGCGGATTCGGAGAACATCCGCGGCATCGCCAGCATGGGATTCCAAGCGCTGGCGCTCTATTACGGCACGGCGGAATCGAAGGAGGGCGGCAACGCGTTCCGCGAGAAGCGCAAGCCGCGCTTCAAGGAGAAACTGATCTCGGGTTGACGCGGGCAGTCACTGCTCGCGTCCGTCGTTTTCAACCGTTAACAGCGACATCGGAGTTCATCGCGTGGATTTTCAGCTCACGGACGAGCAGCGGATGATTCAAGAGTCGGTCCGCCGCATGGTGAGCCGCGACATCCAGCCGATTCTCGATGCACATAGCCCGGACGCGCCGCTGCCGAAGTCGGCGATGCGCCAGGTCCTGCAATTTTGCGCGACACAAGGGCTGATATCCGCGCGCGTTCCTGAATCCGCCGGCGGGGCGGGGCTTCCGACCTTGGTCTACGGACTGATGATGGAACAGCTTCCGCCGGTCGTGACGTTGGCGGTGCTCGGACAGGAGGTCACGGTCACGCGGATTCACTTTGAAAGCACGGACGAGCAGCGGGAGCGCTTCCTTCCCGATCTGATGGCGGCGCGAAAGATCACCTGCACGGGCACGACCGAACCCGACGTGGGGTCGGACCCTCGCGCCGTGAAGACGCGCGCGGACGCCGACGGCGACCACTACGTTCTCAACGGCCGCAAGATGTGGATCACGAATGCCAGCATCTGCGACGTGATCAACGTGACGAGTTCGGTCGGCAAGGACGAGCGCGGGCTGAGCCGGATGATGCGGATCGTGGTCGACCGCGAGGCTTCGCCTTTCGAGGCGCAGGAAATCCCGACGCTCGGCTTGCGGCAGGGGCACCTCGGGGAGGTCGTGTTCGAGAACTGCCGTGTTCCAAAGGCCAACCAGCTCGGCGAGGTTGGAGACGCGGCGCGCATTCTCACGCTCACTTGGCTCGCGAACCGGCCGATCCTTGGCCTCTGCGCCGTTCACATGGCGGACGCGGCGTTGAAAGCCGCGCTAAAATACGCGGGAGAGCGCGTGCAATTCGGCCGCGCGATCGGATCGACCCAGCTCGTGCAGGAAATGCTCGCCGACGTTTCGACCGCGATCACGACGAGCCGTTTGCTTTGCTATTATGCACTGAGTTGCATCGACAATGGCGATCGCGCCAACCAGATCTCGGCGATGGCGAAGCGCTACGCCATTGCGAGCTGCCAACGCGCCGTTTCGCTCGCAATGGAGGTGCACGGTGCGATGGGCATCAGCCGGGAACTGGGACTGGAGCGATACTATCGCGATATCCGCATGCTGCCGATCCCGGACGGAACGAACCAAATTCTTACTCTCATCGAAGGCCGCGAACTGACAGGCACGCAGGCATACCGGGTGTGAAAACGACGTCGCGTTCGACGCTATCAGGGATCGTCGTTCTCGAGCGGGCGGATCGGCCCGGCGTCTCTATTTGTGGAAATCTGCTGGCGGAACTCGGCGCGACCGTGCTGCACGTCGCCGGCGCGGAGTGCGACATCGATTTGAGCGCGCCCGCTCTCGCGAGAATGCGGCGGCGGGCGGTTAGCGGAAAATCGTGCATTGTCGGGTCGGGCGATGCGGCCTCGTGGCAGGCATTGGTCGAGCGTGCCGACGTCGTTCTGCTCGCGCCGCAGGGACCGGATGATCGCGATTGGCTCGTGCGCGAGGGCGGCCGGCGGATTGTTTGCGCGTTCAGCTCTTTCGGCATCGATGCGCCTGTTGGAACGTGCCCCGCGGGCGAAACGGCTCTGCAAGCCTTGGGCGGCATGATGGCGGCGACAGGCGCGCAGGGCGGCGCGCCCGAGCGCGCCAACGTGCCGGTCATCGAGACGTTCGCGGGGCTGAACGCCGCGACCGCGATCCTGGCTGCGTTGCGCATCGGAAATCCGACTCTCCTGGATATCGCGACATTCGACAGCGCGGTGGCGCTGCTCTCGACTTTCGTGTCCACGATCGTCGCCGGCCGCGGCGACGGCTACCGGATCGGCTGCGGTCACCATCTCTGCTCTCCCTGGAACGTCTACCGCGCGTCGGATGGCTGGGTTCAGCTTTGCTCCGCGACGGACGAGCACTGGCGTTCCATCGCCCGGTTGCTCGCGCGCGAGGATCTGGGCGAGGACCCGCGCTTTGCCAAAAGCAAGGACCGGCTCGAGAACGCAGCCTTGGTCGACCGGATCATCGGCGGCTGGATTGCCGAACACAGCGCGGACGACGCCGTTCGCCTGCTTTTGAGCGGCGGGCTTCCGGTTGGGCGGGTGCGGACGGTGCCGCAAATCGTTCGCGATCCTGATCTGCGTGCGCGTGGCATGGTGGTCGAAGACGATCCGTCCGATAGAGCGACGCCCCGTGTCGGCTCGTTCCTCGGCGCCAGCTCGGGGGAGAGGCACGGTGAGCGCTCGTCCGCCGCGAATACGGACGAGATTCTTGCGACGCTCAGCCCGAGGATAGCCCAACCGGAGCGGTCGGCTTCCGGGGACGCGCCGCCGCTTCAAGGCATCCGTGTGGTGGAGATCGGGGCCTATACCGCAGGCCCTCTCGCAGGGCGTTATTTGTCCGATCTCGGCGCCGAGGTCATCAAGGTCGAATCCGTTGGCGGCGAGGTATCGCGAGGGTGGCTCCCGCAGTTCGGCGGTCACAGCGGCTACTTCGTCAATTGCAACCTCGGCAAGGCGTCCGTCGTTCTCGACCTGAAGAACCCGGCCGATCATGCGCGTTTCGTCGAGCTCGTGCGCACCGCCGATGTCCTGCTGGAGAGTCTGCGGCCGGGCGCGCTCAACAAGCTTGGGCTAGGCCCCGACGAACTGCTCCGCATATCCCCCCGCCTGATCTATTGCTCGGTCTCGGGCTTTGGCCGCGCGGCGGGGTCGCGCCCCGCGCTCGACAGCGTCGTGCAGGCCGAAGTCGGCATGATGTGGCTGGTCGGAGAGGGGGAGCGCCCGCAACGCGTCGGGGTCTCGATCGCGGATCAGGCTGCGGCCCATGCGGCGCCGCTGCTTGTTCTCGCCGCGCTGCGGCGGCGGGCGGCCTCCGGCGTTGGCGGTCTCATCGACCTATCGATGCAGGACGTGCTTACATGGGTCACCGGGCTCGCCTGGCCGGACGGCGGCACGGCTCTCGCGCCGTGGGAGATATGCGAAGCTGCCGACGGTTGGGTTGTCGTACGTGGCGGTTTGCCGGCGGAACGCATTCTTGCGCATGCGAAAACTCTGACACGGAAGGCTGCGGCCGCCTTTCTGCGACAAAGCGGCATGGAAGCCGTCGGCATTCTTGAAATGGGCGAGGTTCTCGCTCACGAGGCGATCCGCCGCCGGAATCTCGTGCAGTTCGTCGAAGTGGATGGAGGCGCGAAGGTGCCGATCCTCTCCTCGCCGCATCGTATCGGCTTGCCGGCAAGTCCGGAGCGACTGCCCAGTCCGCCGGGAGCGGACACGGCCCGAATTCTCGGACAGCGCGGTGTCGGATAGTCGCGCCTCTCAAAGCGGATCGAACGAGAGCGGCGGCACTTCGTAGAGCTGCGAGAGGAGGGCGTCGCGCGCCGATTGCACGTGCTTGCGCAGCGTCTGCATCGCGGCGCGTTTGTCGTGCCTCGCAAGCGCGTCCAGAAGTTTTTTATGTTCCGGCACGGCAAGTTTGCTGCGATCGTAACGATAGCCCTCGTGCCGACGCTTCAGCGCGGCGCGCTCGAAGGTTTGCGCCAGAAGGCGCACGACATAACGGTTTCCCGAGTACTCGGCGAGCTTCAAGTGAAAGAGCGTGTCCGCGAGGATGTGCTCGGTCAGGGCGTGCCCGCCGATCAATCCCTCGTAACGCTTGGCATAGGCGATCAGCGTGTTCATCGCATTGCGCGGCAGGGGCCCGCGGTCAAGGGTCACCTGCAGGGCGAACAGCTCCAATGCCTCGCGCGCGCCATAGAGGCCGTAGGCTTCGTCGCGTGTAATGCCTGCGACGTAGAATCCGCGCCGGGGTAAACGGGTGACGAAACCCTCCTGATAGAGCCGTTCAAGGGCCTCACGCACCGGCGTGCGCGACACCTTGAGAGCTTCGGCCAGTTCCTCGTGCACGAGCTTTCGCCCCGGCCCGAGCTGGCCGAACAAAATCATCCGCTTGATGCTGCTGTAAGTCAGCGAATTGCGGCTTGGCGGCTCCTGGTTCTCCGAACCGGCCGCCTCGATGATGTCCCAGACCGTCTCCCACTCGAGCTTCGGCGGCTTGCCGAGCTTGCGGGCAACGGGCGCCGCTCGTCGGGCACGCTTGATTGATGAAATCTCTGAAGTCACTGCATCGCTCCCGCTTATAGCGTACAACGAGCGCTTGTATTTTGCCAGCACGAAGACTCCATTTGCATCCAACCTTGTCCATTCAGGCCGCGGAGCGAACTGGCTTCTTGGCCCTCGCTACGGTCTGCTTTCTCCCGAAAGCAGCCGTCGATTCGACGGAACCGTTCGCCGATGGGACAAAAAAGAACGGCACTTTCCGGTCGAGAGACAGTCGACAAAGGTTTGACGGACGGGCCGGGAAGCCGGTTGCATGATGCTCATTTTTCATGCAATTTAGTATCCCAAATTTGACCGAGCCGGCGATGCCTCCGCTCTATTCGAACACCATGCGCCGCGCCCCGGCAACGATCGATGATGGGGCGCAAGCGGCCCCGTTTTCCATGCCACATCTGCCCGGATCGCTCTGTCTGTTCGGATCGTGCCGCTGTCGCGCCTTCGCCGATGGTGGCCGGCGATGATGCGCCGCGCGCCTCTTAGCGGCCTCGTCGTCGCGGAACTTGGGGACCGCATCGGCGCCGGAGTCTGCGGTTCGCTTCTCGCCCAGCTCGGCGCCGCCGTGATCGTTCCGGAGCGATCCGGTGCCCCTGCCGGCAAGCATCGGCATCGCGCCCAGATGATCGCCGGAAAGAAGAGCATCGGCCTTCGTCGCGGAGAGGTTTCGGAACAGGCGCTGCTTGATCGTCTCGTCGAGCGAAGCGACGTCCTCATCACGTCGAGCGATCTCGATCCTGCGGCACGCCCCGGCGCATGGCCGCGCGCGGCCACGCGTGTCGAATGCGACATCACGGCTTTCGGGGAGAGCGGGGGGACTGCCGGCGAGCCGTTCTCGGACGCGCAGATCCAGGCGCTGTCGGGCATCCTGGACACGACGGGAATGCCGGATGGTCCGCCAGCACCCATTCGGCTTCCCATCGTCGAATTCATGACCGGCGTGTATGCGGCGGCGGCGTGCCTCGCGGCCCTTCGCGTGCGCAAGCAAACCGGCAAAGGCCAGGCGATCGATATGGCGCTTTACGATTGCGCCTTTGCCGCGATGGCGACGTTTCTGCCACGCCTTTTCGAGGACAGCGGCGCGCGGGTCGGGCGCGTCGGCAACAGACATGCGATGGCCTCGCCCTGGAACGTCTATCGAGCGCGTGACGGGTGGGTGCTGATTTGCGCCGCGAGCGACGATCAATGGCGTCGCATTTGCGGCGTGCTCGGCCGGCCGGAATTGGCCGACGATCCGCGCTATCGCCGTGTCGCCGACCGGCTGGCGCGTCATGCCGAGGTGGACGGGGCTCTGCAGGTATGGGTCGGCGAGAACACGATCGAGCGCTGCGTGGAAGTGCTGGGAAGCATCGGCATTCCCTGCGGGCCGGTGACGAAGGTCGAGGGATATCCGCGCGAGGCGAACCTCGATCACCGTGGCGCCATCCGTCGTGTCTCGGTCCGCGGCGGCGCCGGGACGCTGTTCGTGCCGGCTTCGCCGTTGCGCATGAGTCTGACGCCGGGCCTGTCGCCCGAGCGGATTCCCGAGCGCGACGAGGATCGGGCGGAAATCACCGCGTTAGTTCAGACCGCCCCCGCGACGGCGCCGAGCGCTGCGCCGCGATCGGACGTGCAGCCGCTTGAAGGTCTGCGCGTCATCGAGATTGGCCACTACACGACGGCGCCGCTCGGAGCGCGGCATCTCGCCAATCTCGGCGCCGACGTGATCAAGATCGAGCCGCCTGAAGGCGAGGCCGTGCGAAACTGGCCGCCGGCGCAAAACGGCACGGGCTATTTCTTCGCGCTCACGAATGCCGACAAGCGGACATTGGTCTTGGACTTGGCGACACAGGAAGGTGTCGAGATCCTCAAGCAGTTGATTGCGCGCTCCGATGTCCTGATCGAGAACTTGAAGCCCGGCGCTCTCGCGAAGCGCGGCTTCTCCATTGAGGCCATGGCGCGCCTCAATCCGCGGCTCGTCTATTGCGCCGTCTCGGGGTTCGGCGCCGACACGATCTATAGCGGCCGGCCCGCCTATGACACCGTGATCCAGGCGATGTCCGGATTCATGGATTTGACACGCGCCGGCGATGTCCCGGTGAAGTCCGGCATCTCGTCCGCCGATCTCATGGGAGCGGAGATGGCTGTCGTCGCGATCCTCGGCGCCCTCGAGGCGCGGGACCGGACCGGGCTCGGTCAAGCCATCGATCTCTCGATGCAGGATGTCGGGTCGTGGCTCACCATGCCGCTGTGGAACGCAGACGAGTCCGCGTTGCACCCCAGGGTCCTGCGGGCGAGCGACGGCTTCGTGATGGTGGAGGACGACGGCTCCGCTCGCTCGGATAGCGCGATGGTGCTGGAACGCGCGGAAGAATTCACGCGCGAGGACCTTGCGCAGGCCCTGCGCGACGCCGGTCACCGCGCCGCGCCGGTTCTGTCGGCCGCGGAGGCGCTGGCGTCCGATCGGACGCGCGCACGCGGCTTGGTATTTTATACAAAGGACGAGGCCGGGAACAATTGGCCGCTGCTGGCGAGCCCGTTGCGCCTCAAAGGCACACCGCCGCTCGCCCGTGGATTGATGCGGCCGCTCGGAAGCGATGGCGACGCTATATTGACTGAACTTGAAGTCAGAAAACCCGCGATGGAAACCGCCCGGCAAGAGGCGTAGCGCGCGGCGGTGGCGCGTGCGATGCTTCCGCCGTCACGCTGTCACGGCGGCTTTCGAAGGAACTGCAATGTCGGATTTGCCGAAGGCGATACAGATCAATGAAGAGGGGCCGCGAGAAGGCTTCCAGTTCGAGCGCGGCGCAATTGCGACCGCGCGGAAGATCGAACTCATCGACAGCCTCTCGGAAACCGGCCTGAATCAAATCCAGGTCGTTTCGTTCGTGAATCCGAAGAACGTTCCCGGGATGGCGGATGCCGACCAAGTCGTGGCCGGGTTCACGCGTAAGCCGGGCGTTCGCTACACCGCGCTGTGGCTGAACGAGAAGGGCCTGCAGCGCGCGCTGGCGACGGGCCGGCTCGACGTGAGGGGGTCTCTGTCGCTGACGGCGTCCGAGATTTTCCTGAAGCGCAACCAGAACCGCACGGCGGCGCAGGATATCGAGGCCGAACGCAGCATCGCGGCGATGTACAGGGCGAACAACGTGCCGGTCGAGCGCGCCTCCATCCGTGCCGCCTTCGGCTGCAACTATCAGGGCGACGTCCCGACGTCGCATGTCGTGGACCTGATCGGCAAGCTCGTCAGGGCGGCCGCCGACGAGGGGTTCGCCATCAAGCTTGTATCGCTCGCCGATACGATGGCGTGGGCGACGCCTGTCGGCGTGAAGCGGCTGGTGGGCGCGGTTCGCGAGGCATATCCCGATCTGCAGATTGCCCTGCATCTGCACGACACGCGCGGAATGGGGATCGCGAATGCCTATGCGGGGCTGGAGATGGGGGTGACCATCTTCGATTCGTCCGTTGCCGGCCTCGGCGGCTGTCCGTTCGCCGGTCACAAGGGCGCGGCCGGCAATGTGTGCACGGAAGATCTGGTTTTCATGTGCGACGAGATGGGAATAGAGACCGGCGTCGACCTGGCGAAGCTGATTGCCTCGGCGCGCCTTGCGGAAGATGTCGTCGGGCATCCACTTCCCGGCTCCGTCATGCGGGGCGGAACGCTTGCGGCGTTGCGCGCGGCCATCAAGACGGGAGCGGCGGCGTGAGCGCCATGCGGCCGGCACAAGATCGGCGCGTTGTCCGCTGAGACGACAGACTCGGCCGAACGGGATCAATCATCATCATGAACGGCTTCATCGGCACGAGCGTCTCGTTTCTGGAGGACCTTTATCGGCGCTACGAGGCCGACCCGATGTCGGTCGACGCAAGCTGGCGCGGCGCGTTCGATCTGGCGCGCGCGCTGTCGCAGCCGGAAGGAGATCAAGGCCAATCGAATGGCGCGGGCGCTCCGATGGCGTTGCTGGCCGAGATCGTTCGTCAGCGTGGACACCTCGGCGCGGCGCTCGATCCGCTGGGACGAAGCGGCCAGGAGGACGATCGGGCGTTCGAGCGCAATCTGGCAGCCGGCGACGACGCGGGTCGCGGGCTCGGACCGTTATCGGCGCTTTATCGCTCGTCATTGACGATCGAAACGGCTCATATCGACGATCCCGAAATGCGCGCCTGGGCGCATGCGGCGTTCGAGCGCGACCGCGCGCCTCTGTCGCGCGCCGAACTCTTGAAGACCTATGAAAAGCTCGTGCAGGCGGAAATCCTCGAAGGTTTCCTCGGGCGCAAATATCCGACCAAGAAGCGCTTCGGGGCGGAAGGCGCGGAGTCGCTCTTTCCCTTGATGGACCGGCTTTTCCGCGCGGCGGCTCTCAGCGGCGTCGAGGAGGTGGTCGTCGGCCCGATGCATCGTGGCCGCACGAGCCTGATGGGAATTATCTTCGGCCTGCCGCTTCCGGAGCTGATGGCGAAATTCAAGGGCGCGCATCCGTTTCCCGCCGATGCGCGCGTCGCGGCCGATGTGCCGTATCATCTCGGCGCGGAGACTGAGTACGCAGTCGAAGGCCGCAAGCTGCGCGTCACGCTCTGTCCCAATCCGTCGCATCTCGAGGCGGTCGATCCGATGGTGCTCGGCCGCGTGCGCGCGCGGCAGGATCTGCGGCAAGAGAAGGATGCGGCGCGCATTCTCGGGCTGCTCTTCCATTCCGACGCCGCCGTCGCCGGACAGGGCATCGTCGCCGAGACGCTTCAACTCGCCGCGCTGCCGGGCTTTACGACACGCGGCACGGTGCATGTCGTCGTCAACAACCAGATCGGCTTCACGACCGAACCCGCGGAAGGGCGGACCTCCCGGCATTGCACCGGCCCCTTCAAGGCGATCGACGCGCTCATCATCCATGTGAACGGCGACGATGCGGAAGCCTGCGTGCGGGCGGCCGATCTCGCGATGGCGTTCCGCCAGCGTTTCGAGCGCGACGTCGTGATCGATTTCGTCTGCTACCGCCGCAACGGGCACAACGAACTCGATGAGCCGCGCTTCACGCAGCCCGTGGCTTACGCGGCGATCGATGCGCATCCTTCAGCCCGTGAGCAGTTCGAGAAGCGTCTGCTGGCGGAGGGCGTGCTCTCCTCCGACGCCGCGGCCGGCATCGGCCAACAGTATGCGAGCACGCTTCAGCAGGGTTACGACGCGGCCGGCGACTGGCGCCCCAACGAGACCGCCTATCCCGGCGGCCGGTGGGAGCCTTTCAGGCCGCGCGCGCACCAAGTGGAGGAGCCGCGGACCGGCCTCGCGGAGGATCGCTTGCAGCGTCTTTTGCAGGCGCTCTCGACCCCGCCCGCGGATATTTCCGTTCATCCGAAAGTCAGGCGGCTCGTCGAGCAGCGCGCCGATGCCGCCACGCGCGGCGTTCCGTGGTCGCTCGGCGAAGCGCTCGCCTTTGCCTCGCTCGTCACCGAAGGCGTGCCGGTTCGCCTCAGCGGACAGGACGCCGTGCGCGGCACGTTCTCCAGCCGGCATTTCGGCATTGTCGACGTGGTAACAGGCCGGAGAGTCTCGACGATCGCGCGGCTCGAGCCGGGACAGGCGCCGTTCACGATCCTCAACAGCCCGCTCTCCGAATATGGCGTGCTGGGCTTCGAGTATGGCTACAGTCTGGAGCGGCCGGACGCCCTGACGATGTGGGAGGCGCAGTTCGGCGACTTCGCGAACGGCGCCCAGATCGTGATCGACCAGTTTGTCGTCAGCGGCGAGGAGAAATGGATCCAGCCGTCCGGCCTCGTCATGCTCGTTCCGCATGGGCTGGAAGGACAGGGACCCGAGCATTCCTCGGCGCGGCCGGAGCGCTACCTGCAACTCGCCGCGCGCGACAATATCCAGGTCGCCAATCCATCGACACCGGCAAATTACTTTCACCTGTTGCGGCGTCAGGTGCTGCGGCGTGTCCGCAAGCCTCTTATCGTGCTGGCGCCGAAGGCTCTGCTGCGACTGCCGGCGGCGATGTCGCCGCTTTCCGATTTCGGAACCGGCCACGCGTTTACACCGGTGATCGCATCGGGACCCACACGCGCAAGCCGTATTCTCTTCTGTACCGGCAAGATCGCCTATCAGCTTGAGCATGAGCGGGCCGAACGGAATGCCGGCGATGTCCAGATCGCGCGCCTTGAGATGATCTACCCGCTGCCGGCCGCGGCGCTCTCGGCCCTTCTCGCGGCCTCGCCGGACGCGGAGCTTGTCGTCGCCCAGGAAGAGCCGGAGAACATGGGTATCTGGTCGTGGCTGCGGCCGCGTCTTGAAAACCTGGCGATCGCGGCCGGCCACCGCAGGCCGAAGCTGCATTTCGTCGGCCGACCGGAATCGCCGTCGCCCGCGGGAAGCTTCCACGGCGATCACGACAAGGATCAGGCGGCGATCGTCGCCGCGGCGTTCGAAAGCTTACCGCGCCACCAATAATCAGTGATCTTCCCATTGCAGGGACGGGAGCAGGTCGATGTCGAGTGCGCTGTTTTCTTCGATGACGCTGCGGGGACTAACGCTGCCGAACCGCATCGTCGTGTCGCCGATGTGCCAGTACAGCGCGGTCGATGGCAGCGCGACCGATTGGCACCTGATGCACCTCGGCAAGTTCGCCGTGTCCGGCGCCGGTCTCGTCATCATCGAGGCGACACATGTGGAGGCACGCGGGCGCATCACGCATGGTTGCCTCGGGCTCTACAGCGATGACAACGAGCGCCAGCTCGCGCGCGTCGTCGATTTCTGCCACAACGCCGGCCGCGCGCGGATCGGCATGCAAATGTCGCATTCGGGCCGCAAGGGTTCCGCGCGCCTGCCATGGATCGGTCGAGGCGAGCCTCTGCCGGCGGGCGAGGAGCCGTGGGAGACGATTGCGCCTTCGGCTCTGCCGCATGGTCCGGGCTGGCCGGCGCCGCGCGAACTTGATGCCGAAGGGTTGGCGGCCGCCAAAGATGCGCATGTCGAGGCGACGCGTCGCGCGGCCCGCATCGGCATCGATCTCATCGAACTGCACATCGCGCACGGCTATTTGCTGCACGAATTCTTGTCGCCGCTGTCGAACACGCGCACCGATGCCTACGGAGGCGCGATCGAGAACCGCATGCGCTATCCGCTCGAGGTCTTCGCCGCGATGCGCGCGGTCTGGCCGGCGGATCGGCCGATGGGGGTGCGCCACTCCGTCACGGACTGGGCGGAGGGAGGTTGGACGCCGGCGGATGCCGAGGTCTTTGCCGCGAAGCTGAAAGATCTCGGTTGCGACTACATCACCGCGACGACGGGTGGCTTGTCCGTGGACCAGAAGATTCCGATCGGCGAGGGACATCAGGTCGAATTCGCCCGCCGCCTGCGCGAAAAGGCCGGCCTTCCGACCATGGCGGTCGGCATGATCTTCGATCCGCACCATGCCGAGCAAATCATCCGCGACGGCGATGCCGATTTCGTGGCGCTGGCGCGCGGCATGCTGTCGGACCCGCATTGGCCGTGGCGCGCGGCTTCAGCTCTCGACGCCGATGTGAGCTATCCCGCGCAATATGTTCGCGGCTACAAGTCGAGTTGGTTGCGCTCGCTGCGCGGCGACGGCAGGAGCGCCGCTCTCTCCTCATCCTGAGTGTCTGACCGACGTTCGGCGAGAGCCGGGCCGTAACGCCCCTTGAGAGGGCAAAAAAGAAAGAGCCTTTCCCTCACGTGACGCGCACGACGTGCGCCTTGGTGGCGTCGCGCAGCGCGGACGGCGCGCTGGAGAAAACGGCGCGCGGCGTACCGGCGGCGGCCCAGACGATAGGATAGCCGAGCAGGTCCTGATCCATGTAGGTGGCGAGCGGCTGGGCGTGCCCGAACGGCGGAATGCCGCCGATGGCGTAGCCGGTCACGGCGCGGACGGCGTCGGCGTCCGGCCGCCGCAGTTTCTCGCCGAGATGGCTCGCCATCGCCTTCTCGTTGACGCGATTGTTGCCGGCGACGAGCAGCAGGTACGGCTTGCCGCTCTCCGCCCCGACGAAGACGAGCGATTTGACGATCTGGCCGACGGTCACGCCGCACGCGGCGGCGGCCTCCTCGGCCGTACGGGTCGATGCCTCCATCTGCCTCACTTGAATCTTCAGTCCGAGGGCGTCGGCGGCGCGCTGTACCTTCGACGCGCTCGACGCCAGTTCGTTCGACGACATGCGATCTGTCCCGTTTTTGGACGCAAAAACATAGCGATAACGCCAATCGGCCGCTTTGTCTCGGGCCTTCCCGGTGATACTTTGTTAACCATGAGCGAGCCTGAGCACGCGTTTTCACCAGCAAACGATCCGCGCCTCTCTCGGCTGAAGGAGGCGATGCGGCAAGCCCGTATCGAGGCGGCCGAGCGCACTGGAGTCGTCGTCGACCTGCGGGACGCCGAACTGGCGCGGCTTGAATTGCTGAGCGAGGCACTCGATCCGGTCTTTGCGGAGGTGCCGCCCGAAGTCGAGCTTTTCGATCGCGGCTTCTCGCGCGGCGACCAGCCGCGGCTGTGGGTCGACATGATCGCGCATGTGGCGATGGCGCGGGACAAGCGGACCTATCGCCTGCTGCAGGATAGCCGTTTTGGCCGCCGTATCCTGGCCGAGTCGTCGGAAATTCCGGACATCGTTCAAGCGGTCACGGCCTATGTCGCGCGGCGGTTGATCGAACGCGAGCGCCAGCTTGCGGACGGCGCGGCCGCGCCCGAATCGCAAGTCCGTTACTTCGCGTCGTTGCGCCGCGCGCGGCGATGGCGTGGCTTTGGCCTTTTGCTGCTCGGGGCGGCGATCGGAGTGAGCGCGCTGTTCGCGGCCGCCTGGTTCCTCGATCCGTTCGGATATTGATCGCGCTCAGGGCGCGCGCGACAGATCCGCCGTTGCGGTGGTGACGATCCCGCCGTCGCTTGGTTCGTAGGAACGACTTTCCATTTCGCAGCGGCCGTCCTCGATGCGATAGAGATTGTATCCCGCGCGTTCGACATCCAGCGTCGTCGACGCCGACGCCGACGGTACGCCAACGGCCGGGATTTTCCGCTCCGGCCCAGCGAGCCAGACCAGAGAGCGGGTGTGCGCGTGGCCGTGCAGCACCAGCTCCGCGCCGCGTTCGCGCAACACCTGCCGGAAGGCGCCGGCGTCGATCAGGCGTTTGAACCGGTCGCGGCCGCCGGACAGCGGCGGATGGTGCAGCAGCACGACGCGAAAAAGCCCCTCGTTGCGCAGTTGTGAAAGCGTGGCGTCGAGCCGCAGAAGCTGATCCGCACCGAGCCGTCCGGTCGCCATGAACGGTCCGGTCGGGATCGCGGTGGAGAGGCCGACGAATGCGACGTCGCCACGCCGCCGCACGAAGGGAAAGGGAACGGGCGCGGCGTCCGGCGCCGCCGAGCCGATCCCGTCGCCGCGCATGTAGTCGCTCCAGTGCTGCTGCGCGTGGGCCCCCGCCGCGCGCACATAAGCGTCATGGTTACCTGGGACGAACGTCACCCGATCGGGCGCCCCGAGCCGCGCCAGGAAGGCGCGCGCCGGCGCGAACTCGCCCGGCAGCGCGATGTTCACGAGGTCGCCGGTGACGGCGATGTGGTCCGGGTTCGCCGCGGCGACGTCGCGCGTGACGGCATCGAGAACGTTGGACAGGTGATGGATGCTGCGTCGGCGTCGCCAATTCGCGAATCCGATGGCTCGCTTGCCCATCAGTTCCGACAGGCGCGGCTGCGGCACGGTCGCAAGATGCGGATCGGAAAGATGCGCCAGGACGAACATGGTGCATCTTTAGAGCATGACCTTGGAAAGCAGGAACCGTATTTCCGAGAATATCCGCGCGCGGCGGCACGAACTTTCCGCAAAAATATGTTGAGATCGACACCGGTCGGCGATTTCGGTCGCCAAAAAAATGACGGCGCCCCCGGGGGGAGGGGCGCCGTCTCGACGGCGGGGCGAGGGAGGGGGAACGGCCCGCCGCGAAGGACACCCGTCAAATAGGCATGACGGGAAGCGCCACAAGGTGAAGCAAACAGAGCAGCCATGCTTGGCATGCGCGGCTCCGGGGACAATAGGAATCAATGACACGCCTGATAAGCCGTCTGAGCCCGCTCGTTCTGATGGGCATCCACATTTCGGGGCGCCTGGTCCGCGGCGTGACGCTCGGTGTGCGCGCCATGGTATTCGCGCCCGACGGCTCGATATTCCTCGTCAAACACAGCTACTTGCCGGGTTGGCACCTTCCGGGCGGCGGCGTCGACAGCCGCGAAACGCTGCGGCAGGCGGTCGCGCGCGAACTACGGGAGGAGGGCAATGTGACGCTGACGGCGGAGCCGGAGCTTTTCGCCGTCTACCTCAATCGCGGTCCGGCGCAGCGCGATCATGTCGCACTTTATGTGGTGCGCGCTTTCACGCAGACGCCGCCGCAACCGAATCGCGAGATTGTGGACCACGGATTTTTCGCCCCGGACGCATTGCCTCCGGAGACAGCCGGCGCCACCCGCCGTCGCATCGCGGAAGTGGTCGATGGAGAGCCACTGAGCGAGTTCTGGTAATGCAGGCGCATTTCTATGCGAAACGCGCGCGATCATGCGGCGCCATGAGGTCGAGCGCCGGTCCGAGCGGCACAATGCCGGTTGGATTGATGGTTTTGTGGCTGGTGTAATAATGCCGCTTGATGTGGTCGAAATTGACGGTCTCGGCGACTCCGGGGACTTGAAAGAGATCCCGTAAATAGTTCGATAAATTGGGATAGTCGACGATGCGCCGCAAATTGCACTTGAAGTGGCCGAAGTAGACCGCATCGAAGCGCACCAGCGTGGTGAACAGCCGCCAGTCCGCCTCCGTCATCTCCGGGCCGACGAGATAACGTTGGCGTGACAGGCGCTCCTCGAGCGCGTCGAGTTCGTCGAACAGGACATGGAAGGCGCTCTCATACGCGGCCTGCGTGGTCGCGAAGCCAGCGCGATAGACGCCGTTGTTCACCTGCGCGTAGACGCGCGCATTGACCGCGTCGATTTCACCGCGCAGCGCCGGCGGATAGAAATCCGTGCGCACCGGCGTGAACGCGTCGAACGCGCAGTTGAGCATGCGGATGATCTCCGCCGACTCGTTGTTGACGATCGTATCCCGCTGCTTGTCCCACAGCACCGGGACGGTGACGCGGCCGCTATAGTGCGCGTCGGCGACGAGATAGACCTCGTAGAGTCGCGCCTTGCCGTTGATCGGATCGGGCTCGCCGCCGTCGCTGGTGTCGAAGGTCCAACCTTTCTCGCCCATATGCGGCGACACGACCGAGACCGAGATCGCATCCTCGAGCCGCTTCAGCTTGCGGAAGATCAGCGTCCGATGCGCCCACGGGCAGGCAAGGGAGACATAGAGGTGATAGCGTCCGCGCTCCGCCTTGAAGCCGTCATGTCCGCTCGGCCCGGCGCTGCCGTCGGCCGTCACCCAGTTGCGGAAACGCGTCGGCTCGCGCTCGAAGCGACCGCCGCTCGCCTTCGTGTCGTACCATTGATCCTTCCAGACGCCGTCGACGAGCAAACCCATGCGATCTCCGTGGAACCGTCCTTATCGCCCTGCGGGCGTACCTGCATCTTCGTAAGAAAAACCACACGCTAACCGCAAGGTTCAATGGATTTCAGCCGGGCAGGGTGGTAATCGCCTCTCGACCGATGAACGATTTATCCCTCACCATCCTGCCGGAAACGGAAGCCGACGCGGCGCAAATCGGGCGTCTGCATGAGCGCACGTTCGGCCCCGGCCGCTTCGCGCGCACCGCCTTTCGCATTCGCGAGCGCGTGCCGCATCGGCTCGACCTTTCGTTCACGGCGCGCATCGGGACGCTGCTGGTCGGCTCGATCTGGCAGTCGCCGATCCGCGTCGGCGATGCGCCGGCGCTGTTCCTCGGGCCCGTAACGGTCGAGCCGCCGTTCCGCAGCCGCGGCATCGGCCAGATCCTGATCCATCGCGCACTCGACGAGGCGCGCGCCAAGGGGCATCGTCTCGTCGTGCTCGTCGGGGACGAGCCGTATTACGGGCGCATGGGATTCAAGCCGATCCCGAAAGGGCGTGCGGTGATGCCCGGTCCCGTGGATCCGGCGCGCCTTTTGGTCTGCGAGTTGGTGGAGGGCGCCTTCGAAGGCGTTTCAGGACCGATCCGGCCGGACTATCGCCCGGCCGGATAGAGGATGGCCGCTCAGCGCGAGCCGAAGAAGTTCGGCACCGCGTGGGTGAACCACGGCACGAACGCCACCGCCAGCACGCCGAGGATCAGCACCGCCAGATAGGGCAGCATCGTCTTCGATGTCCGCTCGACCTCGGCGCCCGTGACGGCGCACGAGATGTAGAAACAGATCCCGATCGGCGGGATGAAGATGCCGATGCCCATCGCGAGCAGCATCACCATCGCGTAGTGGATGCTGTCGATACCGAGCGAGTTGGCGATCGGTAGCAGCAACGGCCCCAGGATGATCAGCGCCGGCAGGCCCTCGAGCAGGGAGCCAACCACGATCAGCAACAGCATCGATCCGATCAGGAAGAAGGCAGGGCTGTCACCGACCAGGTGGAGCACCTTCACGAGCGCCGCCGGCAGATTGGCGGCGGTCAAGGTCCAGGCGAACGATCCGGCCGCCGCGATGATGAACAACACCATGCCGGCAAGCAGCGCGCATTCGACGGCGACCTCGAAGAACTTCTTCAGGCCGATCGAGCGGTAAACCGCCGTCGCCAGGACGATGCCGTAGAAGACCGCGACGGCGGACACCTCGGTCGGCGTCGCGATGCCGAACTTGATGCCGACCACCATGATCACGGGCATGATCAGCGGCAGAACGGCGCCGGCCGCGGCAAGGGAGAATTCCCGGATGCTGGCGCGCGGTGAGGCCTCCTCGCCGCGTTTCCACGCGAGGAACCAGATCAGGACCATGAGGAAGATCGCGATCACCGCGGCGGGCAGAAGGCCGGCGATGAACAGCGTTCCGATCGAGATCGGGGCGACCGAACCCAGGACCAGCATGGCGATGCTGGGCGGGATCGTTTCCGACATGGCGCCGGCCGCGCACAGCACGGCGGCGCCTTCCTCCGGCTTGTAGCCCTTGCGGCGCAACTCGCTGCGCAGCACCGAGCCGACCGCGACGACATCGGCCGCCTTCGATCCGGAGATGCCGGAGATCAGATAGATCGTCACCACGACCACCTGTAACAGACCGCCGCGCAGATGCCCGACGAAGGCGGTGGCGAAGCGCACCAGCCGTACGCTGATGCCGCCCTTCTCCATGATCAGGCCGGCCCAGATGAAGAACGGCAGGGTCAGGAGAATGAAATGTCCGGTGCCGTCGAGCGTGTTCTGGGCCGCCGCGACGAGCGGCGCGGAATCGGTGACCTGGAGAAAGAAGAGCGACCCGAGCAGCATCGAGAAGCTGACCGGCAGGCCAAGAAGCACGGCGATGAAGAACAAGAGCAGCATCACGCCGAGGGTGGCGCTGACGCCGAACTTCGGGCCGGGCATGTAGCCGATCGCCGTCACCAGCGCGATCATGGCGATGACGATCGGCAGCGCCTTCAATACGGCCGGAACCGCGTGATAGAAGAGCAGCCGTTCCAAGGCGAACAGGCCGACGAGCGACAGGCCGACGGTGAACGGCAGGGCGAGCCAGACTTGATTGATCTGCAGCAGCGGCGTCACCGAGTAGGACGCGATGGTGAGCAGGTCGAACGACACCCAGACCGTGACGATGGCGACGCAAAGAATAAAAGCGTCGACCCCTACGGCGACACCCTCGCGTATGTTTTCCGGGAAGAAGCGCGTTACGAACTGGATGGCGGTGTGGTGGCGCGCGCGATAGGCGAGGGCTCCGCCGATGAACGATAGCGTCGTCAGGCAGAGTTTCGACGCCTCCTCGGCCCAGAGGAGCGAGTGCGTGTAGAGAACGCGGATGCTGACGTCGAAAAGAACGACGCTCAGCTCTCCGAGGAGGGCCACGACCAGGACGATCCTGGCAACGGAGTCCAGGCCGTCGAGAACGGTGCGCACGGCGTGCGCGAATGGCCCGCGCTGCCATTCAGCCAGTACGGGCTCGGATACCGGAGCGAGAACCTCGCTCGCGGCATCCTGCGGAAGGGCTTGTGCGCCCGGTTCAAGGATCGTCACGGCGGGCCGATCAGCCTTGGCCGGCTTCTTTCAGGACGGCGTCGAAGAGTTCCGCGCCCACGATCGGCTTGAACTCCTTGTAGACGCTGTCCGTCGCCTTGCGGTAGGCGGGGCGGTCCACCTCGTTGATGGTGAGACCCTTGCCTTTCAGGAACTCGGCCGTCTCGTCCGTCTTTTCCTTGATGGTTTTGCGCCAGTCGGCCGTCAGGTCCACCGTCGCGGCGCGGATCGCCTCCTGGTGATTCTTCGGCAGCGCGTCGAACTTGCGCTTGCTCGCCATCAGCGCGCCCGCGTTATAGACGTGGTTCAACAGGTTGATGGTGTTGACGACCTCATAGTGCTTGGCCGTCGGCAGCGCGATGATCGGCGTTTCAACCGCTTCGACGGTATGCTGTGACAGCGCGAGATAGACCTCGCTGTAGTCGATGGCGATCGGGCTCGCTTCCAGCGCGCGGAAGGTCGCGGCGAAGATCGGGCCCGGCTGGACGCGAACTTTCAGCCCCTTGATGTCCGCGGGCTTCGGAATCTTGCGTCCGATCGTCGAGCACACGCGCCAACCCCAGTGACCGTAGCCGAGGCCATAGATGCCCTTGGTGGGCATGAGGTCGAGAAGCTGCTTGCCGACCTTGCCGTCGAGCATCTTCTCGGCCGTGGCGGAATCGCTGAACAGGAACGGCAGGTCGACGACCTGGAACTGCGGGAACAGGGTGTCGATGAAGCCCGAGGTGTGGGCGCAGAGGTCGATGATGCCGGTCTGCATGCCGGTGAGGATATTGGTCTGGCTGCCGAGTTCGCCGGTGCTGAAGACCTGGATTTCGACCGCGCCGTCGGTCTTTTTCTTGACGTTCTCCGCGAAGCGCTCGAGCACGCCGAGAAGCGGATGGTTGCGCGTGTCGGCGAAGGTGAGCTTGAGGGTATGCGCCGCCGCGGCGTAGCCTTCGCGCGCGACATACGGCAGCGCCAGCCCGCCGACCGCGCCGGCCGCCGCGATTTTCCCGAAAGTCCGTCGATTGATCGTCATCAGTCTCCTCCAGCCCAATCATCTCTTGGAATACAATGTGCAATACGCCATCGCGTCCGGGCAGGCTACCAATCTGATGATGTTTTTTGGTCCGCCGGACCTGATTATGGAAAGGGAGGCCCTTTGTTGCTGGCGTTCCCCCAAGCCGCAGGATTCGGTGTGGAGCGGCGTTTAAAGGTTTCGACAGGCCGCAGCATGCGCCGCTGTCGAGGGCCGGATGATGTGGAATTTCGCCGATCGTTACAACTCCAGGTACAATCGCCGGTGCGAAGTGTCTCCACGCCGTGACGGTTGGGAGAGCGCGGCGATAGCCGGCGGGAGTGGGGCGACGACCTGGCATGCGGGAGCCGAGCGATGAAAGCCTCATGCATCGCATTGCCGGGGGCGACCGGCAGGCATTCAGGGTGCTCGCGCGGCGGCATTCCGCGCCGGCAGCCGGTTTCGCGCGCCGGATGGTGGGAAGCGAGGCCGATGCCGAGGAGGTCGTGCAGGAGGCGCTCTTGCGCGTTTGGGTCAACGCGCCCCGTTGGCGACCGCTGGCGAGCTTCCGCACCTGGTTCTATCGCATTGTTCTCAACCTCTGCCTCAGCCGGCGGCGTCGACCGGCCCCCCTCGGCCTCGAGGCCGCCGAAGGGGTGGCCGACACCGCGCCCGGGCCGGCGGAGCGCTTCGAGCGCGAGGAGCGGGACCGTCGCATCGCGGAAGCGATCGCCGCGCTGCCCGAGCGCCAGCGCGCCGCGATCGTGCTCACCTACCGGGAAGGCCTGAGCAATGCCGAAGTCGCCGCGATTGTCGATACATCGGTATCCGGCGTCGAAACGCTTTTGGTTCGCGCCCGGCGCAGTCTGCGCCGCAAGCTCGGATCGGACCTGAGCGAAGGAAATGAGGACTAGGACCATGACACCCATGCAATTCCTCGATCGCCTGGACGCGCTGGGGCCGGATCTCGCGGTATGGCCGGAGCGGGAACGGACCGCCGCGCTGCGGCTGATCGCGGCCGACCATCGCGCGCGCGCCATGCATGAAGAGGCGCGCCGTATGGAGGCGGCCCTCCGCGCCAGTGTCACGCAGGGCATGCCCGACGCGGCGTGCGCCGAGACGGCCGGCGCGCGCGTTGTGTCGCGGCTGGAGGCGCGGCCGTTGCCGGCGCAGCGCCGCTCGATCGTGGCCCGGTGGTGGCCCGACGCGCTGCTCAATTACGATTTCGCGCCGGCCTGGCCGCGCGTCGCGGGGTTGGCGCTCGCGGGCTGCCTGGGTCTCGCCATCGGCCTGTTCGGGATCACCATCGCGCCGATCGATTCGTCGGTGCCAACGGCGACCGCCGGCTCTTTCGTTGAGGCCGACCTCGGCGCGCTGGTGTCCGAGCCCGAGCCGATGACGGGGGCGCGGCCATGAAACTGGCGACGGCCGCTCTGGGCGGGCAGGCGGCAAGCGGACGGTTGCTCCTGCTCGTTTCGCTCGCCCTGAACCTGTTTTTCGTCGGCATCGTGGGGGCGCTGGCGATCAAGCACTACATCGCGCCGATTCCCGGCCCGGCGGTCATCGACCGCACGGCGGCAGGCCGCATCAATCGCCTGGCGGCGACGTTGCCGGAGAGCGATGCGCGGATCCTGCGCGAGAATTTTCGCGCCAACAGCACCGATGTAGAAGCCGCTCAGTACGCTTACCGCCAGGCGCAGGATGTCGTGCGCGCGGCATTGCGTGCCGATCCCTTCGACATCGGGCGGCTGCGCCTCGCCATGGGACAAACCCGCGCGGCGCGACAAAAATTCGACGAATCGCTGCAAAATCTGCTTGCATTGGCTGCGGCGCAAATGTCGGCGGCGGGCCGCAACAAGCTGGCGGACTGGCCACCGCACCGGCAGCCGTCCACGCCTCCGAAGACGCAGTAGACGCCTTGGCGTGCTCAACCTCCGCAGCGTGAGTCGATGACGCAGATATCCGCCCGCCGGGCGATGACCACGATCCGCGTCGCGGCGACGCAAGCGTTACGTATCGTGTTCGTCGTGGCGGCGCTGCCCCTGCTTGCGGGTTGCCTCACCGTCGAGCCGCAACCGTTGTGGACGTTCGATTTGCCGTCGGCCTATCGCGCCGCGCCGAAGGGCGCCGCAGCCCAGGCCGCGCCGCCGCGCCCGGGCTGGTGGCGCGGTTTCCGTACGCCCGAATTGACCCGTCTGATGGAAGACGCCGCGGCCGACAATTTCGACATCGCCGTCGCCGTGGCGCGCATCGTCCAGGCCGACGCGCAGGCGCAGGTCGCCGGCGCGCCGCTGCTGCCCGCTGTCGATCTCGACGCGAGCGCGTCGCGTTCGCAGTCGTCGCTGGCGACCGGAACCGGCAATACCGTCGGCGGCAGCCGCCAGCGCCAGTTGTTCTCGGCTTCGCTGACCGCGAGCTACGAGATCGACTTCTGGGGCAAGAACCGCGCGACGCTCGCGGCCGCGCAGGAGACCGCGGTCGCTGCCCGTTTCAACCGCGACGTTGTCCGGCTCAGCACGCTGGCGAGCGTCGCCAATGCCTATTTCCAGGTGCTCGCGGCGCAGGACCGGCTGCGCATCGCGCGCGAGAACGTGGCGAGCGCGTCGCGCATTCTCGGAGTCATCCGTGAGCGGCTGAACGTCGGCACGGTTTCCGACCTCGACATCGCACAGCAGGAAAGCCTTCTCGCGACGCAGCGGGCGGCGATCCCGCAGCTCGAGCAGACGCGGCAGCAGACGATCACCGTCCTTGCCGTGCTGATCGGCCGTCCGCCGGAATTTGTCGACATTCGCGGCGGCAGCATGGCGCGCGTCGCCATCCCGCGCGTGACGCCGGGGCTTCCCTCCGAGCTCCTCATCCAGCGTCCCGACATCCAGATGGCGGAAGCCAACCTTGCCTCCGCGTCCGCCAACGTCTATGCCGCGCGCGCCGCCTTCTTTCCGAGCATCCAGTTGACGGCGGAAGGCGGCTACCAGAGCGCCGCGCTGAAGACGTTGTTCACGCCGCAGGCGGCTTTCTACAACGTCGCCGCGGGGCTGACGCAGCCGATCTTCGACGGCTTCCGCTTGCAGGGACAATTGAAGCTGCAGCGTGGCCTGGAGCATGAACTGCTGGAGACCTATCGCAAGTCTGTGGTCTCCGCCTTCGCCGATGTCGAGAGCGCCTTGATCGCGGTGCGCCAGACGGCGGAGCGCGAACGGTTGTTGCGCGAGGCGGTCGCAAGCTCCCGCCGCGCCTTCGATCTTTCCGAAACGCGATTGCGCGAAGGCACGATCGATCTCGTCACCTTGCTCAACGCGCAGCAGACGCTGTTTCAGAACCAGGACGCGCTCTCGCAAGCGCGGCTGCTGCGGCTGCAGGCGATCGTCAGCCTGTATCAGGCTCTCGGCGGCGGCTGGGAGCCCTACATAGAGTCGCGTCGTCATGCTCGATAAGTCCGAACAACACGCCGTCGCGAGCGAAGAGGAGCGCCGCGCGCCGACGCGGCCCGGCCGCTCCTGGCGCAGCCGCCTGTTCTCGATCCTGATCGGCTGCGCCGTCATCGGCGCGGTCGTGCTTTGGGTCGAAGGGCCATGGCAGCAACAGCATCGCCAGGGCATGAGCCGCTTTCGCGGCGGCGACGGTCCGGTGCCGGTTCTGGCGAAGACCGCGTCCGTGGCCGACGTTCCGGTTTATCTCGACGGCGTCGGCACGACGAAGGCGCTCAACACCGTGACCGTGCGTCCGCAGGTGGACGGCAAGCTGATCAAGGTGTTGTTCAACGAAGGTCAGGACGTCGAGCGCGGCTATGTGCTCGCCGAAATCGACCCGACGACCTATCAGGCGCAGTTGGATCAGGCCGTGGCGAAGAAGGCGCAGGACGAGGCGCTGCTCGCCAACGCCAAGATCGACCTCGACCGTTACGCCCGCCTTGCCGTGTCGAACGCCGGCAGCAAGCAACAGGTGGACACGCAGCGCGCGCAGGTGGCGCAGCTCGAGGCGCAGGTGAAGCTCGACCAGGCCGCGATTGAAAATGCGCAGGCGATCCTCGGCTACACCAAGATCGTCGCGCCGATTGCCGGCCGCACCGGCCTGCGTCAGGTCGACGAGGGCAACATCGTGCACGCGTCGGACACGACGGGCATCGTCGTCATCACGCAGCTCAAGCCGATCTCGATCTTCTTCAGCATACCGCAGCAGCAGTTGAACCGCGTCAACAAGGCGTTCGGCGAAGGAACGCTCGCGGTCGAGGCGCTCGGCGCCGACAACAAGACGGTGGTCGATCGCGGGACGCTGAAGGTCATCGACAATCAGGTCGATCAGACGACCGGCACGGTGAAGGTGCGCGCCGAGTTTCCCAATCCCGGCCTGCAGCTTTGGCCCGGACAGTTCATCAACGTTCGGCTTCTGGTCGAGACCTTGAAGCAGGTCGTCACGGTGCCGACCGCTGCTGTGCAGCGCGGGCCGAACGGAACGTTCGTCTATGTCGTGAAGGAGGACGGCACCGTCGCGGCGCGGAACGTGACGGTCGCGCAGCAGGACGACGTCCGTGCTGTGATCGCCGACGGCGTGAAGCCGGGCGAGACCGTCGTCACCAGCGGCTTCGTCCGCCTCACCGAAGGAGCCAAGGTCAAGGTGTCGACGGAGGACGGGGCGAAGACGCCGCCGGCCGCGGCGAAACCTGCCGAGGGCGCGCCCGCGGGGAGTGGGGAGGGCCGCCGCGGCGAGCGCCGGCGGCAGCGTTCGGGGGCCGGGTCGGGCACATCGCAATGAGTGTCTCCGCGCCGTTCATCCAACGGCCCGTCGCGACCTCGCTGCTCGGCGTCGCGCTGCTGCTCGGCGGTTTGCTCGGCTATTGGTGGCTGCCGGTGTCGGCACTGCCGCAAGTCGACTTCCCGACGATCCAGGTGACCACGCAGCTTCCCGGCGCCAGTCCCGACACCATCGCGTCGCTCGTCACCGCGCCGCTGGAGCGTCAGTTCGGCCAGGTGCCGGCATTGTCGACGATGACCTCGTCGAGCTCCTTCGGCGTCAGCCAGATCACGCTGCAATTCGATCTCAACCGCGACATCGACGGCGCCGCGCAGGACGTGCAGGCCGCGATCAACGCGGCCGCCTCGACCCTGCCGCGCAATCTGCCGTATCCGCCGACCTATTCGAAAGTGAACCCGGCCGACGTGCCGATCGTCACGCTGGCGCTCACCTCGGACACGGTTTCGCTGCGGCAGATCAGCGACCTCTCCGATACGCTGCTGGCGCCGCGGCTCAGCCAGATCACCGGCGTCGGCCGCGTTTCCGTTCAGGGCGGAATCCGCCCGGCGGTGCGCATCCAGGCGGACCTGGCGCGCCTCGCGTCCTACGGCGTTTCGCTCGAGGATCTGCGCACCGTCATCACCGGCGCCAATTTCGCGGGGCCGAAGGGATCGCTGGACGGCTCGCAGCAGTCCTACACGATCGGCGCCAACGATCAGATTGCCGCCGCCGACGCCTACCGCTCCGTCGTCGTCGCGTATCGCAACGATGCGCCGATCCTGCTCGGAGATGTCGCGACCGTCGTCGACGGCCTGGAGAACACCAAGGTCGGCGGCTGGTACAACGGCTCGCCTGCGGCCATCGTCGACGTTCAGCGCCAACCCGGCGCCAATGTCATCGAAACGGTCGAGCGTGTCCTGGCCGAGCTTCCGCGCCTGCAGCGCGCCATGCCGGTCGGCGTCAAGCTCACGGTCGTTCAGGACCGCACCACGACGATCCGCGCGTCGATCCACGACGTGCAGTTCACGTTGGTTCTCGCCGTCGTCCTCGTCGTGCTCGTGGTGCTGCTGTTCCTGCGGACCGTTCGCGCCACCATCATCGCCGGCGTCGCCCTGCCGCTGTCGCTCATCACCACCTTCGGCGTGATGTGGTTCTGCGGCTTCAGCCTCGACAACCTCTCGCTGATGGCCTTGACCATCGGCACCGGCTTTGTCGTCGACGATGCGATCGTGATGATCGAGAACATCGTCCGCCACATCGAGGAAGGGGAAGCGCCCCTCGACGCCGCGATGCGCGGCGCCCGCGAGATCGGCTTCACCGTGATTTCTCTCACCGTGTCGCTGATCGCTGTGTTCATTCCGCTGCTGTTCATGACCGGCCTCGTCGGGCGCATGTTCCGCGAATTCGCGCTGACCCTGACGATCGCGGTCGTCGTCTCCGCCGTCGTGTCGCTGACGCTGACGCCGATGATGTGCAGCACGTTGCTGCGGCGTGTCGCGCCGGGGCGCGAGAATCCGCTGACGCGCTTTTTCAACAAGGCGGTCGACGGGTCGATCGTCTACTACGAGCGCTCGCTCGAATGGGTGTTGCGCCGGCAGACGCTGACCTTGATCGTCACCGCGGCGACGCTGGTCGCGACGATCTGGCTTTATGTCGTCGCCCCGAAGGGCTTCCTTCCGGCGCAGGACACCGGCCTGATCACCGCGGTGGTCGAGGCGGGCGCCGAAGTCTCCTTCGTCGAGATGCAGCGGCTGCAGGACGAAGTGGTTTCCGCGCTGCGGAGCGATCCCGACGTTTCCGCCGTGACCTCGGTCGTCGGCGTGAGCCCGCTCAATCCGACGCCGAATGCCGGCCGCGTCACCATCGTGTTGAAGGAGCGCGACAAGCGCCGCGCCAGCGCGGATCAGATCGTGCGCCGCCTCAAGGAGCGCGTGGCGCCGATTCCGGGAGTGAAGGTTTTCTTCCAGGCGGTTCAAGACATTCAGATCAGCACGCGCTCGAGCCGCGCGCAGTATCAATACACGCTCGCCGGCACCGACGCGGCGGAAGTTCTCGACTGGTCGAACAGGCTGGTGGATGCGCTGCGCGGCAACAGCCTGTTCGAGGAGGTGTCGTCGGAAGCGCAGGAAGGCGGCTTGCGGGCGCTGATCGAGGTCGACCGCGCCAAGGCGGGCCGCCTCGGCGTCTCCATGCAGGTGGTCAACGACACTCTCAACGACGCGTTCGGGCAGCGCCAGATATCGACGATCTACGGCCAGGCGAACCAGTACCGCGTGATCCTCGAGGCGCTGCCGGAGTTCCAGCGCGACCCGTCGTCGTCGTTGCCGAAGCTCTACGTCCCCTCGGCCACGGGCGCGCAGGTGCCGCTCGATGCGATCGCGCAGGTCAAGCGCACCACCGCTCCGCTCGCGATCAGCCACCAGGAGCAGTTTCCCGCCATCACCTTGAGCTTCGATTTGGCGCGCGACGCGTCGCTCAGCGACGCCGTGGCGGCGATTTCCGCCGCCGGTCGCACGATCGGCATGCCGACGTCGCTGGTCGGCAGCTATTCGGGGGATGCGGAGGAGTTCGCGAAGTCGCTCAAGGGACAACCATGGCTGATTCTTGCCGCCGCGATTACGATCTACATCGTTCTCGGCGTGCTCTATGAGAGCTTCATCCATCCGCTGACGATCCTTTCGACCTTGCCGTCCGCCGGGGTCGGCGCGCTGCTGGCATTGCATCTCACCGGCCTCGACCTCTCGGTGATCGCGCTCATCGGCATCATCCTGCTGATGGGTATCGTGAAGAAGAACGCGATCATGATGATCGACTTCGCGCTCGACGCGGAGCGGGAGGACGGCCTCACGCCGCGCGAAGCCATCGTGCGCGCCTGCCTGCTGCGCTTCCGCCCGATCATGATGACGACGCTCGCGGCGCTGTTCGGCGCGCTGCCGCTGGCGTTGGAAAGCGGCACCGGCTCGGAGCTGCGATATCCTCTCGGCGTCACCATCATCGGCGGCTTGCTGCTCAGCCAGCTTCTCACCTTGTACACGACGCCCGTGATCTACCTGGCGATGGAGCGTCTGAAGGTGCGGCTCACCGGCTCGTCCTCGGCCGCGATGATCCAGCCGCCGCCGGGCGACCCGCCGCCGAGCAGCTTCCCGCAGGGCGCGGCGGAGTAGCGGCCGTGAACTTCTCCTATCCCTTCATCCTCCGCCCGATCGCGACGACGCTGCTGGCGGTCGGGCTGTTCCTGGTCGGAGTCGTGGCTTACCGGCAATTGCCGGTGTCGAGCCTGCCGACCGTCGAGTTCGCCACCATCCGCGTGTCGGCGAACCGCCCCGGCGCCGACCCGGAGACCATGGCCGCGACCGTCGCCGCGCCGCTGGAGCGCCGCCTCGGCGAAATCTCCGGCGTCACCGAGATCACGTCGGTGAGTTCGCTGGGCTCGACCAACATCACGGTGCAGTTCGACCTCGACCGCAACATCGACCGTGCCGGCCGCGACGTGCAGGCGGCGATCAACGCGGCAATGAGCGATCTGCCCGGCGATCTTCCGAACCTGCCGACCATGCGCAAAGCCAACCCGTCGGCCGCGCCGGTGCTGATCATCGCGCTGACGTCGAAGACGATGCCGGCGAGCGCCATCTACGACGCGGCGGACACGGTCATCGCGCAGCGCATCTCGCAGGTGGAAGGCGTTGCCGACGTCACGGTGAGCGGCGCCGAACAGCCGGCCATCCGTGTCCGTGTCGACCCGAGCCTCATCGCCATGGCGGGGATTTCGTTGGAGGACGTCCGCGCCGCCATCGCCAACGCCAACAGCCTGACGCCGCTCGGCGTCTTCGACAATCGGAGCCAGGCCGAAACGCTCGCGACCAACGGGCAGATCCGCACGCCGGAGGACTATCGTCCGCTGGTGATCCGCGCCGCCAACGGCAACGTCCTGCGCCTCAGCGATATCGCCAAGGTGGAGGAGGGAACGCGCAACAGTCGCTCCGCCGCCTGGTTCAATCGGCAGCCGGCGGTGCTTCTGATCATCACCAAGCAGGGCGACGCCAACGTCATCGACACGGTGGACCGCATCAAGACGCTGCTGCCGGAATTGCGGCGCTGGATTCCCGCCGGCATCGACATCTCCATCCTGTCCGACCGCACGACCACGATCCGCGCCAGCGTCCTGGACATGCAGCTCACGCTGGCGGCGACCGTCGTGCTCGTCATGCTGGTCGTGTTCCTGTTCCTGCGCCGCCTCGCGGCGACGGCGGCCGCGGGCATCACGGTGCCGCTCTCGCTCGCCGGCACCTGCGCCGCCATGTGGCTCGCGGGTTTCTCCATCGACAATCTCTCGCTGATGGCGCTCGCCATCTCCATCGGCTTCGTCGTCGACGACGCCATCGTGATGATCGAGAACGCCTTCCGCAATCTCGAACGTGGCGCGACGCCGCTGCAGGCGGCGATCGACGGCGCGCGCCAGATCGGCTTCACCGTCGTCTCCATCAGCGTGTCGCTGATCGCGGCTTTCATCCCGCTGCTGTTCATGGGCGGGGTCGTCGGCCGTCTGTTCCGCGAGTTCTCGGTGACACTCGTTTTCGCCATCGCCATTTCGACGGTCGTGTCGCTCACCGTGACGCCGATGATCTGCGCGCATTACGTCAAGGCGGTGCCGAGCGATGACGCGACCAGGCTCGACCGCTGGATGACGGCGATCATGTCGTGGCTCACGCGCTTCTATGCGGCGACGCTTGGCGTCGTCCTTCGCCATCGCATCCTGATGCTCGTGGTGATGCTGGCGACCGTCGCGCTCACCGTCGACCTCTACGTCAAGACACCGAAGGGCTATTTCCCGCAGGACGACACCGGGCTCGTCTTCGGCGCGACGCGCGCGTCGCCCGACGTGTCGTATCAGACCATGGCGGCGTTGCAGAAACAGGTGCTCGACATCGTCGCCGCCGACCCGGCGATCTCCGGCGTCGGCTCGTCCGTCGGCGGCTCGGGCTGGAACGGCTCGGTCAATCAGGGGCGCATGTTCATCAGCCTGAAACCGCTCGAAGAACGCGGCGGCGCCAGCACGGCGCAGGTCGTCGATCGTCTGCGCAAGAAGCTCGAGGGCATTGCCGGCATTCGCCTGTTCATGGTGCCGGCGCAGGACGTGCGCGTCGGCGGGCGGCAGAGCCGCTCGCAGTATCAGTTCACGGTATGGAGTCCCGACATCGCCGAGCTGCAACGCTGGTTTCCGCGCGTGCAGGACGCGATCAAGGCGCTGCCCGGCATCACCGACGTATCCGCCGACCGCGAGCAGGGCGGATTGCAGGTCAATGTCGTGATCGACCGGCAGGCGGCGGCGCGGCTCGGCGTCAAGGTGGAGGACATCGACAACGCGCTCAACAACGCGTTCTCGCAGCGCCAGATCTCGACCATCTACACCCAGCGCAACCAATACCGCGTCATCCTCGAAGTGCCGCCGCACCTGTCGCAGGACCCGGAGAACCTGAAGCAGGTCTACGTCGAAGGCGCGAACGGGACGCAGGTGCCGCTTTCCGCCGTCGCGCATTTCGAGCGCGGCCTGGCGCCGCTTCTCGTCAACCATCAGGGGCAGTTTCCCGCCGCGACCGTGAGTTTCAACCTGCGGCCGGGGGTGGCGTTGGAATCCGCGATGACGTCCGTGCTCGATGCGGTCGCGGCATTGCATCTGCCCGACTCATTGCATGCGGATTTTGCCGGCGACGTTCTCGCGTTCCGGCAGGGCGCCGGCGCGCAGCCGCTGCTTATCCTCGCCGCGCTGGTCGCCGTCTACATCGTGCTCGGCGTCCTTTACGAAAGCCTCGCGCATCCGATCACGATCATCTCCACCTTACCGTCGGCCGGGCTCGGCGCGCTGCTCGCGCTGCGCATCTTCGGCTCGGAGCTCACCATCATCGCCTTCATCGGCATCATCCTCCTCATCGGCATCGTGAAGAAGAACGGCATCATGCTGGTCGACTTCGCCCTGGAAGCGGAGCGCCAGCGCGGCTTGCCGCCGGAGCGCGCGATCTACGAGGCCTGCCTCGAGCGCTTCCGCCCGATCCTGATGACGACGCTGGCCGCGCTTCTCGGCGCGCTGCCGCTCGTCATCGCCTCCGGGCCGGGTTCGGAACTGCGCCGTCCGCTCGGCATCACCATCATGGGCGGCCTGGTCGTCTCGCAGATCCTCACGCTCTATACGACGCCGATCATCTATCTGCTGCTCGACCGGCTGCATCGCCGCCTGGCCGGCCGCAGGCGTCCGCGGCCCGTGCGCGCGCCCGCCTGATGCCGCGGGTCCGTTCCGCGGACACCCCGCGACCGTGTCGTCTGCGCCAACCGCCGCCTATGGTTGCGATGTTCAGGAATCGCCATGACGTGTGTCGCTGCGGCCAAGCCCTGGATGCGGGGGGCGGCGTGCGGTAGAGTTGGCGAAAGCTTCGAGGCCGTCGCGCCATGAATACGCATGTCCAGCCGGAACACACGTCGGCAGAGCCGCTCCTGCGGCGGGAGGAAAAGCCCGGCTTCTGCACGCTGTGCCGCTCGCGCTGCGGTTCGCTGAACATCATCGAGAACGGCCGCCTCGTCGCGGTGAAGCCGCTGCCCTCGCATCCGACCGGCAAGGCGCTGTGCCCGAAGGGGCGCGCGGCGCCCGAGATCGTGCACAGCGCCCGCCGCCTGACGACGCCGCTGCGGCGCACGCAGCCGAAGACCAGCCGCGATCCGGGCTGGGAGCGTATCACCTGGGAGGAGGCGCTCGATACCATCGCCGGCAAGATGGGCGAGATCGCACGGACCGACGGTCCCGAAGCGGTGGCGTTCTCCTTCACGACGCCGAGCGCGACGTCGCTGTCCGACAGCCTGCCGTGGCTTGAGCGTTTCGTCTGGAATTTCGGCAGCCCGAACCTCGCCTACGCCACCGAGCTCTGTAATTGGCACAAGGACCACGCGGCCGAGTTCACCTTCGGCGCGATCATCGGCGTGCCGGATTATCGCGACACCGACCTTATCGTCCTGTGGGGGCATAACCCGACCAATTCCTGGCTCGCACAGGCGGAGGCGATCGGCGAGGGCCGCCGCCGCGGCGCCAAGCTCATCGTCGTCGATCCGCGCAAGACGGCGCTCGCCGCGCAGGCCGACCTCTGGCTGCGCGTGCGGCCGGGAAGCGACGGCGCCCTGGCTCTCGGCGTCATCCGCTTGATGATCGAGCAGGAGACCTATGACGACGCCTTCGTGCGGCGCTGGACCAACGCGCCGCTGCTGGTGCGCGCCGACAACGGCGCTTTCCTGCGCGCCGCCGCGGCCGGCCTCGGCGGCGCCGATGCGTTCGTCGTTTGGGATGCCGAGGCCGAGGCCCCGGCCGCGTACGATACGGCGCGCGCTCTCGACGCCGACTTGGCCGCGCGGGTTGCCCTTGCGGGACGCTACACTGTTCAGACGACCGAAGGCCCGGTCGAATGCCGGCCCGCCTTCGCGGCGCTGCGCGAGGCCGCGGACGGCTACACGCCGGAGCGTGTCGCGGAACTGACCTGGGTCCCGGCGGAGCAGCTTCACGCGCTCGCCGCGATGCTCGCGGCCGCGCCGCGCGCCTGCCACTATGGCTGGACGGGCATCGGGCAGCACACCAACGCGACGCAGACCGAGCGCGCCATCTCGCTCCTGTTCGGCATGAAGGATTGGTTCGACGCCTCCGGCGGCAACGTGCTGTGGGGCGCGCATCCGGTGAGGCCGCTCAGCAGCTACGACGACATGCCGGACGCGCAAAAGCGCAAGGCGCTCGGCTTGCGGGAGCGCCCGATCGGCCCGCCGAGCCAAGGCTGGATCACCGGGCGCGATCTTACGCACGCGATCCTCGAGGGCGAGCCGTACCGCGTGCGCGCGCTGATCGGCTTCGGCGCCAACATCGTCGTCTCGCATGGCGACCAGCGCACCACGCAGCGCGCGCTGGAAGCGCTGGAGTTCCAGGTCCATTGCGACCTCTTCATGTCGCCGACCGCGCAGACGGCGGATATCATTCTGCCGGTCGGAACCGCCTGGGAGCGCGAGGCGCTGCGTGTCGGCTTCGAGATCACGCCGGAAGCGCAGGAGCACGTTCAACTGCGCCAGCGCATGGTCGCGCCGGTGGGCGAGAGCCGGTCCGACATGTGGATCGCGGCCGAACTCGCGAAACGGCTTGGCTTCGGCGACAAATTCTTCGACGGCGATTTCGACAAAGGCTGGAATTATTCGCTCGAGCCGCTCGGCATCACCGTCGACGATCTGCGCGCGAAGCCTGAAGGCATCCGCATTCCGCTGCAGCACCGCTTCCGCAAATATGCCGAGAAGACCGGAAGCGGCGTGCGCGGGTTCAATACGCCGACGCGACGCATCGAGATCTATTCCGAGCGGATGCATCTCAATGGTGTTCCGCCGGTGCCGCGCCATGTCGAGCCGGGACACAAGTCCGGCGCGGCGGCGGATCACGGGCGCTTCCCTTATGTGTTGACGACGGCGAAGGACGGCTACTACTGCCACAGCCAACAGCGCGGCATCGCCTCGCTGCGCCGGCGCTCGCCGGTACCGCGCGTCTACCTGCATCCCTCGCTCGCGGCGGCGAAAGGAATTACGGAAGGCCGTGCCGTCCGCGTCGCGACCGCCTTCGGCGCCATCACCATGGCGGCGCGCCTCGAACCCGATCTCGATGCGCGCGTCGTCGCGGCGGACTACGGCTGGTGGCAGGCGTGCCCCGACCTCGGCGCGCCCGGCTACGATGTCGCGGATCGCACCGTCGCCAATTTCAATTCGCTCATCTCCGCCGAAGCCCGCGACCCGGTCAGCGGCGCGCCCGGCATGCGCTCGTCGCGCTGCGACATCGCGCTCGCGCCGCCGGACCATGCCGCTTCATTCTGGGAGGGTTTCGAGCCGTTGCGCGTCGTTGACCTGCGCAACGAGGCGCACGAGACGGTTTCGATCCTGCTCGCGCGGCCTGACGGCGGGCTGCTGCCACCGTACCAACCGGGGCAGTTTCTGACGGTTGCGTTGGACGAAGCGGCGGCGGCGGAAGGCCGCGTGCGATCCTACTCGCTCTCCGGCGACGGGGGCGAAGCCTGCGCGCAGTATCGCGTCTCGGTGAAGAAGGTCGCAGACGGACTTGTCTCGTCGAAGCTCGTCGACGATCTGAAGCCCGGCCAGACGCTCCTGGCGCAACTGCCGTCGGGCCGCTTCGTGCTGCCGCTGCGCAATGAGTTCCCGGTCGTGCTGGTGGCCGGTGGCATCGGCATCACGCCGTTCATGAGCTATCTCGAAATGCTGGCGCGGCAGTCGCGGCGGCCGGAGGTCTGGCTCTATTACGGCGTCCGCAATGGGCAGGACCATGCGTTCAAGACGCGGCTGGACGCGCTCGCCGCGCGGATGCCGGAACTGCGCATCGTCACTTTCTATTCGCGGCCGGACGAGGGCGATCGCGTCGGTGACGGCTTCACGCATCGCGGGCGCCTTGCCGCGCATTTGTTCGATCCGTCGCTCATCGCGCGGCGCGCGCGTTTCTACCTTTGCGGTCCGGACGCGATGATGACGGATGTCGGGGATGCTCTCGTGATGCTGGGCGTTCCGCGTTTCGAGATTTTTCAGGAGCGCTTCGTCTCGCCACGGCCGCTCGCCGCGCCCTCCGCGGACGCGAAGCACCGCATCCGCTTCGCGCGCTCGGGCGTCGAGCTCGAATGGACGCCGGAGAGCGGATCGATCCTCGATCTGGCGGAGAAGAACGGCGTGCGCATTCCGACCGGCTGCCGCGTCGGCCAATGCGAGAGCTGCTTCGTTGGCGTGGTGGACGGCGAGGCGGCCTGCGCCGTCGCGAAGGAGGACCTCGGGGAGGGCGGTTGCCTGACGTGTCAGGCGATCCCGCTCACGGACATGACGCTGGACGCTTGAGCATGCCTCCGAAAAGGGGGCGCCAGCCTGCCTTGCGTTAAAGCATGATCCCGAAGGTGGAAACCGGTTTTCGGAAAAGCATGCCCTCGGGCTCGACCCGGGGATCATGCTCAAACAAGACGATAACGACGGGTCTGATTCAATGCCGCGGGATCAGACTCTAGACTGAACGCGTGATGCCGCCATCGATGCGGATGTTCTGTCCGGTGATGTAGCCGGCGCGGTCGGAGGCGAGGAACGCGATCAGTTCCGAGACTTCGCCCGTCTTGCCGTAGCGCCGCATCGGGATGCGCTGGCGCAATTCCGGCTTCTCCGGCAGGCTGTCGATGAAGCCCGGCAGCACGTTGTTCATGCGGATATTCTCCGCCGCGTAGCGGTCGGCGAATTGCTTGGCGAAGGACGCGAGGCCCGCGCGGAACACGCCCGACGTCGGAAACGCCGGATCCGGCTCGAACGTGGCGAAGGTCGAGATGTTGACGATCGCGCCGGCGCGCTGGCGTTGCATGATCGGCGTCACCAGCCGCGTCGGCCGCACGGCGCTGAGGAAATAGACCTCCATGCCGCGATGCCAATCCTCGTCGCTAAGATCGAGCAGCGGCGCGCGCGGGCCGTGGCCGGCGCTGTTGACGAGGGCGTCGACGCGCCCCCAGCGCTCCATGGTCAGGTCGACCAGGCGCTTCACGTCGTCGTTCGATTGGTTGGAGCCGGTGACGCCGATGCCGCCGAGCGCTTTCGCCAGCGCCTCGCCCTTGCCGGATGACGAAAGGATCGCGACCTTGAAGCCGTCCTCGGCGAGCTTGCGCGCGGCGCCCGCGCCCATGCCGCTGCCGCCGGCGGTGATGATGGCGACTTTCTCCTGCGGCATGCTCTATCTCCGGTGAGACAAATAGGGCCGCAGCGCAGCGGCGTGCCTCACCGTAGCGGGCGCGGCGCGCGCCGTCACCGTCCGAGATAGGACTTCAGCACTTCCGGATTGTCGACGAGCCCCGCGGCCGGCCCTGAGAACGAGATTTCGCCGCCCTGCAAGATGTGCGCGAATTCGGCGACCGCGGCCGCGACGCCGATATTCTGCTCTACGAGGAGGATCGTCAGCCCGCGCTTGTTGAGCGCCAGGATCGTATCGACCATGTCGCCGACGATCGCGGGCGCGAGGCCGGCGGAAGGCTCGTCCATCAAGAGGCAGCGCGGCCTCGCCATCAGCGCGCGGCCGATGGCGATCATCTGCTGCTCGCCGCCGCTCAAGGTGCCGGCGCGGCGATGCCTGTGCGGCTGCAATTTCGGAAAGAGCGTGAACACCTCGTCGATGTCCGTCTTGATGGCGGGCCAGTCGCTCCGCGTCGCGGCGCCGAGCTCGACATTTTCCAACACCGACATGCTCGGCCACACCTCGCGGCCCTGCGGAACCTGCGCAATCCCGCGCCGAACGATCTTGTCGGGCGTAAGGCCGGCGCACTCCGCGCCCTCGAACCGCACCGAGCCGCCGGCCGGGCGCACGAGGCCGTTCAGCGTGTTGAGCAGCGTCGTCTTGCCGGAGCCGTTGCCGCCGAGCAGCGCGACGATCGAGCCCTGCGGTACCTGGAAGGTGACGTCCCGCAGGACCTGCGTGATCCCGTACGAGACCTTAAGATGCTGGATGTCGAGCACGGAGCTCCTTTCCGAGGTAGGCCTCGATGACACCCGGATCGTTGCGGACGGTTTCAGGCGCGCCGTCGGCGATGACGCGCCCCGCGCCGAGCACGCTCACCTGGTCGCACACATCCATGACCAGGCGGATGACGTGCTCGATGAGGATGAGCGTGACGCCTTTCTGGTCGCGGATGCGCCGCAGCAGGGCGTCGAGTTCGGCGAGGCGATTGAGGCTGAGGCCGACCGCCGGCTCGTCGAGCAGCACGATCTTCGGATCGCCGATCAGCGTGCGCGCGATCTCGACCACGCGCTGCTGCCCGAACGACAGCGCCGTCCCGCGGCGGTCCGCGAAATCCGCCATGCCGACGAACTGCAGGACGCGCCGCGCTTCCTCCTCCGTGCGCACCTCTTCCTCCCGCCCGCGGCGGAGATAGAGACCGGCGCTGAGAAAGCCGGTCGTGGTGCGGCGATGCAGGCCGGTCATCAGGTTTTCGAGAACCGTCATGCCCTTGAAGAGCTGCGAGGTCTGGAACGTGCGCCCGAGACCGCGCTCGGCGATCTGGCTGGGCTTCAGTCCGATGACGGACTGTCCCTCGATCGCGATCGCGCCCTGCTGCGGGCGGTGCATGCCGCAGATCGCGTTGAGCAGCGTCGTCTTGCCGGCGCCGTTCGGACCGATGAGGCCGCGGATCTCCAGCGGCTTCACCTCGAGATTGACCCCCTGGAGGACCCTGACGCCGCCGAAGCTGATGTGCAGGTCGCGGACGGAGAGGAGCGAGGAACTCATTTCTCCACCGGACTCGTTTGCGGTTCGGGATTTGGCAGCGGCGCCGGCTCTGCGCGCGGCTTGACCGCGTGCAGCGGCTCGTCCCAGCCGCGCACGTAGCGCTGCAAGACGGAGACGAGCCCTCCGCGCATGAACAGGACGAAGCCGACGAGGAGGGCGCCGAAGACGATTTCCTGCACGCCCTTGAACTCGCGCAGAAGCTCCAGCAGCAGGATGATCGCGGCCGCGCCGAGCACCGATCCGGCGACCGAGCCCATCCCCCCGACCACGATGGTCGACTTCTGGATGATCATCTGGAACAGGTCGTAGCCTTCCGGCGCGACGAAATTGAGCAGCGCCGAATAGAGGCCGCCCGCGATGCCGGCATAGAGGCCGCTGATGCCGAAGGCGAGCGCCTTGTAGCGCAGCAGGTCGATGCCGAGCGATTCCGCCGCCACCTCGCCGTCGCGCACCGCGACGAAGGCGCGGCCGACGCGCGATGCGACCATGTGGCGCGCGAAGATGTAGAGCAGCACCGCGAGGATGAGGCTGAGGTAGTAGAGGCCGAGCGGCTTGCTGATCGGGATCGGGTCGAACGACAGGTGCGGCGTCTTGAAGCCGCCGGCGCCGAACGTCACCGCGTCCCAATGCAGGAACACCCACTGCGTCGCTTGCGCGAAAGCGAGCGTCGAGAGCGCGAGATAGAGGCCGCTCATGCGCAGCGCCGGCAGCGAGAGCGCGGTGCCGACCGCCGCGGCAAGGAGGCCGCCGCAAGGGAAGGCGGCCCAGAACGGCCACCCGAAATGCACCTGCAGCAGGCCGGTCGTGTAGGCGCCGATGCCGAACATCGCGGCGTTGGCGAAGGCGAGCTGGCCGGCGTAGCCGACCAGCACGTTCAGGCCGATCGAAAGCAGGATGTAGATGAGAACGAGGTTGCCGACGAAGATCTGGTACCCGTTCGCAAACGGCGGTGCGATCGCGGCGAGCGCGAGCAAAGCGAGCATGACGTTGCGGCGGCCGAACATGCTCAGACCCTCCGCGCTTTATGGAAGCTGAGAAGACCGGTCGGCTTGAACACCAGAACGATCATGATCACGATGAACGGCGAGAGCTCCATCACGCTCGAATGGATATAGCCGCCGGCCAGCGACTCCACGACGCCGACGATGAGACCGCCGAGGACCGCGCCCGGCAGGCTCGTCAATCCACCGAGGACGGCGGCGGCGAACCCCTTGAGGAAGAACGTGAAGCCGATGTCGGGATAGAGCAGCGTCAGCGGCGCGGTCAGCACCGCGGCGGCTCCCGCGATGGCCGCGCCGGTGCCGAAAGCGAGCGTATAGATATGGTCGGTGCGGATGCCGACGAGGCGCGCCGCGCGCGCATTGTCGGCCGTCGCCTGCATCATCTTGCCGGCGCGTGTGAGCCGGAAGAACGCGGCGAAGACCAGCATGATGATAAGCGTGCCGGCGAGCACGGCGAGCTGTTGCGGGATCACCATGATGGGCCCGACCATGATCGGGTCGGGCGAGGTGATCGGAGGAAACGAAAGGTAGTCGGCCTTGCCGCCCCAGATGACGCGGGCGAGGCCCTTCAGCATGAAGCTGATGCCGACGGTGGCGAGCACGAGGCTGACGATGTCGTTCTTGTCGATCGGGCGGAAGGCGATGCGATCCGTGAGCGCCCCGAGAACGAAGCCGACGACGACCGCGAGCAGGAACGACAGCGGATAGTTCATGCCGAACTGGACATGCAGCGTCCAGGCGACGAAGCCGGCGAACATGAAGAACTCGCCTTGGGCGAAGTTGATCACGCCCGTCGCTTTATTCACGACGACGAGGCCGAGCGCGACGAGGGCGTAGAGCGCCCCCGTCGTCACTCCGCTCATCAGCAGATAGCTGAAGAGGAGCAAGGTTTATTTCCCGACGGTGGTGTAGCCGAGGACCTTGACCGGCCCGCCCGGATCCTTCGCCATCCACGCCGGGCTCTTGTTGCAGCGATGGTCTTCCTTGCTGCACGAGATCGGCGCGGCGTACACGTCCGTCTGGAAATCCTTCATCTCCGCCAGCGCGTTGACGACCTTCTCCTGCGTCAGATCCTTGCCGGCGCGCTTGATCGCTTCGACCAGGACCTGCGAGGCGCCGATGCCGAACAGGTTGTAGACGGAGAGGCGGTCGCCGGGGAATTTCGTCTCCACGAGCTTGCGCCACTTGTCGACCTTCGGGTCTTCCGGCGTATAGCGGACCTGCGAAATGGTCCGGAAGTTCGCGGTCGCGCCAGGCACGCCCACTTGGTCTTCGAAGGCGGCCGGGTCGGCGATGCCGGTCTGGCCGAGCGCGAGCGGCTTGTAGCCGAGCTTCTGTCCGTCACGGATGAAGACCGCCGCCGGTTTCGGGTAGAGCAGCATCAACACCGCGTCGGCGCCCGCCGCCTTCAGGCGGAGAACCTGCGCCGTCGCGTCGTTCGCGTCGGGCGAGAGTTCTTCGTCGGCGACCGGCTTGATCCCCTTCGCCTTGAAGGCTTCCATCAGCGGCGTATAGCGCGCGCGTCCCCACGAATCGCGCATGGAGATGATGGCGATCTTCTTCGCGCCTTGCTCGATGGCGTAGGCGAGTTGGGCTTGGCTCTCGATCGTGGACGTTGTCGCCGTGCTGAAGATGTTCGCCGCCGGCGGCGTGGTGATGCCGTCGTGCACGGAGGCGAAGATCACGGTCGGAACCTTCGAGGTCTCGAGCGCCTCTTTCGCGGCGAACGTGGCGTTGCTGCACCCGCCGCCGACGATCGCGAAAACATGCTCCTGATCGACCAGCTTCTTCACCGCGCCGATCGCCGCGGTCGGGTCGCAGCGGTCGTCTTCGCGAATGAGCTCCAGCTTGCGCCCGTTGATGCCGCCAGCCTTGTTGACCTCGTCGAAGACCACGTCGACGCCGTTCATCGGCAGCTTGCCGTAAAGGTAGCCCGGCCCCGTCAGCGCCCCGAACGTTCCGATCTTGATCGTGTCGGCGGTGACGCCGGGCTGTTGCGCGAGCGCAACCGAAGCCGTCATTGTTGCTGCGGCGAAAACGGCCGCCGTCGTTAGAAATCGCTTCGACATCTCATCCTCCTGTTGGCAACGGCCGGACACGCCAAGCTGTTCGCCTCCTGTTTTTTCTGGCTGCGTTTTCGCCGCAGCTTCTCGTAGCTTTATTTTTCTCCGCCGACAATTTCGTTCGTGTGTTCGCCGAGACGCGGCGCCGGGCGCCGGAGCGAGCCCGGCGTCTCGGAAAGCTTTACCGGTATTCCCAATGTGCGAAATTTACCGGCCGCCGGATGCTGCGTCTCTACAACCATTTCCCGTGCAATGATCTGCGGGTCCGCCATCGCTTCGTCGAAGCTCAGCACCGGGCCGGCGGGAATGCCAGCATTTTCTAGCGCGCGGAGCCAGTGCGCCGACGGCTGCGTTTTGAAACGTGCCTGGAGAAGCTGCACCAGTGCGTCGTTATTGCGCACGCGCTCGCCGTTGGTCGCGAAGCGCGGATCGTCCTGCAAGGCAACCACATCTAGAATTTCGCAAAGACGCATCCAGAAGTTCGGTTGCGATGCGCCGACCGTGATGCTTCCGTCTTTCGTCTCGAACAGTTGATAGGGGGCGCTGCCGCGGTGCGCTTGGCCGAGCCGGGGCGGACGCTCGCCCGTGGCGGCGACATGCGCGGCTTCATAGACGCCGTACGAAAGCGCCGATTCCAGAAGGGATGTCTCGACCATCTGTCCGCGTCCTGTGCGATGCCGCGCTTCGAGCGCCGCAAGGATGCCAACAGCAAGATGCATGCCGGCCGCGATGTCGGAAATCGCGATGGGCATCCGGTGCGGCGGCCCGTCCTTCGGGCCGCACGCGTCCATCAATCCCGACATGCCCTGGGTGATGAGGTCGAAGCCGCCGCGGTCGCGGTACGGCCCGGTCTGGCCGAAGCCGGAGATCGCCGCATAGATGAGCCGCGGGTTGCGCGCCGAAAGCGTGCTCCAGCCGAGCCCGAGACGGTCCATCGTTCCCGGCCGGAAGTTCTCGACGAGGATGTCGGCTTCGTCGACGAGACGAAGCAGCGCCGCCTTGCCGGTTTCGCTTTTGAGATCGAGCGTGACCGAGCGCTTGTTGCGGTTCCATACCATGAAGGGCGCGCCCTCGCCGCCGACGAAGGGCGGCATCGAGCGCGCGTCGTCGCCGCCGTCCGGCCGCTCGACCTTGATGACGTCGGCGCCGTGATCGCCGAGCAGCATGGCGCAGTAAGGACCCGACAAATGACTCGATAGGTCGACGACACGAAGGCCATCAAGCGCGGCAGCCATGCTCCCCCAACGCGGTCTCTGGACAAAAATTTTGTATACTGTACACGAAGTGGATAGGCCTGCAGCAAAAAATTTGAGGGTCCGGATGGCAAAAGAACAAGACATCGAAATTGCCGTGGACGGAAGCGGCGTGGCCGTCGTCACCCTGAATCGGCCGCAAAAACGCAATGCCGTCAGTCTTGCGATGTGGCAGGCGTTGGGCGGCATTTTCGACGATCTGGGGGCTCGCGCGGACGTGCGCGTGGTCATCCTCACCGGCGCGGGCGGGCATTTCTGCGCCGGCGCGGACATTTCGGAGTTTCCCGAGGTCCGCTTCGATGTCGAAAGCGGCCGCATATACGAGGAGGCCGGCGAGGCCGCGAGCCGCGCGATCCGCGATTGCCGCAAGCCGACCATCGCCGCCATCTCCGGCTACGCCATCGGCGGCGGCTGCGGCCTCGCGCTTTGCTGCGACTTCCGCGTCGCCGACAAGTCGGCGCGCATGGGCATCACCGCGGCGAAGCTCGGTATCATTTACGGGCCGCTTGACTGCGATCTTCTCTACCGCCAGGTCGGCCTCGCCAACGCCAAGCGCGTTTTGTTCACCGGCCGCCATTTTGCGATCGACGACTGCGTGGCCATGGGCCTCGTCGACATCGTCGCACCGGAAACCGCGATCGAGAACGCGCATGCGTTCGCCGCCGAAATCGCGGCGAGCGCGCCGCTGTCGGTCGCCGGCTCCAAGTTGATTCTCGAGGCGATCGCGGCCGGAACCGTGGAAAGCCGCGGAGAGGAAATCGCGCGCGTCATCGACGGCGCGATGGAGAGCGCCGATTACCGGGAAGGCGCGCGTGCCTTCATCGAAAAGCGCCGGGCGAATTTTGTTGGCCGGTAGGAAGACCGGCCGTTAACAAGGAGAGTGTGAATGCTGTGGCTCGGCGTCGATGTCGGCGGAACGTTCACGGATCTTGTTCTGTTTGATCGGGACGCGGGCAAGCTCAAGGTGTTGAAGACGCCCTCGACGCCGCGAAACCAGTCCGAGGGCATCCTGACCGGTATCGACCGGCTCGGCATTCAGGCGAACAAGCTCGAGCGCATGGTGCATGGCACGACCGTCGCCACCAACACCGCGCTGGAACGCGACGGCGCGCGCATGGCGGTCCTCGTCACCGCCGGCCACAAGGACGTTCTCGTCGTCGGCCGCGGCAACCGCATGAACGTCTACAACATCAAGGCGCCGCCGATCCGCCCGCTGGTGCCGCGCTCGCAGTGCATCGAGGTGCGCGAGCGCATGCGCGTCGACGGCACGGTGCTCACCCCACTCGACGAGGCCGAGGTCGGCGCCATTGCCGACCAACTCGCGGCCGACGGCGTCGAGGCGGTGGCGATCTGCTTCCTGCACGCCTATGCGAACCCGGCGCATGAGCGCAAATGCGCCGAGCTGCTGGCGCAGCGGCTCCCGGACGCGACGATCACGACGTCGGCCGACGTGCTGCCGGAATTCCGCGAATACGAGCGCTTCTCGACCACGGCGCTGAACGCCTATGTCGCGCCGCGCATGCGCCGCTATCTCGGCGATCTGCGCGGCAGGCTCGCCGAGGCCGGCATGGCCGCGCCGCTCGCGATCATGACGTCGAACGGCGGCTCGCTGCCGGCGCGGCGCGTCGAGGACATGCCGGTTCTCTCGATGCTGTCCGGTCCCGCCGGCGGCGTCATCGCCGCGAGTTTCGTCGGCGCCGCCGCGAAATATCCGAACCTCATCACCTGCGACATCGGCGGCACGTCGGCCGACGTGTGCCTGGTGCGCGGCGGCGAGTTCGCGATGACGACGGAAGGCCGCGTCGGCGCGTTCCCCATCAAGATCCGGCAGATCGACATCAATTCGATCGGCATCGGCGGCGGCAGCATCGCCTCGCTCGCCGCCGGAGGTTTCCTGTCGGTCGGCCCGCGTTCGGCCGGCGCGCGGCCGGGGCCGGCCTGCTACGGCCGCGGCGGGACGGAGCCGACGCTGACCGACGCCAACGTGCTGCTCGGGCGGCTCGGCACCGATCAGCCGCTCGGCGGCGAGATCAAGCTCGACCGCGCGGCGGCGCATGAGGCGATCGCCAGGCTGGGTGAGAAGCTCGGGCTGACGCCGGTCGCGATGGCGGAAGGCATCCTGCGCATCGCCGCGGTCTCGCTTGCCGGCGCGATCAAGGAGGTCTCGGTCATGCGCGGCATCGATCCGCGCGACTTCGCGCTCTTTCCCTTCGGCGGCGCCGGGCCGCTGCACGCGGCGGAAGTGGCGGAAGAGCTCGGCATGCAGGCCGTCGTGGTGCCGCCGCTGCCGGGTAATTTCTCTGCGCTCGGCCTCCTCATCGCCGACGTCCGCCGCGACTTCGTGCGCACCCGCGTCTCGCAGACCGCGAGCACGGACGTCGCCGACGTCCGCGCGGCCTTGCAAGCGCTCGTCGAGGAGGGCGAGGAGGAACTCTCCGGCGCCGGTTTCCCGCCGCAGCGCCGCCGCTTCGCCGCGAGCCTCGACATGCGCTATCTCGGGCAGTCGTTCGAGCTTTCCGTGCCGGTGTCGCTCGACGTCGCGAGCATGAAGGACATCGAGCGCGCGTTCAGCGAAGTCTACGCCGCGCGCTACGGCGCGCCGAACGATGCGATCGTCGAGATCGTCAGCTATCGCCTTGCGGCGTGGGGCCTGTCCGAGAAGCCGACATTGCCGCCGATCGAGCGCGCCGGGCGTTCCGCCGAAGCGGCAAAGCTTGGCAGCCGTGAAGCGATCTTCAACGGCAAGGCGCAGCAGGTGGCGATGTTCGACCGCGACAAGCTGCCGCCCGGCCATAAGGTCCAGGGTCCCGCGCTGATCGAGGAGGGCGGCTCGACGACGGTCGTTCCGCCCGGCTGGAGCGTCGCGCTCGACGATCTCGGCTGCCTCGTTTTCAATCGGAGCTGACATGTCCGCAACCATCGATCCGATCACGCTCGAAGTTCTCACCCAGGCGCTGATCTCGGCGGTGCGCGAGATGCGCGCCACCGTGTGCCGCACGGCAAGCTCGGTCGCGATCTACGACGCCAAGGATTTCTCCTGCGGCCTGTTCGGGCCCGACAGCCAGGTGGTGGCGCAGTCCGAGGACATCGGCTCGCACGTCGTGCCGCTGCCGTGGTCGGTGCGCTCCGCGATGGAGAAGCTCGGCGACACGCTGGCGCCCGGCGACGTGATCCTGGTGAACGATCCCTACACCGGCGGCACGCACCTCAACGACGTGACCATCATCTATCCGGTGTTTCGCGACGGGAAGCTCATCTTCTTTCCGGCCGTGCGCGCGCACTGGGCGGATGTCGGCGGCATGGTGCCGGGCAGCATGTCCGGCAAGGCGACCGAAATCTATCAGGAAGGCATCCGCATCCCGCCGGTGAAGATCATCGAGGGCGGCAAGATGAACGCCGCCGCGCTCGATCTTCTGCTGGCGAATATGCGCGTGCCGGACGAGCGTCTCGGCGACCTGCAGGCGAGCATTTCCGCATGCCGCGTCGCGGAGATGCGCATCCACGAGATTTGCGAGCGTCACGGCGTCGCCAAGCTGATGGAGGCTGTGCGCCTCGATCTCGATCGGGCAGAGGCGCGCATGCGCGCCTGCATCGCCGATCTGCCGGACGGCACGTCGTACTACGAGGACTATCTGGAGACCTTCATCGGCGGCAACTTCGAGCCGCTGTTGCTGCCGCTGGCGCTGACGATCAAGGGCGACCGCATGGTCGCGGACTTCACCGGCGCGTCGCCGCAGGTGCCGTTCCCCGTCAACTCGACGGCGGCGGTTTCGGCGGCGTCGGTGTTCATCGCGGTGAAGTCGATCTTCGATCCCAAGGCGCCGCTCAACCAGGGCTCGTTCCGCCCCATCGAGGTGATCGCGCCGCCTGGCACGATCGTGAACGTGCAGCGCCCGGCGCCGGCCGGCTCGCACGGCGAAATCCGCAAGCGCGTGATCGCGACCATGGTCGGCGCGCTCTCGCAGGTCGCGCCGGATCGCGTCGCCGGCGACCTCTGCCGCACGTCGTTCCATAACCTTCTCGGCGGCTACGACACGCGCACGAAGCGCGAGTGGGTGCATTACGAATGGTCGGCCGGCGGCAACGGTGCGTTTGCGGAAAACGACGGACCGAGCGCGATGGCGACGATCGATTGGGGGGACCTCGTCACGGTGCAGTCGTCCGAGGTGATGGAAACGCGCATGCCGCTCCTGGTCGACAGCTCGCGCCTCGCGGTCGACTCCGGTGGCGCCGGCACGACGCGCGGCGGTCTGTCGATGCAGCGGACGTTGCGCGTGCTCGCGCCCGAGGCGCGCTACTCGCTTCTGTCCGATGGCGCCATCGTTCCGGCTTTCGGCGTCGTCGGCGGGTTGCCGGGGTTCCCGGTCGGCTCGTGGGTCGATCGGGGCGGCGTGATCGAGGATTTCGACACGCCCGGCAAAATCGCCGGCCATTTCGTCGAGGAAGGCGCGGCGGTGGTCGTGCGCTCGGCCGGCGGCGGCGGCTACGGCGATCCGCTCCTGCGCGCGCCCGAGCAGGTCGCGGACGACGTGCGCGAGGGGTATGTCTCGCCGAACGCGGCTGGAAAGCTCTACGGCGTCGTGTTGAAGGCGGACGGCACCGCGGACATCGCGGCGACCGAGGCGCTGCGCCGGCGCCTGCGCGACGCGCGGTTCTACCTCACCGCGACGCTCGATGACGACGTCTTCCAGCCTGGCCCGGTCAGCAGGCGCCGCATTTGCCGCCTCAATCCGGCGGATGCGGCGGCGGGACGCTTTCACGAGGACGACGTCGTCGAGTTCGACGCCGGCCATGCCGCGCCGCTGCGCGCCTGGCTGCGGATCGACGCGAAGGCCAAGCGCGGCGCCGCGCTTCTCGATGCGCGCGGCCTCGCCATCCTGAAGATCAAGGCCGGCGACCGCGTCGAACTGCGCCGCGTCGCCACATCCGTCCGGCCGAAGATCGAATTGCTGGAAGCCGCCGAATGACCGCCGGTGCCGTCCTCGTCACCGGACTATCCGGGCTGATCGGGGGCGCCGTCGCCCGCCGCCTTGTGGCGGCGGGACGTAGCGTCGTCGGCATGGACCGCGAAGCGCCGGGGGATGCCGCGTATCCCGTGCTTCTGCAGGACCTTCCCGATCCGCAGCGCTGGCACGAGGCTATCGTCCGTCACAACGTGCGCAAGGTCGTGCATGCCGGGGGTATCTCCGGGCCGATGTTGCTGCGCGACGCGCCGGCGAGGATTTGCGACATCAATCTCGGCGGGTTGATCGGCCTGCTCGAGGCCGCGCGCATCCATAAGGTCGAGCGGATCGTCTGGTTTTCGTCGATCATGGCATATGGCGAGCGGCCCGGCCTCTCTCCTGTGACCGAGGATACGCCGCTGCGTCCGACGACGGTCTACGGCGCCACCAAGGCGGCGGGGGAGGCGTTGATCGAGGCGTTCCATGCCGAGCATGGCGTTGATGCGGTGTCGCTGCGCGTCGCCTCCTGCTACGGGCCGGGCCGCACGACGTCCTGTCTCATCCGCACCATGGTCGAGGATGGTCTCGACGGCAAAGTGACGCTGGTCCGCGACGCGCCGGAGCGGACGCGCCAGCACATCTTTCTCGACGACGTTGTCGACGCCGTCTGCGCCGCTCTCGACGCCGAAAGCCTCAGCCGGCGCGCCTACAATATCGGACCCGGGGTTGCGCAGACGCTGGATGAAATCGCCGAAGGCGTGCGCGCCGCCGTGCCGAAGGCATCCATCCGTCTCGACCCGGCCGGGCTTGCCTGGAACACGTTCGGCCTGGGGCCCCTGACGATCGATGCCGCACGGCGCGATCTTGCATTTGCGCCGCGTATGTCGTTAGCGGAAGGGGCGAAACGGACCCGTGCCTGGGTTGAAAAGCGGAGGATGATGTGAGTCTTGCTCAGGATCTCGATTTCACGGGCAAACGCGTGCTGGTGACCGGCGCGGCAAATGGCTTCGGCGCCGCTATCGCGACGGAGTTCGCCGCCCATGGCGCGACGCTGGTGCTGGCCGATATCGAGGACGAACCTCTGCGCGCGATCGCCAAGAAGCTCGGGGCGGAAGCCTTTCACCTTTACGACCAGTCCGATCTTGAATCCGTCGCCCGACTTGCCGAGGCCGCCGGAGAGATCGATATCCTGATCAACAACGCCGGTATTCTGATCGCCAAGCCGCTTCTTGAAACGACGGTCGAGGATATCCAGAAGCTCGTCGGCATCGATCTCATCGGGGCGTTTCGCCTCATGCAGCTCATTGGGCGCGGCATGGTCGCGCGCAAGCGCGGCGTCGTCCTCTCGATCAGCTCGCAGACGGCGTTCTGCGGTGGCGAGAACCGCGGTGTTTACGCCGCCATGAAAGCCGCGATCTCACAGCTTACGCGTGCAGCCGCGGTCGAATGGGGCCCGCAAGGCGTGCGGACACTTTGTCTCGCGCCGGGGCGCTCGCAGACGCGTATGATCAACCAGACCGTTGCCAATCCGAACTACACGGGCGACCGCGGCCTCGGCCGCGTGCCGCTTGGCCGTTGGGGCGAGCCGGAGGAGATGGCGAAGATGGTGGTCTTTCTCACGTCCGATGCGGCGGCCTATGTCACCGGCGAGACCGTGATCGCCGATGGCGGCTATGTCCTCGGCTGACGGGCGAGCTGAAATTTTCGACGCCACGTATACGCGACGATAAGATCGCCGACGGGGGACTATGAATGGCGTTTATCGAACTGCACGATGTGACCCGGACGTTCGTTTCGCGTGACGGACGCACGTCCGTCGCGGTGAAGGATTTTTCGCTCGATCTGGCCCGCGGGGAGTTCTTTTGCCTGCTCGGCCCTTCCGGCTGCGGGAAGACGACGATCCTCAGCCTTCTCGCCGGCTTCGATCATCCGACGGAAGGCGAAATCCTTCTCGACGGCGCGCCGGTGCGAAACCCTTCGCGCGACCGAGGCGTCGTCTTTCAGGGGGACGACTCTCTCTATCCGTGGCTCAACGCCATCGAGAACGTCGAGTTCGGCCTGCGCATGCGCGGCATGGCGAAGAAGGAGCGGCGCGAGCGCGCGTTGCGCTATCTCGACTTGGTGGGGTTGAAGGGGCAGCACGAGAAATTCCCGGGCGAGTTGTCCGGCGGCATGAAGCAGCGCATCCAGATTGCCCGGGCGCTCGCCAACGAGCCGAAGATGCTGTTGATGGACGAGCCGTTCGGGGCGCTCGATGCGCAGACGCGCAACATCATGCAGCACGAATTGCGCAAGATCTGGAGCGCGACCAAGACGTCGATCGTCTTCATCACCCACGATCTCGATGAGGCGATTCTGCTCGCCACCCGCGTCGGCGTGATGACGGCAGGGCCGGGCGGCACGCTGAAAGGCGTCATCCCCATCGACCTCGAGGGTGAGCGGGTCCGCACCGATCCCGCCTACGTCAAGTATTATGCGACGGCGTATGAGATGATCCGCGAGGAGGTCGCGCGCGCCTCCGGCCGCATGACGGGAGAGGCGGCATGAGTACGCAGGAAGCCGACCTCGGCAATTCGGCGGCGGCCACGGTGCGCAAGCGTGGCGGCGCGGAGCAGAAGTTCGGCGCCTTTCTCAATTCGATCCTGCTGCAGCTCATCGGCTTCGCGTCGTTGTTCCTGGTCTGGCACATCGCCTCCGTCTACATCGTCCAATCGCTTCTGTTTCCGCCGCCGCTCTCCGTGCTCAAGAAGGGGTTGGAGCTGACGCTGAGCGGCGTGCTGATCGAGCATACCTGGGTGAGCCTGCGGCGTATCGCCATCGGCTTCATTCTCGGCTCCGCGTTCGGCATTCCGGTCGGCCTTGCCATCGGAAGCTTTCCGCTGGTGCGCAAGCTGCTCGAGCCGTGGACGGAATTTCTCCGCTTCATCCCGTCCGTCGCGATGATCACGATCGCCGTGATCTGGTTCGGCATCGGCGAGGAATCGAAGATCTTCCTTATCATCTACACGACGATCTTCATCGTCATCATCAACACGGCGGCGGGCGTATCCGCGATCGCTCCGAACAAGATCCGGGCGGCGCAGGCGCTCGGCGCGTCGCCCGGCCAGATCTTTTTCTATGTCGGCCTGCCGGCGACGGTGCCGTTCATCCTCACCGGCATGCGCCTCGCCATGGCCAACTCGTTCACCACGATCGTCGCGGCGGAGCTGATCTCGGCCAACGAAGGGCTCGGCGTCATGCTCTGGAATGGGCGCATGTACATGTTGATCGACGAGATCTTCGTTTCCCTCGTCTGCCTCGGCATGCTCGGCTTCGCCACCGACCGACTGTTCCGCTGGGCGATCTACCGGTTCGCCGGGCGCTTCGCTCCGGTCACATGAGTGCTTTTCACAAACTGTATTTCAATCAGGAGGGGAAGACGATGAAACGTGTATTTACGGCGTTGTTCGCGGCAGCGCTGCTGGCGTTGCCCGCATCCGGCGCGACGGCGGCGACGAAGATGACGATCGCCACCGGCGTCGATCCGAGTTTCTCCGCCTTCTACATCGCCAAGACGGCGGGCTTCTTTGAGAAGAACGGCCTGGACGTTCAGATCAACACCGGCCCGAGCGGCTCGGCCATGGTCGCGTTCGTGATCCAGAACCAGGTGCAGGCCGCCTTCGGCGCCGAGCAGGCCGGCGTGCAGAACTTCAACATCGACAACAACGTCGTCGTTGTCGCCGAGGGCGCGCTGATGACGCATTGGTACGGCATGGTGGCGCGCAACGTCGAGAACGTCGCCGCGCTCAAGGGCAAGAAGATCGGCGTCGCGCGCGGCTCCGGTTCGGAGGTGTTCTGGCTGGCGATGGTGGAGAAGCTCAAGCTCAACCCCAAGGACTACACCATCGTCCAGGTGGAAGCGCCTGAGATGGTCGCGGCCCTCGAGCGCGGCAACATCGACGCCTTCACCTCGTGGGAGCCGTGGCTCACGCGCGCGGTGATGGCGGTGCCCAACAGCAAGATCATCCAGACGGCGCAGGGCATCATGTCGCCGCGCGTCTACGTCTATCTGAACAAGGGCTGGGCCGACAAGAACCCGGAAGCGGCGGTCGCTTTCGTGCGCTCGCTCGATCAGGCGACCAAGTTCATCAATTCCAACCGCGAAGAAGCGGCGACGCAGGTGTCGAACTTCCTCAAGCTCGACAAGGCGCTCACCACGACGCTGATGACCAAGCTGACCTACGACCTGCGTCTCGACAACGGTTCGGTCGAGAATTTCGTCATCGTCGCCGACCAGCTCAAGACGCTCGGCAAGCTTGCCAAGCCGATGGACTGGCAGAAGTTCGTCTATCCCGACCTGCTCAAGAAAGTGAGCCCGGAGAAGGTCAACGTTAAGCTGCCGCAGTAAATCGCAATTAGCGCGGGGCGAGCGCCGTGATCCGGCGCTCGTCCACCTCGACGCCCAGCCCCGGTCCGGCCGGGCAGTGCACGAGCCCGTCCGCACAGGCGATCGGATGTCGCACGGGGTCTTCGGCGAGCCAGAGATTGCCGAGGCTCAGGCCCCAGTCGATGCGCGGGATCGCGCAGGCCGCATGCACCATGGCCGCGGTCGCAAGGCTTGATTCCATCATCATCGCGAGGTTGACCGAAAGTCCGAGCGCGTCGCAGACGCCAGCGGCGGCGACGACCGGTGAAATTCCTCCGAGCTTGATCGTCTTGAGACTGGCGCCGCCGATGGCGCGCGCCGCCACATGCGCGAGCAGGTCGCCGAGGCCGTGCAGGCTTTCGTCGACGCCGATCGGAATCGGCGAGGCGGCGGCGACCGTCGCCATGCGGGCGATGTCGCCGGCGGGCGTCGGCTGCTCCAGGAAGGCGAGACCGAAGGGGGCGCTGCCGGTCGTGAAACGGATCGCCGTCGTCGTGTCCCAGCCCATATTCGCGTCGGCCGCGATCAGGCATTCGGCGCCGAGCGCTTCGCGCAGCAACTTGACGGTGCGGATCTCCTCGTCCACCGGCTTGAGCCCGACTTTCAGTTTGAAGGAGCGGAAGGCTTGTGCGTGCAGGGCCACGGCCTCCGCGACATCTTTCTCCGTATCGCCGGAGCCGCCGACCAGCCACAGCGGCTTGACGGCGCGCCGTATCGCGCCGCCGAGTAGGGCCACGGCCGGCACGTCCAGGATACGGCCGGCGAGATCGAGCAGCGCCATGTCGACGGCGGCGATTGCGCCACCGTTCGCGAACATGGACGTGCGCAACTCCCGTGACAGGCGCGCGCGGTCGAGCGCATCGGCGCCGATCAGGCGCGGTGCGATGAGATCGCGCACGGCCGCTTGCATGCCGGTCAGCGTTTCCCCGGACATGATGGGGCTGGCGGCGGCCTCGCCCCAACCCTCGGCGCCTCCCCGGGTGCGCACGCGCACGAACAGCACGGGCCCGTCATCGATCCGGTAGGTCGCCATAACCAGCGGCTTGCGAAGCGGCAGGAGTGCCGGAAAGCAGTCGACAGTCACAATTTCCGTGTCTGGCGCAACCGCCGGAAAGGCAGACGAATTGTCGATCATGTTTTCCCCATGCGTGCGGCTATTATGCGTCACGTTATCACCCGCCGCATGGCCCGCGTGCAAATACTGTACATTGTATTCGGAAAATTGACCTTATAGTCCGCATGGGGGACGGTGGCGTGTTGGTCGCGACGTGACAACGGAGGCGATGACGGTGGCAACTGCCGGACAGGACACCACGCAGCGCATGGGCGACTTCGCGCTTCCCGCAATGATTGCGCCGGAGATCGCGCGGGTTCTCAGCCGTCAGATCACTTTCTTGAAGCTGGGGCCGGACACGCGCCTGACCGAGGAGGAATTGTGCGCGCAGTTCGGTGTCAGCCGCTCCCCGGTGCGCGAAGCCTTCCGCATGCTGGAAGCGGACGGATTGGTGGTGCGCGCCGCGCGTCGGGGCGTGCGCGTCGCGCCGATGAGTCGTGAGGACCTGGACGAGGTCTACACCTGCCGCGTGGGCCTCGAAGGGCTCGCGGCGGCCGAGGCGGCGCGTTCGGCCGACGAGGATTCGCTCGCGCATCTCACGGAGCGGCTTACCGACATGCACAAGGCACTGGACGGGCACGACATCGAGCAGTTTTTCGATCGCAACGTCGCGATGACGCAAGCGATCCACGCCGCCGGCCGCAACGCGACATTGATGCGGATCATCGCCGGCATCGACAAGCAGGCGCTGCGCTATCGCTATCTCGCGCATCTCAAAACGCAGGAGATGCTGGACCTGTCGATCGAAGGCCAGCGTGAGGTCATTGCCGCGATCACCCTGCGCAAGCCGCTGTTGGCGCGCCGGCGGGCGGAGCGCTTGATTCGCCGCGCGCATGGCGTGATCGCGCGCTCGCTCGCGGAAGCCTATCCGCGCTCCGCCAAAGCGCAGGCGTGAGGGCGCGCCGTTCTTCCCGCCGTATTATTTATTGCGCGGACGAAAGCACCGCGGGATTGATGACGTTGATCGGCGTGCCGGCTTCGAACGCCAGGATCTGATCGAAGATTTCCGTGAATTGGAGGTCGTATTCCTCGCGCGTCACATAGCCGATGTGCGGCGCGCAGATCGCGTTCGGCATCGTCAGCAGCGGATGGTTCGGGTCGGTGACCGGCTCCGCGTCGAAGACGTCGACGGCGGCCATTCCCGGCCGCCCCAGACGCAGCGCTTCGACAAGCGCGCCCGGAGCGATCAGCGGCGCCCGGCTGGTGTTGACCAGGATCGAGGTCGGCTTCATGCGGGCGAGGTCGGCGGCGGTGACGATGCCGCGCGTCGGCGGATAAAGCCGCAGATGCAGCGAAACCACGTCGCATTCCGCGAAGAACGATTCCTTCGACGCGGCGACCTCCCATCCGTCGCGCTTCGCGGTCTCCCGCGAGCGCTCGCTCGCCCAGACAACGACCTTCATGCCGAAAGCGCGGCCGTAGTCGGCGATGACGCGTGCGATTCGCCCGTAGCCGAAAAGGCCGAGCGTCTTGCCGCGCAGCGTCGTTCCGACCCCCGTTTGCCACTGGCCTTTCTTGAGCGCCGCGACCTGTTCGGGCAGCCGCCGCGCCGCTGCGAGCACCAGCGCCCACGTCAGCTCGGCGGCGGCGTAGCAGGGCGCGCCCGGATGCTGACTGGAGGAGAGAACCACGCCGTGCCGCGTGCACGCGTCGACGTCGATGTGCGGGTAGACGCTCCGTTGGCTGATCAGCCGCAATTTCGGAAGCCGCTCCAGCAGGCCGGCTTGAACTTTGGTCCGCTCGCGAATGAGCACCAGCACCTCGGCGTCCTTCAAGCGGTCCGCCAGGATGGCGTCGTCCTGGACGTGATCGTTGAAGATCGTGACCTCGTGCTTCGCAAGCCTGGCGAAGCACGGCAGCGTCCGCAGCGTGTCGAAGTAATCGTCCAGGATTGCGATCTTCATGTTGACCTGCCAGCGGGATCGAGCGGCGACGTCGCGCGCGTTCTGCCTATAGCCGATTTGCCCGCGCGTGCGCATCGCGCCCGATATGCGCGCGCGGCGGGTGCGACGGGCAACAAGCGAAGGATAAGAAGAAAAGCGCGCAGGCGGATCTGGTGCAAACGGAGCTCGAGCGCGGGATGAGGAAAAATGTGGAGCGGTTTTCCGCCCGCATCCCGCTCTAAGTTAAGAGAATCGATTACGTTGGATCGAATCGATCCAAAATCATCGTGATCGAGGGACCGCCACAGCCAATCATCCCCGAGACAGGGTGGGCGTTGGTAGCGGGAGAGGGACTCGAACCCCCGACACGCGGATTATGATTCCGCTGCTCTAACCAGCTGAGCTACCCCGCCATCTTGCGCCGCCGCCCGGCGCAGCGCCATCGGCCCGCAGCGATATAAAGGGGAACGCCGGGCTAATCAACGCTTTGGCGCGTCGGGGAGGGCAGATTCGCGCTCTCGGCAACGGCCTCCTTGCGCAACCGGATCAGCGTGAACAACCCGGCGGGGGCGAGCGGCCGTCGCTCGATGAGCGTGATGCCGGGGCGCCCCGCGCACCAGTTCCCGATGACCTCCCACGGAAAGTCCGGATGCCAGCCGAGATGCCGCGTCTGGCGCGCCAGCCATCGTTCGGCGACCGCGCGCGGGCCGCTTTCGGCCATGACGTGATTGACCAGCACGATCTCGCCGCCGGGCCGGACGACGCGGGCGATCTCGTCGAGGGTCCGCTCCGGCTCCGGCACGACGGTGATGAGATAGGGGGCGAGCACGGCGTCGAACTGCCCGTCGGCGAAGGCGAGTTTCGTGGCGTCCATCACGCAGAGGCCGGCGACATGCGTCAGCCCCGCGTCGCGAATGCGCTTCTGCGCCCTGCGCAGCATCGGTTCGGACAGATCGACGCCGACGACGTTGGCCCGCGCATCGAAATAAGGCAGCTCGAGCCCGGTGCCGACGCCGACATCGAGCACGTGCGGCCCGGCCCCGCGCGCGGCCGCGACGCCCGCGCGGCGCCCGCTGTCCATGACGCGATCGAAGACAAGGTCGTAGATCGGCGCCCAGCGCGCATACGCCGCTTCGACGCTGCGATTGTCGAGTTCAGCCCCCATGATCCCGTTCTTACCGCCGCCTACCTCGCCTCGGGTCGATCGATGACCGCAACGATCATGAGAGCGCTGCCCGCACGTGCGGCGCAACGGTTTCGTGCCTGTCGCCGGCGATCCGCATGACGGGAACCGTCCCGGCGATGAAGCCGCCGCCGAGAACCTGGGCTTCGTTGTCCGCCGAATCGTAGAAAACGCAGGCTTGTCCCGGCGAGACGCCATCCTCGCCGTCGACGAGTTCCACCTCGATCGTGCCGTCGCGCCATTGCAGCCATGCCGGCTGCGGCGGACGCGTCGAACGTACCCTGACGAACGCTTCGAGCCGCGCATCCTCGGCGGTGTCGAAGGCCGTGTCGCCAAGCCAGTTCACGTCCCGCAGCCGCATGCGGCGCGTGCGCAGCGCTTCGCGCGGTCCGACGATCACGCGCCGCCGCTCGGCATCGAGGGCGACGACATAGAGCGGCTGTCCGGTCGCGACGCCGAGCCCGCGCCGTTGCCCGACCGTGAAATGGATGATCCCCGGATGCTGGCCGAGAACCTGTCCGTCGCGATCGACGATATCGCCGGGCTCGGCGGCGCCTGGCTTCAGCCGCTCGATCACGTCCGTATAGCGGCCGCTCGGCACGAAGCAGATGTCCTGGCTGTCGCTCTTCTCCGCGACCGACAGGCCGAAGCGGCGCGCCGCCTCGCGCGTCTCCGCCTTGGTCAAGGTGCCGAGGGGAAACCGCACGCCCGCGAGCTGCTCGCGCGTCGTCGCGAACAGGAAATAGCTCTGGTCGCGGTCCGCCTCCCGCGCCCGATAGAGGCTCCAGCGTCCGTCCGCCTGCGGCCGGCTGATGACGTAATGGCCGGTCGCCAGAACCGCGGCGCCAAGCTCGCGGCTGGTGGCGAGCAGGTCGCGGAACTTGACCGACTGGTTGCAGGCGATGCACGGCACCGGCGTCTCGCCGGCCAGGTAGCTGTCGGCGAAGCGGTCGATGACCGATTCCTTGAAGCGCGATTCGTAGTCGAGGACGTAGTGCGGGATGCCGATCCGTGCCGCTACCGCGCGCGCGTCATAAACGTCTTGCCCGGCGCAGCACGCCCCCTTGCGGTGAACGGCGCTGCCGTGGTCGTAAAGCTGAAGGGTGACGCCGACGACGTCATAGCCCTCCTCATGGAGAAGCGCGGCGGTGACCGACGAATCCACCCCGCCCGACATGGCGACCACGACCCGCGTATCTTGCGGGCGTCCTTCGAGAGCAAGGCTGTTGAGCATCGTCTTACTATAGGAACGAGGAGAGGCGGCGCAATGCGCCATTGTCGGTCACCGGCTTTCCCATCCGGGCGCTTGCGGCCGCGAGCGCGCGGCATTTCCTGCCGGGTTGCGGCAGGCGCTGCCGATCGCACGGCCCCGCTGCCGCCGGTCGAAATATCAAGCCGCTGAATTAGCTACTGATTTTTCTCTTCGCAAGTGGCCCGCGGCTTGCAAAAGGCCGGCTGAGCCGCCTGCGAAAGGGCGGCTGAGCCGCTCGCGGAAGGGCGGCTGGAGTGTCCTTGCGGAGGATGTCGCCGCCGTGCCGAGTGCATTGTCAGCCATGTCGACGGCTTCGGGCCATCGTGCCGAAACGTCGGGAAAATCGAACGCGCCGGGCGCGGAGGCTGCGGCCGACCCGTTTTCGGCGATGCTGGCTTCGCTCGATCCGGCCGCAAGCAGCGCGGCGCCCGCCCCGGCGCGCGGCGCGGCCGCGTCTTCATCCCCTGGCAGCGGGCCCGCCGCGCCGCAGGTGACACAAGAGACCGTTCTTCCCGCCATCGCGAAGACGACGGCCGGCGCGCAAACGGACGCGGCGGCGTGCGCCACCGCCCTCGTCGCGGACGACGCGGGCGCCGCCGCGGACAGCGCCGACGAACCGGCGAAAGATTCCAACGGGGAGGCGGCGGCCGGGACGCCCCCTCCGATCGTCTCGATGCCCATCGTCGCGCCGCCGATCACCGTCGCGCCGCCGCCGCTCGACGGCACGGGCGATGCGAGGAAGGCAACGGTTCCGCCGGCCGATGCCGTTCCGGGCGTGCCGGCCGCGCCTTCCGCCGAGGCCGGCGAGGAGGCCGATGCGGCGAAGGCGCTCGCGCCGAACGTGCTGACCGGCGGTATCCTTGCCCCTGGCGGCGGGAAGGCGGCGCTTGCGCCGAACGAAAAGGCGTCGCCTGCGGCGACGGCCGCGAAGACGGATGCCTCGGTGTCGTCGCCGAAAACGGACGGCACGGACGACGGCGACGGTGACGCGGACGACACAAGCGGAAAGCCCGCGAGCGGACCAACGGCTGCTCCCAAGTCGCCGTCCGACGCAACGCGGCCGCCTGCGGCGGTGATTTCTTCCGACATACGGCATCTCGACAGCGGCAACGCCGATGATGCGGTGGCAACACCGCGCGGCGACAACGCGGCCGTCGCCGCGATCGCATCGGTATCGGCGGGGCAGGGCAGCGCGGCGACATCGCAAGCCTCGCCGGCGCCGGGCAATCCGGCGGCGAACGCGGTTCCGGTCATGGGCCTGGCCGCGGAAATTGCGTCGCGCGCTTTTGAGGGCAAGCGTCGCTTCGAAATCAGACTCGATCCGCCGGAGCTCGGCCGTGTCGATGTGCGCCTCGACGTCAGCCGCGACGGCCATGTCACCTCGCGCCTGATCGTCGAACGTTCGGAGACGCTCGACCTTCTCCGCCGCGACGCTCCGAACCTGGAGCGCGCGCTTGAATCCGCCGGGCTGCGCACCAACGATTCGGGTTTGCAGTTTTCACTGCGCGATCAGTCCGGTGGCGGCTATCGGCCGCGCTTCGATGAGCCGATGCGGCCGAATGTGCTGATCGTGCCGAATGACGACGTTGCCGTGCATGATGCCGTGCGACGCGGCTACGGCGTTCTGCGCGGCCTCAATAACGGCATCGATATTCGAGTCTGAGGGGACTCAAGCCATGACGACTGTTTCGAGCACCACACAAACATCGGCGGCTGGTTCGACGGCGACCAACCCGACGATGATCGCGCAGAACTTCGATACGTTCCTGCAATTGCTGACGACGCAGTTGAAGAACCAGAACCCGCTCGACCCGCTCGATACCAATCAGTTCACGCAGCAACTCGTGCAGTTCGCCGGCGTCGAACAGCAGATGGCGATGAATTCCTCGCTCACCACGTTGATCTCGCTGCAGCAGACGAACCAGACGACCTCGTCGCTCGGCCTTCTCGGGGCGACCGTCACCATCGCCGGCGACACGGCAAAGCTGTCTCAAGGCGTAGCATCCTGGACCTTCACCACGCCGACGGCGGGAACGGCGACCATCTCCGTCAAAGGCCCGAGCGGCGAGACGGCCTATTCGGGCACTTATACGTTCGATGCGGGCGGGCAGAAATTCACCTGGGACGGGGTCGGAAACGACGGAAAGACATGGCCCGATGGCACCTACACGATCTCCGTGGTCGGCAAGGATTCATTGGGACAGGACATCGCGATTTCGACGGAAACGACGGGCGTCGTGGACGCGATCGACGTGAAGCAAAACCCTCCGGTGCTGACGATCGGACAGCAGAACTTCACGATCGACCAAGTGAAGAAGATCAATCGAGCCGGAATTTAACGAATTCTTGCGAAGTCGAAGTTTTCGCCGAATAAACAAATCCTTAATCGAGGAGTTCAGCATTCCTTCTCAATCGATCAGCGCGCTTAGGCAAATTTTAAACCCGCGTCGGTAATGTGATCTCACGTTTGGTCTGTTTGTGTTCGTGAGAGTAACTATGACCGAGCCCCTTCGCCCGAGGGCCAAATACGTCATCGGGCCCGACGGAAGTCCGCTGACGATTGCCGATCTGCCCGCGCCAGGCACGAAGCGGTGGGTTATTCGTCGCAAGGCGGAAGTCGTGGCCGCCGTCCGCGGTGGCTTGCTGTCGCTCGAGGAGGCGTGCAGCCGCTATACCTTGACGGTCGAAGAGTTTCTGTCTTGGCAGTACTCCATCGATCAGCATGGCTTGGCGGGCCTGCGCACCACGCGCATTCAGCAATACCGCCAGTAGAGCCTCGAAATTCGGAATTTCGTCGAAACATCGGCCTCGCGCCGATGTTTTCTTTTTTTTTATGGCCGATTCCACGGCGTCGCCGGAGCTCGGCCTGCCGCACGGCGACCTCTCCGCACCCCGAACCCGACCTCTTCCAGGTCCGGTTAACCAATCAGAAACCATAAACCGGGCAAATATTGCCGGGTGATGCCGCAAGGCGTCTGGGGCAGGGTTTCTTTCGTGCAAAGCTTCTTCGATTTCCTGAAATCGCTCGGCGCGGCCCGCATGGCCGCCATGGCGGCGGTCACGGTGCTGCTGATCGCCTTCTTCGGCTTCGTCATCATGCGCGTCACGGCGCCGCAGATGACATTGCTCTTCACCGATCTGTCGCCGGCGGACTCGGGAGCGATCGTCAAGGAGCTCGAGCGGCAGGCGATTCCGTATGAAGTGCGCGGCGATGGCGGCGCGGTCCTGGTCCCGCGCGAGCAGGTCGCCCGCTTGCGCATGAAGCTCGCCGAGTCGGGCCTCCCGAAGGGGGGCGGGGTCGGTTACGAGATCTTCGACAAATCCGACGTTCTGGGCGCGACGAGCTTCGTTCAGAACATCAACCATTTGCGCGCGCTCGAAGGCGAGCTGGCGCGGACGATTCGCGCCATCGACAGGGTGCAGGCGGCGCGCGTTCACCTCGTCCTGCCCGAGCGGCCGCTTTTTGCCCGCGACAAGGTCGAGCCTTCCGCGTCCATCGTCCTGCGTGTGCGTGGCGTTCTCGAGGCGCAACAAGTGCGCGCGATTCGCCATCTCATCGCTTCGGCGGTGAACGGGCTGCGGCCGGACCGGGTGTCGATCGTCGACGAGGCGGGCCAGTTGCTTGCGGATGGCGCCGGCGGCGACGGCTCGGCGATTGACGGCGCGAGCAATGTCGAGCGGCGGCTGTCGTTCGAGCGCCGGTTGCGCGAGCAGGTGGAATCGATCGTGACCTCCGTGGTCGGTCCCGGCCGCGCGCGCGTTCAGCTTGCGGCCGAGTTCGACCTCAACCGGGTGACGCAGACTTCGGACAAGTTCGACCCCGAAGGGCGCGTGGTGCGCTCCAGCCAGACCCGCGAAGAACAATCGACCACGGGCGAGAAGGACGGCCAGGTCTCCGTCGGCAACGAGGTTCCGGGCGCTCCGCGAGCGGCGGAAGCGGCGGCCAATCGGGACCAGAGCAAAAAGACCGAGGAGACCGTCAATTACGAAATCTCGCGCACGACCAAGACCGAGGTGATCGAGGCCGGTCGCGTGAAGCGCATTTCCGCCGCGGTCCTCGTCGACGGCACCTATGCCAAGAACGACAAGGGCGAGTCGGTCTACCAGCCGCGCTCGAAGGAGGAAATGGATCGCATCGGAGCTCTCGTGCGCTCGGCGATCGGATTCGATCAGAGCCGCGGTGACCAGGTCGAGGTCGTCAACCTGCGCTTTGCCGAAACGCCCGCGATGGCGATTGCCGAGCCCGCAGGCTGGACGTCGATGTTCCAGTTCACCAAGGCGGATGTGATGCAGGCCATCCAGATGGCGGTGATGGGATTGCTGAGCGCGCTGGTGCTGCTGTTCGTGGTGCGCCCGCTTGTCCGCCGCGCGATCACGCCGGACGAGAATTCCCGCTCGCTGCTCGCCGCGCCTGCGCCGGTCGCGGTCGCGCCGCCGCCGGCGGTCGCAGCCCCGGCGCCGGCTGTATCGCCGGTGCCGGCCTTGCCCAGCGAAACCTCGAAGATGATCGACATCGCGCAGGTGAAAGGGCAGGTGCACGCCCAGTCGATCCAGAAGGTCGGCGAGCTCGCCGATGCCAACCCTGCCGAAACAGTCTCCGTGATACGCGGCTGGCTGCACGGCGCTCCGGCCTGACGCCATGGCTCCCAGCGCCCCCGCAATCTCCTCGGCCGCGATGCGCCAGAGCGCGCCGGTTTCGTCCAGCCGCGCTTTGACTGGGCCCGAGCGCGCGGCGATCCTTCTTCTTGCGCTCGGCGAGCAGTTCGGCGGCAAGATCTGGAAAATGCTCGACGACGACGAGCTGCGCATCCTGTCGGCGACGATGGCCAACCTGGGCATGGTTGAAGCCGCCACGGTCGAGAGCCTGATTCTGGACTTTGTCTCGCAGCTTTCGGCGTCCGGCGCCGTGATGGGCAACTACGACGCGACCGAGCAATTGCTCAAGCAATATCTTCCGGGCGAGAGGGTCGCCGTGATCATGGACGAGATCCGCGGCCCGGCCGGCCGGAATATGTGGGAGAAGCTCTCCAACGTCCAGGAGCAGGTGCTCGCGAACTATCTCAAGAACGAGTACCCGCAGACGGTCGCCGTCGTCCTCTCCAAGCTGCGCGCGGAGCACGCGGCGCGCGTGCTTTCCATTCTGCCGGAAGACTTCGCCCTCGACGTCGTCAATCGCATGCTGCGCATGGAATCCGTGCAGAAGGACGTGCTGGAGCGCGTCGAGCAGACGTTGCGCACCGAGTTCATGTCGAACCTGTCGCAGACGCGGCGGCGCGACGCGCACGAGAGCATGGCCGAGATATTCAACAATTTCGACCGGCAGACGGAGACGCGCTTCATTGCCGCGCTGGAAGAGAACAACCGCGAGGCCGCCGAACGCATCAAGACGCTGATGTTCACCTTCGACGACCTCATGAAGCTCGATGCGGCCTCGGCGCAGACCCTGATGCGTCAGGTCGACAAGGATAAGCTCGCCGTCGCCTTGAAGGGCGCCAACGAGGCCGTGCGCAACTTCTTCTTCGGCAACATGTCGACGCGCGCGGCGAAGATGCTGGTCGACGACATGCAGGCCATGGGGCCGGTGCGTCTGCGTGACGTCGACGAGGCGCAGACGATGCTCATCAATCTGGCCAAGGACCTCGCTGCGAAAGGCGAGATCATGATCACGAAGAATCGCGGCGACGACGAGCTGGTGTATTGATGGGCGCGCCGGCAAAATTCCTCTTCGATACGGACTTCGGGCACGAAGCCTCGGCGGCGCGCGTCGACCTCAAGATGATGATCGCCGAGGCCGAGGCGCGCGGCTATGCGAGCGGCATGGCCGCCGGCGAAAATGCCTTGAAGGACACGGAGCGGCGCACGGCGGCGGCGCTGACGCGCATCGCCGCGGCCCTTGACGAAACGAGCCGCGGCCTCAAGGCGGTCGAGGAGCGTCTGCAAGGAGAGGCGGTCGCGGTCGCGGTCGCGGCGGCCCGCAAGCTCGCGCCGGCGTTGATCGCGCGCGAGCCTTTCGCCGAAATCCAGGCGCTCATGGCCGAATGCTTCGGCCAGCTTGTCAGCGCGCCGCACGTCGTGATCCGCGTGAACGATGCGCTGTATGAGCAGGCCTGCGCGAGGTTGCGCGCGATCGCCGATGCCAGCGGCTTCGGCGGCCGCCTCGTCATCCTTGCCGACCCCGAAATCGAGACCGGCGATTGCCGCCTCGAATGGGCGGACGGCGGCGTCGCGCGCGATCGCGCGAAGGTCGAGGCCGCCATCGACGACGCGGTGAAGCGTTTCATCGGCGCGCGTTCAGGCAACGCGACGATCCCGGAAGGAATGCCCTCATGACCGACGAAAGAAAAGTTCCGTTGCCCGATCTTAACGGCGCGCCGCCGCCGGGCGCGCTGGACGGCGCGGCGGGCGCCGCCAGCGGCGAAGGCGTCGTGCGGGGAGCGGCGGATCTCGAAGCGGTTTTCGATGTTCCGGTCCAGGTCTCCGCCGTGCTCGGGCGCGCGCGCATGGATGTCGGGCAACTTCTCAAACTCAGTCCGGGCGCCGTCCTCGAGCTCGACCGCAAAGTCGGCGAGGCGATCGACATCTACGTCAACAATCGTCTCGTCGCGCGCGGCGAGGTCGTCCTCGTCGAGGACAAGCTCGGCATCACCATGACGGAAATCATCAAGTCGGACCGCACCTGACCCGCGCCGCAAGGTCTTCGCCATGGGCGAAGGATAAGAAAGGAACTATGCCATGCGTCTCCTGATCGTCGGCAGCCTGCACGGGCAACTCACGCTCGCCACCAAAATCGCGATGGAGAAGGGTGCTTCCGTCACCCATGCCGATGACATCGAACAGGCCCTGCGTGTCTTGCGCGGAGGCAAGGGCGCCGACCTCCTGATGGTCGAGGTCGTCGTCGACATTCGCGAATTGGTGACGCGGCTGGAGGCCGAGCGCATTCATGTGCCGATCGTCGCCTGCGGCACCGGCACCGACACGCGCGCCGCGGTGGCGGCGATTCATGCCGGCGCCAAGGAATACATCCCGTTGCCGCCGGATGCCGAGCTCATCGCCGCCGTACTGTCGGCGGTCGCCGACGACTCGCGCGAACTTGTCTATCGCGACGAAGCGATGGCGCATGTCGTCAGGCTGGCGCAACAGATCGCCCCGGCGGATGCGTCGGTTCTGATCACCGGCGAATCCGGAACGGGCAAGGAGGTGCTCGCGCGGCTTCTGCACGCGAAATCCAATCGCGCGCGCGCGCCGTTCATCTCGGTGAACTGCGCCGCGATTCCGGAGAACCTTCTGGAATCCGAGCTTTTCGGCCACGAGAAGGGTGCTTTCACGGGCGCCGTCGCGCGCCGCATCGGAAAGTTCGAGGAGGCGACGGGCGGCACCCTGCTGCTCGACGAAGTTTCCGAGATGGATGTCCGCCTGCAGGCGAAGCTGCTGCGCGCTCTGCAGGAGCGGGTGATCGACCGTGTCGGCGGCGGCCGGCCGGTACCGGTGAATATCCGCGTCGTCGCGACGTCGAACCGCAATCTCGCCGAAGCGGTGCGGGAGGGCACGTTCCGCGAGGATCTGCTTTATCGGCTGAATGTCGTGAACTTGAAAATCCCGCCGCTACGCGAGCGCCCGGCGGACATTCTCGAAATCGCGCAGCATTTCGTGCGCAAATACGCGCTCGTCAACGGCTTGCCGCTGCGGCCGCTCTCGGCCGAGGCCCGCGAGGCTCTCATCGTCAATAGCTGGCCGGGCAATGTGCGCGAGCTCGAGAATACGATGCACCGCGCGGTGCTTTTGGCGAGCGGAACGGAGATCGGAGCGGAGGCGATCCGCGCCCCCGACGGTGCGCGCCTCGAAGACACCGGGCGCAATGCGACCGCCACGCATGCCGCGATGGCGGCCGAACAGGTCACGCGCGGACTGGTCGGGCGCACCGTCGCCGATGTCGAGCGCGATCTGATCCTTGAAACGCTGAAGCATTGCCTCGGCAATCGCACGCATGCGTCGAACATCCTCGGCATCTCGATCCGAACCCTGCGCAACAAGCTCAACGAATATGCCGCGGACGGCGCGCCGATCCCGCCGCCGGGTGGGGGCGATATGCGTCAGGTCGCGTGAGCGCGGTCGCGACCGGCCGAAGCATCAGTCTCGCGATCGGCGATGCCGCCGCCGCTCGTCGGCGCGCGGCCGCCGTTCTTCAAGCGCGCGATAGTCGGGACGACAATCGCCGCCGGTGCCGCTCACGGTCGCCAGGCATTGCCGGAATGACGTGAAGCCGCACGTGTAGGTGTAGGCATCGTAGTAGGCGCACCACGGATCGGCGCGGGCGGCGCCGGGCGCGTGGAACACACTCGCGGCGGCGATCGCGGCGATCGATACGGCGTAGCGCATGACCTAGCCTCCCTCTTTATGCGGAGAATGCACCGAACCGCGGCCGGTTGCGAGCGGCTCTATGCTTGAGCATGATCTTTCCGAATCCCGGTTTCGGCTTTTCGGGATCCTGCTCTGGATTACGGCGCGGGCAGGCCGTTCTTGCGCGCGATCCATTCGCGCACACTCGGCAGAATCTGCGGCAGCAGCGCTTTCATTTGCTTCCGCGTCATGCCGGCGCGAACCCGGTTGTCGTAGAGAATATTGAGGATGAACTGATCGTAGATGTCGAAGAACCCGGCTTGGACCTTGTCGTTGAACATCGTCCACGGCACGGTGGCGTCATCGCGGATCGGGCCGAGCGCCTGCAGCATTTCCTCATAGGCGCAATCGTAGAAGATGAAGTCGCCGGCATCGACGACCAGGATCACGTCGGAGCGCTCGATCCTGTAGTGCGCGTCCTTGCTGAAGCCGGAGAGGCATTGCGGCTCCAGCGAACGGATGATCTTTCGCCCCTTCGGCCCGTACATGCGCCGCACCGTCGCGGCGAGTTCGCGGTCGCGCACGAGGTGGACGACGTAATTGGCGTCCTCGAACCGCTCGACCACGGCGATATCGATGTTCGGAATATGGGCGCCGATGTCGGACAATACGGTTTCGACTTGCTTGCGCCGATCCGGCCGGGCGTGGCCTTCGATGAACACGCGCACTGGCTTTTCGAATTTTCGAACGCGATCGACCCGCCCTTCCAGGCCAAGCTCCGCGCCGAAGACCGTGCGGAAAAACCCTCTCGCGATCTCGGCATCGCTGAATGACGTCCGCTGAGCCGCCTTGCGTTTCGCAATTTGCGGATTTTCCGCGCTTGCCGCCGTGCCCGCGAGCATGCCGATCACGACAAACAGCGCCAGGGCGCGGACGATGCGCCGTATGGGTTTAAGGAGTTCCAGAGCCTTTCTCATCGCGGCGCCGTGCTGGCGCGTGGCAGTCCGAACGGGAAGCAGCGAGGATCAGCGTTGGGTCGAGATGCGGGCGCTGCGGTCTTGCAGCGCGCGGATACGGTCGGCCAATGTTCCGCCGCTGCGGGTCGGATGGCCGCTCGTCCCATTGGTTGATCCATTCCAGCTTCCCGAAAATCCGATGTCGTCGGCGGCGAGGATCGTGTCGATCGGCGAACCGGGACCTTCCAACGTTGTGGTCAAGTGTGCAACCTCCGCGGCGACATCGTTGATGCGCTCGCGGAGTAGGGCGTTCTCGACGCGCTCGGCGGCCCATGTCGTTTCCGCCTCGCGTTTGATCGCCGAGAGTTCCCGCTGCAGGCGGGAGCGGTCCTCGCGCGCATTCTCGAGCTGCCCCTCGGCGAGGGATTTCTCCGCCATGACGGCTTGGATGTTCGAGGCGTGCAGGTGCTCGTGCGCCGTGATGTCCTCGCGTAGCTGATGCTCGAGCCGCGAGGCGGCCTCGAGCTCGGTGCGCAACTGATCGCGTTCCGTGCGTACCAGTTCGAGCTGCTGGCTCTGCACGGAAAGGGTTGCCTCCAGGTCGGAAAACCGCCGCGCCAGCATCTCGGCCTCGGCGGTTTGGCCGGCCAACTGGTGCTCCAGTTGCCCGATCCGCTCCCCCAATTGGCTGGCCTTCGTGCGCTCTTCGTCCAACGATTTTGACGCCGCGGCGGCGTCGATCTGCTCGCGCGCCAGGCGTTCGGAGGTGACCTTTATCTCCTTTTCCAGCTCGCCGGTTTGGTCGCGCAGCGTCGCGACCTGCGTCCGCAAGGCGACGATCTCGATCCGCTGGCTGTCCGTCGTCAGCGAATGTGCGTCGCGGTCGGAGGTGGTCTTCTCAAGTTCCGCGAGCTTTTCGGTCAGTTGGCGGTCGGTCTCGCGCAGCGAATTCGTTTTCAGGTTGAGTTCTTCCTCGCTCGCCTTCAACTGGTCGCGGATCGCCTTGTCTCGCGCCTCGAGCGCGGAGACCGAGGCGCTTTTTTCCGCCAGTTCAGCCTTGAGTCGGGTGATGACCTCGGTCTTTTTCCCAAGCTCCGCGAGTTGCCCTGTCGTCTTGGCCTTGAGTTGTTCGACACTCATCTCCAGCCGCCGCGTCGACATCGCGAATTCCGCGCGGAGCTGGTCCTTGTCGGCCTGGATTTCCGCGACCGAAATCGGAGCGGCGTCCTCTATGCGGCGCGTTGTCAGCCTGACGGCGCGGGCGTGCACGAAGGGCAAGATGATCAGAGCCAGCAGGCTGGCAATCAGGAAGCCAAGCCCCGCATACATCAGTGGCTCAACCATGGACGAAACGCCTCCGACCCGTACGCACCAGGACGGTCACCATGCCACGGCGCAATGTAGAGTTCCAGATTAACCGATCGTTAACCTAAATCGCGCGCAGAAAAATTTTTGTGCGCGGCGGAGCAATAGCGGCGATGTGTGTCGAGGTTCGGGCAGGCCGCGCGACGTGATCGGACAGCGCAAATCCCGATGCGCCGTCGAGGGACGGCGCGTCAGGACGCCGGACGTATCGAGGCTGAGACGCCTGGAGCCGCATGAGGAAAAGCGTGGAGCGGTTTTCCGCCCGCATCCCGCTCTAAGTTATGAGAATCGATCACGTTCATGATTTTGGATCGATTCGATCCAAAATCATCGTGATCTAGAAGGGATTCCAGGTCGCGCGCGGGGTGAACTTGAGATAGCCGAGATTGACGCCGAGCCGGGCGCCGACGCCGGAACGGATCGGCACGAGCACGATGTTGTTCGCGGTCAACACCGTCATGCCGAATCCGCCGACGATATAGGCGGAGCCGTCGACGCCGCCGAAACGCTGATAGATCGCCTCGGTGGCGGGCAGGTTGTAGACCAGCATCATGGTGCGGTCGCCGTCGCCGCCGAGATCCCAGCCGATCGAGGGACCCTGCCAGAAGACGCGAAGATCGCCGGCATTCTTGGTGAACAGCGTGCCCTCGCCGTAACGCAGGCCGCCGATGATCGCGCCGCCGCCTTCCTGGCCGAGGATATAGCCGTTAGGCAGGCCCCACTGGCTGACCGCCTTCTCGATTACGGTGGCGAGGCCGCGCGACACGGTACCGAAGAATCGGTGGCCGGCGTCGACAAGCTCGCCCGAGGAAAAGTTGCCAGGACGCCCGGATTGCGCCGATGCCGGCATCGTGCCGAAACCGGCGAGCAACAGCATCAGCGGGATCATGCGAAGGATGGCGCGCATTCGGGCTCCATTGATGAGGCGGCAAGCCGCGCTTAACGCATTGCATACGAGCGATCTCGTAAAGGGCTCGCTAACGAACAGTGGGCGAATTATGGCAGAGAATATGATCGTAAGACGGCAGGGGCGCGTGCGACGGCTGCTTCTATCGGTCGCGGTCGCGATCGGCGTGGCTGCGAGTGTCCCGGGCGGGAAAACGGACGCGGCGGCGACGCCGGTCATCGTCAATTGGCGCACCGGGCTTGCGATCCACGGCTTTGATCCGGTCGCCTACTTCGCCGACGGCAAGGCGTTGGAAGGCCGCGCCGAGGTGGAGTACGGCTTCGAGGGGGCGACTTGGCGATTCCGCAATGAGGCGAATCGCGCCGTCTTCTCCGCTCACCCCGACATCTATCGCCCGCAGTTCGGCGGCTACGATCCGTTGCCGCTGGCGCGCGGCGTCGCGACACCCGGCAATCCGCTGCTATGGCTCATCCATGGCGATCGGCTCTACTTCTTTCACGACCCGAAGAGCCGGGCGACATTCGCCGCCAATCCGGCCGTCGTGATCGCGGCCAGCGAAGCGAAGTGGCCGACGGTCGAGCAGACCATCGTTCCCTGAGCGCGAAGGCCGACTGGAGCGGCCTACGCCGTGACCACCCGGTCCGCCATCGCCGGATCGGCGAGCGCGACGAACGAGGGGACGTAGCGATCGCCGCCGTCGCCTTGCCCGTAGCGCATCGGCGCGCCTTGCTCCGTGACGACGATGCCGCCGACCGCGGCGAGCAGCGCGTGACCGGCCGCGATGTCCCATTCGCAGGTCCGGGCGAGGCGGGGATAAAGGTCGGCCGTGCCTTCCGCCAAGCGGCAGAACTTCAACGCCGAGCCGCAAGACGCTCTTTGAATCCCCGGAAAGCGGTCGAGGAAAGCGCTCGTCCGCGCGTCGAGATGCGAGCGGCTCACCAACGCCACCGGCGCGTCCGCGGGCCACTTCCGGGTATGGATGGCGGCCCGTCCGGCATCGATGTCCCAATCCGACGTCGCCGTCCGCCGCTCCGCCCCGAGCCCGGCCGCGCCGCTCCAGAGGAGCCTGAGCGCGGGCGCGGCGACGATGCCGAGCACCGGCCTCGTGTCGACGATCAGCGCGATATTCACCGTGAACTCGTCGCGACCGGCAAGGAACTCGCGCGTGCCGTCGAGCGGGTCGACGAGCAGGAACGTCGGCGCGGGGGGGCGTCCCTCTCGCCCGGCCTGCTCCTCGGAAACGACCGGAACGCCGGGCAATATCCTCGCCAATCCGTCGAGGATGATCGCCTCGGCCGCGTCGTCCGCCGCGGTCGCAGGCGATCCGTCGGCCTTGAGGCGAATGTCGAGCCGGCCGGCGCGAATGGCGAGGATCGCCCGCGCGGCCTCGGCGGCGAGCCGTGCCAGCGCCTCGACAAGCGTTGGCTCTATCTTCGCCGCGAATCCGCTATGGTCCTCCACGCATCTGCTCCGCTCTGTTGGCCGCGTGACGTTGCGCGGTGTATCACACACGTCAAATTGCGCTGAAATTTGCCGATTCGACTCGGCATGATCGAGATCGAGGTGCCCATGCCGGAAACGTCAATGTCCCAGCCGCCCGGCTCCGAGCCGTCGTCGGGCGCCGCCCTGGCGCCGGTTTCGCTCGATGGCCTCGACCTCGCGGCGCTGCTGTGCTCGCGCGTGTGCCATGATCTCATCAGCCCCGTCGGCGCCATCGTCAACGGGATGGAGGTGCTCGAGGACACGAACGACGAGAGCACCAAGACGTTCGCGCTCGATCTCATCAAGAAGAGCGCGACGCAGGCGTCCGCGAAGCTTCAGTTCTGCCGGCTGGCTTTCGGGGCGGCGGGCTCGGCCGGCGCCGAGATCGACCTCGGCGATGCCGAGGGGGTGGCCCGTGGCTTCATCGAGGACGACAAGACGAAGCTGCGCTGGCAATTGCCGCGAGCCTATTTGGCGAAGAACCGCGTCAAGCTGCTGTTGAACATACTGATTCTTGCCACGGCCATGATTCCTCGCGGCGGGCTGATCACGGTCGATCCGCTCGGCGAAGGGCTGGCGGGCTTCCGCGTCGCCGTCAGCGGCGTCAATGCGCGTGTCGCTCCGAACGTACCGGGTCTCGTGGCCGGCGAGACGGCCGGCGGCGCGATCGACGCGCAGGCCATCCAGCCCTTCTATACCGGCCTGCTGGCGCGCGCCTGCGGCCTTGGCGTGACGCTGCAGGCCGAGGGTGACGAGGTCGTCATCGCCGCCGCCTAAGCCCGAGAATTGGCCGGAATCCATCACTTTACAGCAAGCTTCCACAGGCCTCCGCAACCAATCCTAAACCCTTTCCGGACACACTGACTCCGCTCCGAAAGGCAGTGCCGGACGCGGCATGCCTATGCCGAAGGTCCGGGCGATGGACGACTTGTTGCGTGAGTTTTTGACGGAGACGGGCGAGAATCTCGACACCGTCGATGTCGAGCTCGTGCGCTTCGAGCAGGAGCCGGGCAACGCCAAAATCCTCGGCAACGTCTTTCGGCTTGTCCACACGATCAAAGGCACCTGCGGCTTCCTCGATCTGCCGCGCCTGGAGGCGCTCACCCACGCCGCCGAAACCGTCATGGGCAAGCTGCGGGACGGCGCGCCGGTGACGACCGAGGCGGTCAGCCTCATCCTGGCCACCATCGATCGCATCAAGGAGATCCTGGCGATCCTGGAGAGCACGGAGCGTGAGCCGCCGGGCGGCGACGCCGACCTCATCGGGCCGCTCGAGCGGATCGCGGCGGGTCGCGCTCAGGCGTCGCAACGGAGCGGCGCGCATACGACCGGCACGCTGACCTACCAGGTCCTGGAGCGTCCGCTGCGCCCGGGCGAAGTCTCGCTCGACGAGCTTGAACGCGTTTTTCGCGAAACGCCGGTGGAGACGCCGCAGATTGCAAACGGCGGGCATGCCGCGGATACGGCGGCGCCGGCCGCGTCCGACACGGGCGGGAGCGCGGCTCCCGACGGCCGGGACGAGCCGCGCCTTGTCCAACCCTCGATCCGTGTCGACGTCGATGCGCTCGAACAACTGATGACGATGGTGTCGGAGCTGGTGCTCACCCGCAATCAGCTTCTCGAAATCTCGCGCCACAACGAGGACTCGGAATTCAAGACGCCGTTGCAGCGCCTTTCCTCGGTGACCGCCGAGTTGCAGGAAGGCGTGATGAAGGCGCGCATGCAGCCGATCGGCAACGCATGGCAGAAACT
>JBDHSU010000002.1:0-82015 GCA_039808325.1 Variibacter sp. | reverse complement strand
GGCGGCACGCTCTCTCTCACCGCGCTGGCGTCGCGCGCGATGGGGCGGCGCACGACGCTGATCTTCATTCTCGGCATGGTCGGCGCCGCGATGTTCTACGGCGACTCGCTGATCACGCCGGCGATTTCGGTTCTGTCCGCGGTCGAAGGTCTCAAGCTCGTCACACCCGCGTTCGAACAATACGTTATCCCGCTCACGATCCTCATTCTGCTCGCGCTGTTTGCGGTGCAGAGCCGCGGCACCGCCCGCGTCGCGGCTTTTTTCGGGCCGATCATGCTGGTGTGGTTTCTCGCGGTGGCGCTCGCGGGCCTACGCCACATCAGCGACGACCCGCACGTTCTGGCCGCGATCAACCCCTGGTACGCGCTGCATTTCATGTACAGCAACGGCGAGATCGCGCTCGTTGCGCTGGGCGCCGTATTCCTCGCGGTGACCGGCGGCGAGGCGCTTTATGCCGATCTCGGCCATTTCGGGCGCCGCCCGATCCAGATTGCCTGGCTCGGACTCGTGCTGCCGGCGCTCGTCATCAACTATTTCGGCCAGGGCGCGCTGGTGCTCGCCGACGTTACGGCGATCAAGAATCCTTTCTACCGCCTGGTTCCCGAAAGCCTGCTGCTGCCGATGGTCGTGCTGGCGACGCTGGCGACCGTCATCGCCAGCCAGGCGGTTATCTCGGGCGCCTATTCGCTGACGCGGCAGGCGATCCAGCTCGGCTTTTTGCCGCGGCTGGCGATCCGGCACACCTCGGAATCGCACTATGGGCAAATCTATATGCCCAAGGTGAACATGTTCCTTCTGGTCGGCGTTTTGCTGCTCGTCGGATTGTTCCGCTCCTCGAGCGATCTGGCGTCGGCCTATGGCATCGCCGTGACCACGACGATGGTGGTCGACGGCGCGCTCGGATTTCTGGTGATTTGGAAGCTGTGGCACTGGCGCTGGTGGGCGGCGGCCTTGATCATCCTGCCGTTCCTCATCGTCGACTCGACGTTTTTCATCGCGAATCTGCTGAAACTGCTGGAAGGCGCCTGGGTGCCGCTGCTGTTCGCATCGTTGATCGTGCTTGCGATCACGACGTGGCGGCGCGGAACGCACATTCTGGCGCAGAAAACACGCAAGACCGAAATTCCGCTCGATACCTTGATCAAAAGCTTGGAGAAAAAGCCGCCGCACGTCGTGCCGGGCACTGCGGTGTTTCTCACCAGCGATCCGGAATTCGCGCCGACCGCGCTGCTGCACAACCTCAAGCACAACAAGGTGCTCCATGAGCACAACGTCATCCTCACCATCGTCACTTCGGATACGCCGCGCGTCCGCGACGATGAGCGCGTCCGCATCACGCATGTGACGCCGCGCTTCAGCCGGGTGGTGTTGCGGTTCGGATTCGCCGAGACGCCGAACGTCCCGCGCGCGCTCGGCATCGCGCGCAAGCTCGGCTGGACGTTCGACATCATGTCGACGTCGTTCTTCCTGTCGCGCCGTTCGATCAAACCCGCATCGCGTTCGGGCATGCCGATGTGGCAGGACCGGCTATTCATCGCTTTAGCCAAGGGCGCGAGCGATGCGACGGACTTCTTTCAAATTCCGACCGGCCGCGTCGTCGAGATCGGCACGCAGGTCACGGTGTAACCGTGTGACGGCGCGTGCCGCGTGCGCTCGCGCGAGTGAGGAACGCAATGCCGGATCAACCGCACGCATACGGCGTGACCGATCTTTTCGCCGACGCCGTCTTCCGGCGCCTCTCCGCCGGCGAGATCGTTCTCGTCGACGTGCGCGAGCCCGACGAGACGGCGCGGGAGCGCTATCCCGGCGCCGTCATCGTTCCGCTGTCACAATTCGACCCGGCGCAGATTCCCGATCCGCAGGGCCGGCAGGTCGTTTTCGCCTGCCGCTCCGGCAAGCGCTCCGTCACCGCGTCCTTGATGGCGCAGGCGGCAGGCTATCCCTACAACGCGCACTTGGCCGGTGGTATCCTGGCTTGGAAGGCAGCCGGACTGCCGACCGAGAGCTGACTTTCCTGAATCGATCCTCCCCCGATGAATCACGTTTTTGCTGACCTGCCTGTTTCGGTCTTCGAGGTGATGTCGCGCTTGGCGCGTGACCATGAGGCCATCAACCTTGGCCAAGGCTTTCCGGACGATCCGGGGCCGGAAGACGTGCGCCGCAAGGCGGCGGACGCCGTGGTCGACGGCTGGAACCAGTATCCCCCGATGATGGGGCTGCCGGAGCTGCGCCACGCCGTCGCGGCCCACTACAAGCGCTGGCACGGCTTGACGCTCGATCCCGATGCCGAAGTGATGATCACCTCCGGCGCCACCGAGGCGATCGCGGGAAGCCTGTTGGCTTTGCTTGAGCCCGGCGACGAGGTGGTGCTGTTTCAACCGCTCTACGACGCCTATGTGCCGCTGGTGCAGCGGGCCGGCGGCGTTCCGCGGTTCGTGCGCCTGCAGCCTCCGCACTGGCGATTCACCGAGGAGATGCTGGCGGAGGTTTTCTCGTCGAAAACCAAGGCGGTGCTGTTCAACAACCCGCACAACCCGGCCGGCGTCGTGTATCCGCGGGAGGATGTCGAGCTCCTGGCGCGCTTCTGCGAGCGCTTCGGCGCCGTCGCGGTCTGCGACGAGGTGTGGGAGCACGTCGTGTTCGATGGATTGACGCACACGCCGCTGATCTCCCTGCCCGGAATGCGCGAGCGCTGCGTCAAGATCGGGTCGGCGGGTAAAATCTTCTCGCTGACGGGATGGAAGGTGGGGTTCGTCTGCGCGGCGCCGCCGCTCATGCGCGTGCTCGCCAAGGCGCATCAGTACATCACGTTCACGACGCCACCCAATCTGCAAGCGGCGGTGGCCTACGGTCTGGCTAAGCCGGATTCCTATTTCGAAGAGATGCGGCGCGATTTTCAACGCAGCCGCGACCGCTTCGCGTCGGGGTTGCGGGCGCTGGGGTTTCCTGTCCTGGATTCGCAGGGCACTTATTTCTTGAACGTCGACCTCGCCCCGCTCGGTTTGAATGAAGATGACGAGGGGTTCTGCAAGCGTCTCGTCGCGGAGCATAAGGTTGCGGCTATTCCGGTGTCGGCGTTCTACGCCGACCAGCCGATCCGCTCGGTTCTTCGCTTCTGCTTCGCCAAGCGCGACGCGACGCTCGATGCGGCATTGGAGAAGCTCGCGGGCGTTCTCAACCACGGCTAGATCACGATGATTGTGGATCGAATCGATCCAAAATCATGAACGTTATCGATTCTCATAACTTAGAGCGGGATGCGGGCGGGGAAAACCGCTCCACACTTTTCCTCATCCCGCTCCAGGGGCCGATCCAGCGGTATTGAAACAGATCCGTCGTTATCGTTTTGTTTGCGCATGATCCCCCGGGGCGAGCGCGAAGGCATGCTTTTCCGAAAACCGGCTCCCGCTTTTCGGGACCATGCCCCAGCCGCGGCCGGACCGTGGTCTCTTCACCTTATTTGGTGAGAGCGCGCTTTTTTCCGAAAATCAGTTTCCGCTTTCCGAGGCGATGTTCTAGCCTGTTTGCGTTCTCGCCAACGCTGACCGGAAGGGGACGGGATGCGAAGGACGGCTGCTGTTCTATTTGCGGTTTCTGTCGCGTTGGCTGCATGGCACGCGCCTGCATGGGCGCAGTCCACGCGACGTGTCGTCAACGTTTACAACTGGTCCGACTACATCGATCCGAAAGTCATCGAGAATTTCACGGCGGACACGGGGATCGAGGTTCGCTACGACACGTTCGATTCCAACGACGTGCTGGAAACGAAGCTTCTCGCCGGAAAATCAGGATACGACATCGTCGTGCCGACCGGCTACTTTCTGGAGCGCCAGATCAAGGCCGGCGTCTTCCAGAAGCTCGATAAATCGAAACTGCCGCATCTGATCAATGCATGGCCGGAAGTGACGAAGCGGCTTGCCATCTACGATCCCGGCAATCAATATGCCGTCAATTACATGTGGGGGACGACGGGTATTGGCTTCAACGTCGCGAAGCTGAAGGAGCGCTTAGGTTCTCCCGACGAGGCGAGTACCTGGGACCTGATTTTCAAGCCGGAGAATCTGGCGAAGTTCAAGGACTGCGGCGTTGACCTTTTGGATTCGCCGGATGACGTGCTGGCCGCGGCCCTGAAATATCTCGGCCTCGATCCAAACTCGCAGAGCCCCAAGGAAATCGAGCGCGCGGCCGAGCTTGTGACGAAGATCCGTCCGTCGGTGCGCAAGTTCCACTCGTCGGAATATCTCAATGCCCTTGCGACCGGCGAGATTTGCCTCGTCGTCGGCTGGTCGGGCGATATCAAGCAGGCGGCGCGCCGAGCGCGCGAAGCGAAGAACGGCGTCGAGGTCGGCTACGTGATCCCCAAGGAAGGCGCGCAGATGTTCTTCGACAATCTGGCGATTCCGAAGGACGCGCAGAACGTCAACGAGGCACACGCCTTTATCGATTATATGCTTCGTGCCGAGGTCGCGGCGCGCAACAGCAATTTTCTCGGCTACGCGAACGGCAATCTGGCGAGCCAGAAATTCCTCTCCGAGGCGATCTTGAATGACAAGACGGTTTATCCCGACGCATCCACGATGCAGGGGCTTTACGTCATCCGCGCGCACGACCAGAAGACGCAGCGCCTGATGAACCGGCTTTGGACGCGGATCAAGACGGGGAAGTAGCTCTCTCACGCGGGATGATTTGCCTTCGAGCCCGTCATTCCGCCTTATTTTCGCTCCGCACGATCCTCTCCGAGAACCGGCTCGCACGTTTCGGGAGCATGCTTTGGAGCGGGACGAGGAAAAGCGTGGAGCGGTTTTCCGCCCGCATCCCGCTCCAAGTTATGAGAATCGATCACGTTCATGATTGTGGATCGATTCGATCCAAAATCATCGTGATCTAGCGCCAGCGCCGGTGCAGCCAGAGCCACTGTTCCGGATATTCGCGCACCCATTCTTCGACGACGGACGTCACGATTTGCATGGTGCCGGTCACGTCGACAAGGCCGGCGGCGTCGCGCGCCGGTGCGATCTCTTCGGTCAGTTCCATGCGGAAGCGGCCGTCCGGCAGGCGGATGACACGCGCCCCGTGAATGGGGCACTCGAAGCGCCGGGCCATGCGGGCGAGGATGGGGTTGGCCTTGCAGGTTCTTCCGAAGAAGGTCACGTCGACCCCGCGCGCGAAGTGCTGATCGACGAGCAGGCCGACGTGCTCGCCGTTTTCCAGAGCGGCCGCGATCTTGAAGGCGGCGTCGACGCCTTTCGCGGAAATGAGATTGCCCATATTGACCGAACGAATGTTCTGAATCGCGTCGGCGATCGCGGTGATGTTCGGACGGCGGTAAAGGATCGAGGTGGGCAGGCCGTTCGCGGCGGCCACAACCGCCGGCAGCTCCCAGTTCGCTACATGGGCGGAAAACAACAGCGCCGGCTTTCCGTCTTCCCGCAGGCGGATGAAGCGTTCCAAGGTCCGCTCGTCGATCTTGACGCGGCTGTCCGGCTCCAGAACGCGGTCGAGATTGAAACGGTCGAGGTTCGGAAACTCCGCGCCGATACGGCCGAGATTTTCCCATGCTCCCGCGAGGATTTCTTCGATCTCCGCCGGCGGCTTTTCCGGAAACGCCGCGATGAGATTGCTGCGGCCGGTGTGATGTTCAGGCAGCCACGGCCCCAGCCGCCGCAACGCGCGCGCGGCGAACGCAACGCTGCGATCGGGATTGGCGCGACGAAATGTCTTGAGCAGGAAGACGGCGAGGAGCCCGATGGCATGGTCGACGCTCGGCTTCAGCCACGCCGTGGCCCGCCTCGCGTGCCGCCGTATCGTCGTCCGCCATCGCATGTGCGCGCGCGATCAGAAATGCACGATGATCTTGCCGAAGACATTGCGGTCGGCAAGGCGAGCAAGGCCTTGTTCGAAGTCGGCGAGAGGCATTTCGGAATCGATGACCGGACGAATTCCCGCCTGCATTTTCTTTAGGCCATCCGCGATATTGCGCATCGACGCGCCAAAGGAGCCGATGATCCGGTATTGTTGCTGGAAGAGCTGCATGAGGTTGAACGTGACGGAGGAGCCCGACGTCGCGCCGCAGGTGACGAGGCGGCCGCCGCGCTTGAGCGTCAAGAGCGAGTCGTTGAAGGTGTCGGCGCCCACATGCTCGAAAACGACATCGACCCCTTTCTTGCCGGTCAGCCTGCGGGTGATCGTCGCGAAGCGGTCCGTGCGATAATTGATGACGTGGTCGGCGCCGAGCTGCTTCGCACGCTCCGCTTTCTCGTCGCTGCCGACGGTGGTGATGACCGTGCAGCCGAGCGCGTGCGCCATCTGAATGGCGGCGGTGCCGATCCCGGAGCCGCCGGCCTGGACGAGGATCGTCTCTCCCGCTTCCAGCTTGGCGTTGTCGAACAGCATGTGCTCGACCGTCGAGAACGTGATCGGGGCGCACGCGGCGTCCCGCGACGAGACGCCGTCCGGCACGGGGATGACCAGGCGCGCCGGGATATTCAGCATCTCGCGGGCAAAGCCGTCGACGTGAAAGCCGAGAACGCCGCGCACGTTTTCGCACAGATTGTCGCGTCCCTCGCGGCAGGCGCGGCAGGTTCCGCACGTCAGCGCGCCGTACATGACGACCGGCTGCCCGACGCGAAACCCGTCGACACCGGCGCCGAGCGCGGCGATCTCACCGGAGGCCTCCGCGCCGACGACAAGGGGATACTGTCGCTTCGCGAACGCCATGCCGCGGTAGCCCCAGACGTCGATGTGGTTGAGCGCCACGGCGCTTATGCGCACCTGCACCTCGCCGGCTTCCGGAGGCGGGGGGGACGGCAGATCGCGCAATGCGAGTTCGCGATCTGCGATGAGGGTCAATGCACGCATAGGATCAGGAGATGCTTTCAGGCCGGCTCGCGCGCGAGCACGAGGCTGACATTCTGTCCGCCGAAGCCGAACGAGTTCGAGAGCGCATGGGTGACTTGTGCATCGCGCGCGACGTTCGGCACGACATCGAGCGGAATTGCCGGATCGGGAACTTGATAGTTGATCGTCGGTGGAAGCCGCCCGCCGTCGAGCGTCATGAGCGTGACGATCGCTTCGACGGCGCCGGCGGCGGAGAGGGTGTGCCCGATCATCGACTTGTTCGACGAGATCGGCAGCGACTTGGCGCGCTCGCCGAACACGGTCAGCACCCCCATGCCTTCCATCTTGTCGTTTTCCGGCGTGCCGGTGCCGTGGGCGTTGACGTAGTCGATGTCGTCGGGCGTGAGCCCGGCATCGGCGATGGCGCCGCGGATGCAGCCGATGATCGGCTTTCCGTCCGGGCTCGAGCGCGTGCGATGGAAGGCGTCGGCGCGCTCGCCGCATCCTTCGACTATGCCGAGCACCTTGGCGCCGCGCGCTTTCGCCGATTCCAGGCTTTCGAGGACCAGGGCGCCGGCGCCTTCCGCCATCACGAAGCCATCGCGATTCTTGGAGAACGGCTTGGCGGCGCCTTCGGGAGGCTCGTTGCTGGTCGACAGCGCCGAGAGCAAGGAAAACCGGATCAACGATTCGGGGCTGACCGAGCCTTCGGCCGCAACGCACAGCGCCGCGTCGGTCTCGCCGCGGCGGACGGCTTCGACGCCAAGCTGGATGGCGCTCGCGCCGGATGCGCAGGCGGTGGACAACGAAATCGGCGAGCCTCGGGTGTTGAACCGCTCAGCCAGATGGTCGGCAACGGAGCCCAGCAAGAAGCGGTCATGAAACGCTTCGAACGCTCCGGACTTGGTCGCTTCCAGCAGGTCTTCGTAAGAGTATGTCTCACGCGGACCGAGCGAGTCGGCGACGGCGCGGCGCTGCGGCCATTCGATCTCGATCGGCGGAATGGCGATGAACAGGGGGCCGGGGAAGTCGCTGCGCGTGCCGATGCGCGCTTCCGCCACCGCTTCCTCGACCGCCAGCGTCGCGAGGCGTTCCGTCAATTCCGGCGCGGAGATTTGGTCCTGCGTCAGGAAGTCAACGATGCCGGCGACGCGCGTGCGCAGGGAATCCGTCGGGAAGCGCCGGATTTCCTTGATGCCCGATTGGCCGGTCGTCAGCTTCTGCCAATTCTCGGTTTTGCCCGCACCGAGCGAGGTGACGAGGCCCATGCCGGTCACGGCGACGATGGGGCGCCCAAAGCGATCACGATACGCTGCCATAGGCCCTCCGTTAGTCCACGGCCTCGACGAGGGCTAGTCCTTCTCCTCGCCAGTGGCCGACGCTCGTTACGACAGCTTGGCGTAGCGTCCCCTCGAAAGGACGCTCGACGCCCGATTGGCCGAGCGGCGGGAACAGTCTGCCGCGATGGACCGCGCAGGCGGCAAGGGCCACGTTCATGACGAACTGCGCCTCCACGCCGTGGCCGATATGGGCGCCCGTGGCGCGCACCGGCACGTCCGGGTGCCGCTCCAGGAAAGCGCGCTCCTCGCTTGTCGCCGGCTCGGCGCCCGTGGCGCCGGAAATGATGCCGTGCTCGCCCGGACGAAGATCGGGGGCACAAAGAGCCCACATGCGCTCGAGCGCGGAGGTGATCATCCCGGGCTTTCGCCGCGTATGGTCCGATTCGATCCGCGTCACGCGCGCGAGCGCTTTCGCGCCGCGCTTTTCGGCATGTTCGCGCGGCTCCAGGACAAGGAACGCGCCGATCGATCCGATCGCGAAACCGCCATGCGGCCCGCGCTCCCAGACCGGACGCAACTCGCCTTCGATGTTGAACCGCGCGAAGCCAAGGAAGAACAATTGCTCTTTACGCTCGGCGTTGTATGAGCCGCCGACGAGCGAGATGTTGCTCTGCCCCGCATTGATGCGCGCCATCGCGATGCGCGCGGCGTCGACCCCGGACGATTCCTCTCCCATGAAAGTGCGCGACGAGCCGGTGACTCCGTGGACGATGGAGATGTTGCCGGCGAGGAGATTGGAAAGCTGCGCCAGAAATAGCGTCGGGCGCAGGTCGCCCATCAGACGCTCGTTGAGGAATATGTCGGGCGCCGCGGCCTTCGGCAGTCCGCTGAGAATGGCGCTATCGACCGCGGCGTCGCGCTCGCCGCCGCCGGCCGCGACGATGAGGTCCATGCGGGACAGCAGTTCCGGGTCCTTGGCGCCGGCGTCGTCGAGGGCGAGGCCGGCGGCATAGGTGCCGATCCGCTGCCAGCCTTCCATCTGCCGCTGATCGCCCTTCTTCGGAATTTGCTTATCGTAATCGAGCGCGGCGATGCGGTGGATGACATAGGGCGGGCAGTATGTGCGATCCGGCGCGATGCGGCCTTCGAGCAGCCCCTGCCAATGCGCGTCGGCGCCTTCGCCCAACGCCGATACGATGCCGATGCCGGTGATCCAGGTCTCGCGCGCGCCTTCAGACATCGAGGCAGGATTCCTTCGGCAGGCCCATGCGCCGGGCGGCGTCGATCATCCCCGCCTGCAAATCGGACGTCGGGAAGGGCATCTGCCGAAACATAAGGGTCGCATCGCACACCGGCTTGCCTTCCGATCTGACCTTGGCCGAGGTGAGGGAAAAACCCGAACCTTCGTGGACGAGCTTCGCCTCGACTTCCAGGAGTTTCCCTGGCGGCACGAAATTGCGCAGCCGTGCCTCTTTCACCTGCGCCAGGAGCGGCATGCGCTCGAACCCGAGCGACGCCATCAACAGCCATCCGCTGGTCTGGGCCATGCTCTCGATGAGCAGGACGCCGGGCATCAGCGGATGTCCCGGGAAATGATTATCGATGATCGTACTTTCTAGCGGGACGACGCCTTCGGCGCGAATCGTTTTCTCGGCGAGAGAGAGTTCGACGATTCTATCAACGAGTTTGAATTGCTCGAACTGCATGAACTCCGGCCGGGTTTTCTTCAGGCGCTCTTGGCCGCAACCAGGGAATCGATGCGCTCGCAAAGGTTCTTGAGAACAAAATACTGTTCCGTGGTCGCTTTGCCGTCATTGACTTCCTGCGTCCACTGCTCGATCGGCAGTTTGATGCCGAAAGCCTTGTCGATCGCGAAGGCGATATCGAGGAAATCGAGGCTGTCGATGCCCAGATCATCCATGGCGTGGCTCTCGGGCTTGATATTCTCCCGCGGGATGTCGCATGTCTCGGAGATGATCGTGGCGACGGTGTCGAACGTCGATGACATCTGGAAGCCTTTGATTTCGTGACGCTTTAGTGATCTCAGACGTACCGTTATACGCTCACCGCGCGAGGCAGGCCAAGCGCGGGACCGAGCCCGCCAAAATCGGCTGCTCGTATACCCAAGCGGGGCGAAGACTTCAATCCAGCGGCTTCCCGTGGCGATTGAGGTCAGGCTAGAGTGTGCCCCGGAACGTGCGGCGGGGGCCGCAGCCGAGGGGAGTGTGGCATGCGAATGACGAAATGGGGGGCCGTTCTGGGGGCGGCGCTTGTGGTTGGCCTTGCCGCCGGCGCGATGGCGCAGGGGCCCAAATTCTTCCGGATCGGCACCGGCGGCACCGCCGGCACTTATTATCCCGTCGGCGGCATCATCGCCAACGCGATCTCGAATCCTCCCAATCTCGTCTCCACGGCGGTCGCATCCAACGGGTCGGTCGCCAACGTCAACGCCATCGTCGGCGGCCAGATGGAATCGGGCTTCACGCAATCGGACGTCGCCTATTGGGCCTATACCGGGACGGGCGTGTTCGAAGGCAAGCCGAAGGTTGCCGAGTTGCGGGCGGTCGCCAACCTCTACCCGGAATCCATCCACCTGGTGGCCCGCAAGGGCGCCGGTATCAGCAGCGTCGCCGACCTCAAGGGCAAACGCGTGTCGATCGACGAACCCGGCTCGGGCACGCTTGTCGACGCGAAGATCATCATGGCCGGCTGGGGCATTAAAGAGAGCGACATCAAGCCCGAATATGTGAAGCCGAACCAGGCGGCGGAGAAGATGAAGGACGGCGCGCTCGATGCCTTCTTCTTCGTCGGCGGCTTCCCGGCCGCGGCCATCACCGAGCTTGCGACCTCGGGTCCCGGCATCGTGCTCGTGCCGATCGACGGGCCGAACGCGGACAAGATTCGCACCGAATACAAGTTCTTTGCTCCCGACGAAGTTCCCGCGGGCACCTACAAGGGCGTCGAGGCCGTCAAGACGCTGTCCGTCGGCGCGCAATGGGTCACGTCGGCGAAGATCGACGAAGCCACGGTCTATGCCGTCACCAAGGGCTTGTGGAGCGACAAGGCTCGCCAGGCGCTCGACGCCGGCCACGCCAAGGGCAAGGCCATCAAGAAAGAGAATGCGCTATCCGGTATCGGCATTCCCGTGCATCCCGGCGCGGAGAAATTCTATCGCGAGATCGGCCTCATCAAATGAAGCAAGATGTGAGGAACTAAGCCCCTTCGTTTCACACCGAGCTGGATTCAGCCCGCTATGACGAGGATCGAAACGGCCGCGCCGGAGCAGCTCAGCAAGCTCGAAGAGAAGTTCGACCCCGAGATTCGTTTTCGGCCTTTGCTGCCCGCTACCGCATTTGTGGTGGCGGGCCTTCTCTTCGCGCTGTCGTGCTTTCATTACTATACGGCCGGCTTCGGCTTGCTGCGGGAGACGACGCACCGCGGCGTGCACATGGCCTTCGTGCTCGGACTGATCTTTCTCGTCTTCACGGCGCGGCAGAGCGAGCAGGACAAACTGCCGGAGAGCCGCTGGTGGAAGCCTGGCGGCATCGCGCTCCCCGACATCGCGCTGAGCATCGGGGCGGTCGCCGCGAGCCTTTACGTTCCCTGGATCTTCAGCGATCTCGCATTCCGCGTCGGCAATCCGCTGCCGATCGACGTCGCGATGGGCACGTTGCTGATCGTCGTTCTGCTCGAGGCGACGCGGCGATCCGTCGGCATCGCGCTGCCGCTCATTTCGGTCGGGATGATGCTGTATGCCTATTTCGGCCCGAGCTTTCCCGGCATCTTCGTCCACCCCGGCAACAGTTGGGCGGGGATCGTCAATCACCTCTATCTGACCAGCCAGGGCATATATGGCATCGCCATCGGCGTTGTGGCGACTTACGTCTTCCACTACGTTCTGTTCGGCGTGCTGGCGACACGCATCGGTCTCGGCAAGCTGTTCATCGACCTTGCATCGGTCGTCGCCGGCCGCTTCGCGGGCGGCCCGGCGAAAATCTCCATCTTCGGTTCGGCGCTGTTCGGCATGATTTCCGGTTCGTCGATCGCGAACACGGTGACGGTCGGCTCGCTGACAATCCCGGCGATGATCCGGCTCGGCTATCCGAAACACTTCGCCGCCGCCGTCGAATCGACGGCGTCGACAGGGGGGCAGATCACGCCGCCGATCATGGGTGCGGCGGCGTTCCTGATGGTCGAGTTCCTCAACATTCCCTATCAGACCGTCATCATCGCCGCGATCGTGCCGGCGTTCATGCATTTCTTCGGCGTCTTCATGCAGGTGCATTTCGAGGCCAAGCGCACCGGCATGCGCGGCCTCACGCGCGAGGAATTGCCGGATGTGCGCGCCGTCCTCGCCAAGGACTGGCCGACGGTCATTCCGCTTGTCGTTCTGCTCGTCGTGCTGTTCTCCGGCTACACGCCGTATCTCGCCGCCTTCTGGGGCATCACCGGCTGCATTCTGATCGGTATCGTGCGCCGCACCGTCGCGGCGCTGATCTTTCTCGTCGTGGTCTGCGGCGCGGCGGTGTCGGGATTCCTCGCCCAATCCGGCGTCCCGTCGTCGATTCTGGCGGTCGTCGCGGCGGCTTGCGCGTGGCGTGTCTGGCAGACGGAGGAGGGGCGCCACGCCGCTCTCGACGTGCTCGACGCTTTCGTCGTCGGGGCGAAATACGCGATTTCGGTCGGAGCGGCGGCCGCGACCGTCGGCATCATCGTCGGCGTCGTCACGCTCACCGGCGTGGGTTTCAAGATTTCGTACATCGTCACCAGCACCGCGAGCGAACTCGCGATTTGGGTCTCGACGTGGCTTCCGGTATTCCTGGCGAGCCAGCAGGGCATCACCTTGTTCTTCACGCTGCTGTTCACGGCGATCGTGTGCATCCTGCTGGGTTGCGGCATTCCGACGACACCGACCTACATCATCATGGTGTCGGTCGCGGCGCCGGCGCTCGGCATGCTCGGCATCCAGCCGATCGTCGCGCACTTCTTCGTCTTCTATTACGGCGTGCTTGCCGACATCACGCCGCCGGTCGCTCTTGCGGCCTATGCCGGCGCGTCGATGGCCGGCGCTGATCCTTTCCGCACGGGTAATACGGCGTTCCGGCTGGCGCTCGGAAAAGCGCTGGTGCCGTTCGTGTTCGCGTTCACCCCGTCCATGCTGATCATGGTCAACGGCTTCAATGTTTTTGATTTCGCAATGGCGACGACCAGTTGCGCGCTCGGCATTTTGGTCTTGTCCGCCGCTTTTGCCGGTTATGCGGCGGCGCCATTATCCGCGTGGGAGCGGTGGCTTTGCGCGCTCGCCGCATTGCCGATGATGGCGCCCGGCCCGGTGGCGACACTTACGGGGCTGGCGCTCGCGTCGCCGGTCGGTTTGCGGCAGGTGAGCGCGATGCTCGCCGTGCGCCGGCTGCAAAGCGGCGTTTCCGTCGGCGGGTCGTGATCCGCGAATGCGCGATTTCTTTCGTTTTGCTCTTCATCCGACCTGCCGCCATGCCCGATCCGTTTCCGCTTGAACCGTCCTTGTGGGCCGCGACGGCCCCGCCTGCGCCCCCGACGCCCTCGTTGTCGGAGTCGGTGAGCTGCGACGTGTGCGTCGTCGGCGGCGGCTATGCGGGGTTGTCCACGGCGCTGCACCTGGCCGAGCGTGGCGTTTCGGTCGTTGTCCTGGAGGCGAAGGAGCCCGGGTATGGCGGTTCCGGACGCAATGGCGGGCAAGTCATTCCGGGCCTCAAATTCGACCCGGACGAGCTCGAGGCGACGTTCGGTCGCGAGCGCGGCGCGCGCCTCGTGCGGTTCGCCGGCAGTTCGCCGGACGCCGTCTTTCATCTGATCATCAAGCACCGCATGGACGTGCCGCGTGCGCGCAGCGGCTGGATACAGGGCGCGCATACGCCGGCGAGCGTGAACGAGGTGCGCCGTCGCGCCGAGCAATGGGCGCGGCGCGGCGCGTCGGTGGAGTTTCTCGATAAAGCGGAGACGGCGCGGCACCTCGGCACGTCGCAGTACTTCGCGTCGTGGATCGATCGGCGCGCCGGCGCGATCCAGCCGCTCGCGTTCGCGCGCGGTCTCGCCAAGGCCGCGATGGGCGCGGGTGCGCGCATCTACGGCCATACCCCGGCGACCGGCCTGTTTCGCGATCGGGGCAAATGGGTCGTCGAGACCGCGGCGCGCGCCCGCGTGACGGCGGATCGCGTGGTCATCTGCACGAATGCTTACATCGGCGCGCTGTGGGGCGGCGTGCGCGAAACCGTCATCGCGGCGAACTCGTATCAGATCGCGACCCAGCCGCTACCGGACAACGTCCGGGAATCGATCCTGCCGTTCGGGCAGGTGTCGTCGGACGCGCGAAAGCTTCCGCTCTATTTCCGGCTCGATCATCAGGGGCGGCTGTTGCTGGGGGCCCGCGGACCATTCCGCGATCCGAAGGGGCCGGAGGATTGGGCGTATCTCGATCTTATGCTGTCGCGGCTGTTCCCACAGGTGAAGGGTATCAAGATCGACTATCGCTGGTGCGGGCGTGTCGCCCTCACGCGCGACTTTCTCCCGCATCTGCATGAGCCGGCGCCGGGGCTTCTGATCGATATCGGTTGCATGGGGCGTGGCGTGGCGCTGCAGACGGCGCTAGGCCGCACCTTTGCCGACTACGTCGCGACCGGCGACGCCGAGGCGCTGCCTTTCCCGCGTTCGCCGATCAAGCCGGTCCCGTTTCACGGCCTCAAGCAGTTCTGCTTCGCGGCGACCGTCGCCTGGCATCGTCACCGCGACCGCAAGGCCCCATTAGGAGCGGCCTGAGCGCTCTGACGCAGCCGGCGAAGAAGTTCCCCAAACCCGCTGAGAATCAGCGGATTCCTCATCACATAACGTGTATCCCTGAAACAATGGGCCTGTTTTCCCTGCATCGGCGGCATGTTCACTATTCCTGCCGCCCGGGAGCCCAGTTCTCGCCTCATTGCCTGAACAGAAGGCGGCCCGTTTGGGGCTGAAAGGCGCGCTTTTCAATCGCGCTCAGGGGGAAACCGAGGAGAACACGTAGTGACGGTTACGAAACGCGGCGGATTAGCTGCATTTGTTGTTTGTCTGATTCTTTCGTTCGCGGCCATGCCGAGTTATGCGGGCAGCAGGTCGCATCATCGCGGGGCTCATGCGCACAAGGCGGCCACTCACGTCTACAAGAAGAAGTGGGCGCGCAGCCATCGTTACGCGAGAAGCCACCGCCGCACGGCGCGCGCCCATCGCCGCGCCGCGCATCGGCATCATTGGTCGCGCGCACACCGCGTCTCGCGTTATGCCTATCGGCATAAGCACCGTTCCCGGCACCATATGCGCCGCGCTCATCGTGGCCACTACCGGGCGGTCGCCGCTTCGCATCGGGCCGGACGCGCGACGGATTTCTCCGGTATCGCGTCGATCTATGGCGTCGGCAGCGGGCGCACGGCGAATGGTGAGCGTTCCAACGTTCACGGCCTGACTGCGGCGCATAAGACACTTCCGTTCGGCACGCGGGTTGCGGTCACGAACCGCAGGAACGGGCGCTCGGTCGTGGTGCGCATCAATGACCGCGGTCCGTTTGTCCGCGGTCGCGTCATCGATCTCACGCCGGCGGCCGCGCGCGCCATCGGATTCTCCGGCCTGACTCTGGTGTCGCTGTCGGTCCTCCGCTAAGCGGCGACCAACGATCCGCGAAAAAGAAAAAACCCTCGCCAAGCGGCGAGGGTTTTTTGTCGGCCGGACCGCTGCGTGCGCCGATGCCGTCAATGCAAATTCTTGACGACCGAGATTTGCCCGCAGTTCAACCGCCCGGCCAGAACGCAGTCTTGGTCCCGACGGAAGTCGGCGAGCTTGATCGCCAGCCAAAGTCCCACCGTGACCAAGCCGACGCAGGCGACGAACGCGGCCGCATTGACCAGCATGCGATGCGTGTAGTCGTCCTCCTCGCTACCGCTTTCGTATTGGTGCAGAGTCTTGACGGGTGACGCCGGCCGAAGCGCGGAAGGGTTTCGGGGCCAAGGCTGCGTAGCATGCGCCTTTGGCCGAAAGGCGAGGATCTTCGCGGACGCGCCGGCGTGAGGTCCGTCCTCCGGCGCGTCGGGAGGTTGCCATGGATATCGGCGGTCAAGCACCATCGGGCACCTATCTTAGCAGAGATAGGATGCGGGAGGCGATTTTAAACGGCCGGTTCGCGGAAGGGGGCCGGCTCGTTGGGATCGGTCGCGGCGCGGAAGACGTTCAGCGTCATCGAAATCATGGAATAATAGCCTAAAATCCCCACAAATTCGACCATGCCGCTGTCCCCGAACAGCTTGTGGACCCGCTTGTAGAGGCCGTCGCTGACGCGGCGCTTGCGGTAGAGCTGCTGGACAAAATCGTAGATGGCGCGCTCGTCGGCCGGGGCGTCCGCGGGCTTGCGGCCGGCCCGCAGGGCGCGGACCGTGGCGGGTTTGACGCCTGCCTTTTCCGCGATCGGCGCGTGCGCCTCCCATTCGAACTGGGCACGCCAAATGCGCGCCGTGCAAAGGATGGCGAACTCGGAGAGCCGCGGCGGGATCGCGGTCTTGTACCGCACATGGCCGCCGAGCTTTTGCGCGAGCATGCCGAATGCCGGTGCCTCCATCCAGATCGCGAACGGCCCGCGCATCATGAAGGTCGAGCGTGGTCCTGCCGCGATGGCATCGCGCAATTCCTTTTGCGCTTTGGTCAGCTTGTCGAGCGCGGGGGGCGTGAGACGCGGCTTGGGGCGTTTGTCGACCACGACATGAACCTTTGTGATGATGCGGACGGAGCGCAATCGTTGCGGTGGGCCGGTGACGGTGGAGGGCGCCTGTTGCGAGGCGCGGGGATTCAAGCCAATGACTTGTCACGCGCCACGCGCTCGCGCAACCGGGGCAACACGTCGCGCATGAGCCGCGTCATCGATGCCAGCGCCAGCGGCTGCGGCATCAGCCCGAAGTTCTGCAGCGTCATGACGTGTCCGACACCCATGCGATGCAATGCGAACAGCTTGTCGGTCACGGTTTCCACCGCGCCGAAGAGATGCTCTCCTCGCCGAAGCGCGCGACCCGCGGGCCGGCATTGGTCGGCGGCGCGATGCCGTAGCGCTTGAGCTTGGCCTTGCCTTCTGGGCTGATCCAGTCCGTGGTCCAGGCCGGCGCAAGCACGGAGGTGATGCGCGCGAGGCCAAAGCCCGCCTCCTCGAGCGACGATTCGATGTTGAGCGCGATGACCTGCATCGCCGGGCAGCCCGAATAGGTCGGCGTGATGAACACCTCGACGGTGCCGTCGCCGATCTTGATGTCGCGCAGCACGCCGAGGTCGAGGATGGTGAGCACCGGAATTTCCGGATCGGTGACCCGCGCGGCGACCGCCCAGGCGCGTTCGCGCAGCGCCTCCTGCGTCTCGCCGCGCCTGAAGGCCGGCGCAAGGTTGGGGCGTGTCGTGGTGGTCACCATGTGGCTCCCGGATAGGCGCGTCGCAGGAATTAAAGGTCGGCCAGAAGGCGGCCGAGATGTTCGGAATGCCGGCCGGCGCGGCCGCCGGCCTGCATCCAGCCGTCAACCGGCCGCGTCAGCGTCGCTTCCGCGATGATCGGATCGAGCATGCGGCTCCATACCGCGCGAAGCGGCGCCGGGTCCACCGTAATGACGTCCGCGATCAGCCCGCGTTCGGCCTCGTCGGTCTCGAACGGTTCGCCGGTGAACGGCCAGAGATCGTCGATTGCGACTTGCGCCCGCCGGCGGCTCTCCTCGGTTCCGTCGCCGAGACGGATGGTCCACTCCGCCGCGTGGCGCACATGATACGCCATCTCCTTCACCGCCTTGGCGGCGAGTGTCGTATCCCTGGAGCGCGAGAGCGCGGTGGCGAAATAGGGCTCGGCGAAGGCCGCGTGGAGCTGAGGGTGTAGGTGAAGAGCGCGTGCGTGGTCGTCGTTCTCGCTTGCCACGTTATGTAGGAAGGAGCGGGCAGGCCGGGTCAATGAAGCGGCGCCGCTTCGGAGTGTGGCTGGGGAACTAGGATTCGAACCTAGATTGACGGAGTCAGAGTCCGCAGTTCTACCATTGAACTATTCCCCAACGACCGCGGTGCCGACGACCATGAGGCCGACGACCGCGATGCCCGCACGCGGGCGCTTTCGCCGCTTGAAGCGCGCGAAAGGCGTTAAGTCGCGCTGATATAAGGCCTTTCCTTTTCTCGGTCTACCCCCTGGATGTTCCGGCGTTGACGCGGCACACTGGCGGAGCAGATTTGACGTTCGCTGCCGCTTTGCCGCAACCTCGGGAGGCGAACGTCAAATCCCTGGCTCCACTAGCGGCTTGTATTTGCTAACGGTTCTTTGATTCCACATTGCGGAGAGCTTTGCCGAAACGGGATGCGAATATTGGAATCGAACCACGAGGCGCCGACCGCGATGGGCGGGAGAGCGGCGAAAATCAAGAAAAGCGAGGCGGTTACCGCCCGCGGGGAGAGGAAAATGGCCGATATGAATACGTCACGGCGAACGCTCTTGAAGGCTGGGTCCGCGCTTCTGGCGCTCGGATGGGGAATCGGGCAAGGGGGCCGGTCGGCGCTTGCCCGCGACCTGACGGCACATGAGAAGGAGCTTTACGAGGCGGCGAAGAAGGAGGGCGAACTCACCTGGTACACCGCCCACTCCGACGACCTGACGGCGCAGGCGCTCGGCCGCGACTTCGAATCGCTGTTTCCCGGCATCAAGGTGCAGGTGGTGCGCACGACGGCGCAGGTCGCCTTCCAGCGGGTCTCGCAGGAGATCAAGGCGAGCGCCATGCAGGTCGACGTGCTCTCCTCGACCGATATCGGGCACTATGTCTATCTGAAGGAAAAGAACCTGCTCGAGAAGTACGTGCCGGACAACGCGAGCAAGGTGCTCGACGTCTACAAGAACTACGACCCGGACGGCTTCTATCATGTCACCTCCGCCGGGTTGATCGGCATCGGCTACAACACCTCGAAGCTGAAGGAAGCCGACGCGCCGAAAAACTGGCCCGATCTGCTCGATCCGAAATGGAAGGACAAGATCGCGCTCGGCCATCCCGGGTTCAGCGGCTATGTCGGCACCTGGGCGGTGTCGCTGAAGAAGCTCTACGGCTGGGAGTTCTTCGAGAAGCTCGCCAAGAACAATCCGCAGGTCGGCCGCTCCATCAACGACACGGTGACGATGCTCAACGCCGGCGAGCGTATCGTCGCGGGCTCGGGCCCCGCGGGGACGCTGATGAACAGCGTGCAGAAGGGTAATCCGCTGGCGATGATGTATCCGACCGACGGAACGGTGTTGATCATCGCGCCGTCGGGGATCATGAAGGGCGTGAAGCATCCGAACGCGGCGCGCCTGTTCATGGAATATCTGCTGACGGTCGAGGCCTCGACGGTTTGGGTCAAGCACTTCAACGAGGCGATGCGGCCCGAAGTCTCGGCGCTGCCGGGCTCGAAGTCCGCGAAGGATGTGAAGACGATCCATCCGACCGTCGAAGAGATCACCAAGGGCATCCCCGAGCTGATCAAGCAGTGGCGCGACACCTTCGGCGTTTGATCTGCCTCCGCAGACCGAACGCCGATGGCTGACAGCGCGCGCACTCTCCCCGCATCGCCAGCGTCCGGCGCGTTTTCGCGCCGGCTCCGCCGGCTCGATCCCAGCATGGCGATCTGGTTCACCCTGATCGCCGTGTTGATCTTCCTGGTCGCCAGCCCGCTCGTGCGCCTCATCGTGTCGAGCTTCCAGGCGGCTGAGACAGGCGCCTTCACATTGAACAATTACGTGGAGGCATACGGGCGCGTCAGGCATCTCCAGGCGCTCCTGCATTCGCTCGAACTGGGGCTCGGCGTGGCAGCACTCGCCGGCCTGTTCGGCGTGCCGATCGCCTGGGCGATTTCGCGCACCGACATGCCGTGCAAGGGGGTGATCCGCGTCCTTGTCCTCGGCGCCTTCATCACGCCGCCCTATCTCGGCGCCATCGGCTGGATCCTTCTCGCCGGGCCGAATTCCGGCTGGCTCAACAAGGTCTGGATCGGGCTGACCGGCGCGGACCACGGCATCTTCAACATCTACTCGATGGCGGGGTTGATCCTGGTCGTCGCGGTGACGTCGTTTCCCTACGTCTTCGTGTTCACGAATGCCGCGCTCGACCTCGTGTCGTCCGAAATGGAGGACGCCGCGCATATTCTCGGCGCGGGCAAGTGGCGCACGACCTTCAAGGTGACGCTGCCGCTCGTTCTCCCCGCGATCCTGGGCGGCCTGATCATCAGCTTCCTGGAGGCGATCGCGCTGTTCGGCGCGCCGGCGCTACTGGCCTTGCCGGCGCGTTTTCATGTCGTCTCGACACAGCTCTGGCAGTTCTTCGAGTTTCCCGTGCGCGTCGAGGTGGCGGCCGCTTATGCGATGCCGCTTCTGCTCATCACGGTCGCGTTGTTCTATCTGCAAAGCCGTGTGCTCGGGCGGCGCGGCTACGCGTCGGTCACCGGCAAGGGGGGCGAGCGCCGCGTGATGCGGCTTGGACCTTGGCGCTGGGTCGTGTTCGGTTACGCCTGTTTTGTTTGTGTGCTCTCCGTCGTGCTGCCGATGACCGTGCTGTTGCAGGCGGCGTTCGCCAAGGCGTGGGGGCGCGGCTTCTCGCTCGAGAACCTCACGCTGCGGAACTTTCGCTATCTTCTGTTCGAGCAGTCGCAAGCGCAGCAGGCGATCATCAACACGTTCGTCTATTCCGGGGCGACGGCGTTCATCGCCATCGGCCTCTCGCTCGCCATCGCTTACGTTGTCAGCCGCAAGCTGGTGCCGTGGAGCCAGGCGCTGACGTTTCTCTGCATGGCGCCGTTCGTGATCCCGGGGATCGTGCTGGCGATCGGCTTCTATGCGGCCTATGCGCCGCCGCCGCTCGCGCTCTACGGCACCGGCACCATTCTCGTTCTTGCCTTCGCGACGCGCTTTCTGCCGATCGCCTATACGTCGAGCGCGGCGGGCATGCGCAGCATCAATCCGGAAATGGAGGACGCGGTGCGCATCCTCGGCGGCTCGCGGCTGTTGGCGATCCGCAAGGTGCTGGCGCCGCTTCTAAAGAAAAGCCTGGCCGGCGCCTGGATCCTCGTCTTCATTCCGGCGACGCGCGAGCTTTCTTCGGCGATTTTCCTCGTCGGGCCGCAGACGCGCGTGATCTCGGTGATGCTTTTCGACCTGTCGGAGGAGGGGAACTTCGAGGTGCTGGCGGCGCTGGGAACGATCCTGCTCGTCATCACCATCGCGATCGCGGCGATCGGCTTCCGGATCATCGGCCGCGACTTCATGTTACGGAGGACGGCATGAGCGCGCTGACGCTGCGCGGGATCGAGAAAAGCTTCGGCGACTTCGCCGCGGTCCGCGATTTCAATCTCGAGATGGCGAGCGGCGAGTTCGTCTCGCTGCTCGGCCCGTCGGGCTGCGGCAAGACGACGACATTGCGCATGATCGCGGGCTTCATGGACCCGACAGCGGGCGTCATCGAGATCGACGGACGCGAGATATCCTCCGCGCAGGGCTCGGTACCGCCCGAGAAACGCGGCATGTCGATGATCTTCCAGAGCTACGCCGTGTGGCCGAACATGACGGTGGCGGAAAACGTCGCGTTCGGCCTCAAGCTGCGCAAGATCTCGCGCGCCGAGCTCGAGGAGCGCACGCGCCGCATGCTCGACATCGTTCAGATGGGGCATCTTGGCGCGCGCTATCCGTCCGAATTGAGCGGCGGGCAGCAGCAGCGGGTGGCGCTGGCGCGCGCGCTCGTCATCCAGCCGGACGTCCTCCTTCTCGACGAGCCGCTGTCGAATCTCGATGCCAATCTTCGCGAGGAGATGCGCTTCGAGATCCGCCGGCTGCACGACGAGTTCCGCATCACGACGGTCTACGTCACGCACGATCAGAGCGAGGCCATGGTCGCGTCCGATCGGATCGCGGTGATGAACGGGGGACGCATCGAGCAGATCGACGCGCCGCACGCGCTCTACACCGCGCCGAAGACGCGGTTCGTCGCCGGGTTCATCGGCCGCACCAACTTCATCGAGGGCAAGGCGAACGGCGGCGACATCGCGTTCGACGGCTTCTCGATTCCGCGCGCGGCGTTGCGGCAGCACGACGGCCTGTCCGGCGCGGTGACGCTTTCGGTGCGGCCGCAGGGCATGCGGCTGTTGCGCGCGCAGCCGGGCGCGCCGCACGCCAAGCCTGGATTCCCGGCGAAAGTCGTCGACCGGGCCTATCTCGGCGAGTTCTGGACCTATGGCGTCATGCCGGCCGGCGGGGGCGCGAAACTCAAGGTCTCGAGCCCGCCGCTCGATATGTTCGCCGTCGACGATGCGGTGTGGGTCGAGTTCGATCCGCAGCAGATCGCGGTGATCCACTGAACGCGATCTGATTGGCCGACAATATGATTGACCGACGCTCCCATGTGTCGCAGTCTTTTGCTCAGAAAATAAAAACTGGATTCAAGGAGGAAAAATGCGGCCGGTGCTGAAGATGGTGAGCGCGGCATTGCTGCTGTGCGGTGCGGGTTTTTCCGGGCCGGTGATTGCCGCCGACAATCCGACGGTGACTTGGAACCTCTCCACGTGGGGGCCGCCGCGCGCCTTTACGGCGGGCGTCGAAGCGCTTGCGAAGCACGTCGAGAGCGAGTCCGGCGGAAAGTTCACGATCAAAATCCACTACGGCGAAGAGCTTGGCAAGGCGGTCGACAACCTCGACAACATCAAGCTCGGCTCGTTCGAGATCGCGCAGATCTGCACCGGCTATCATCCCGGAAAGAATCCGGCGATCACCGTTCTCGATCTGCCGGCGCTTCCGCTCGCCGATCCGGACGTTCACGCCCGGGTCCACGACGTGATCTACAAAGATCCCATCATCGTCAAAGAATTCCAGCGATGGAACGCCACGGTGTTCATGTCGGTGCTGCAGCCGCAGTCCGAAGTGATGGGCACGGGCGACGCGCCAATGAAGATGGAGGATTTCAAGGGCATGCGCGTGCGCGCGCTCGGCGGGACGGGCGACGCGCTGAAGAATCTCGGCGCGGTGCCGACCTCGGTGCCCGCTCCAGAAGTCTACAATGCGCTCGAGCGTGGTGTCTTCCGTGCCGCAGCGTTCCCTTACACTTACGCGTTCGCGTCGTACAAGCTGCCGGAAATCTCGAAGTGGTACACGACGAATCTCGCGCCCGGCGCCAACAACTGCCCGACTGTCGTGAGCCTGGATGCGTTGAAGGCGTTGCCGGCGAACTATCGCGATATGCTGGAAAAGGGGCGGCCGATCGCATACGAGGCTCTTAAGAAGGCGCAAAAGGTCATCGACGAGAAGAATTTGGCCGACTGGAGTAAGCGCGGGCTTATCGGGATCAAGTATCCGGACGATGAGTTGAAGAAATTCCTCGATGGGGGCGCGAAACCCGTGTGGGCGGCCTGGGTCAAGGCGAGCGCAGCCAAGGGCATTCCGGCGCAGGAGCTGCTCGACAAGGTTTTGGCTGAAGCGGACAAGGCCAAGAAAGAGCTCGGAAAGTAGGAGTAGGACGCTTTCGCATAGGCGTTCGGGTCGCGGGGGAGGATATCCGGGTGGGGGCTGGTGTGACTTTGCTCGCTGGCGCAGATCGCGCCTTGCGCGCGATTGAGTTGGTCACGGTCGTTTTCGCCGGCCTCGTTATCTTTTTCGTGATGTGGATCGGCGTTGCGGAGATCTTTTCGCGCAAGCTGTTCAATTTTCCGCTTTACGGACAGCTCGATCTGATCGAGCTGACCATGTCGAGCTACGCGATCCTGCCGATTTCGTATTGCTGGCGCGCGGCCGGGCATATCCGCGTCGAGCTAATCATCGATCTTTTCAAGGGGCGGCGGCGCTGGATTGCCGAATTCCTGACGTCGCTGGTGGCCTTCGCGCTGCTGAGCGTGATGCTGCCGGGGGTCTTTCACTTTTTCCAGAACGCTTGGGAGATCGGTGACTCCACCATCAACACGCAATGGCCGACATGGCCGGCCAAGGCGGTTCCGGTGGTCGGCTTCGCTATTCTTTGGGTGCGCCTGCTGTTGGAACTGTTCGCCTACTTGCGCCTGATCTTTTGTCCGGACGCAGTTCCCATCGCCATTCCAGAGCATCACGATATCGTCGCCGATGCGGTGGAGGAGGCGAATACGATCGCCCCGGCCACGCCCGCGCGCGAAGGCGGGCACTGATGCTGCCCATTCACTACGGCCTTATCGGGATGGCTGCGCTCGCCATTCTCATCGCGCTCGGCGTTCGCATCTTCGTCGCGGCCGGCGTGGTCGGGTTTTGCGGGCTGTGGGCCTTGCTCGGATTCAGCAAGGCTGTTGGTATTGCCGGGCACATCCCGTACTCGGACACGACCAACTATGCATTGTCGGTGCTGCCGCTCTTTATCTTGATCGGGCACCTCGCGCATCACGCCGGCATCGTTCAAGGCGCGTATCGCTGCGCGCGTGCCTGGCTCGGCTGGCTCCCCGGCGGACTGGGCATCGCGACGGTGTTCGCCGCCGCGGGGTTCGCGGCGGTGTCCGGCGCCAGCACCGCGACGGCCGCCGTGTTCAGTCGGATCGCGCTGCCGGAACTGCTCCGCTACAAATATCATCCGAGTCTTGCCGCCGCGGTCGTGGCGGCCGGCGGCACGCTGGCCTCCTTGATTCCGCCGTCCACGATCATGGTCGTTTACGGGATCATCACCGAGACGTCGATCGGCGGCCTGCTGCTCGCCGGATTTATTCCCGGCATCATCTCCGCGGCTCTTTATGCGGCGACGATCCTGGTGCGCTTCTACTTCAATCCGTCGCTCGGCGAGCCCATCGTCGGCGTGTCGTGGAGCGAGCGCTGGGGCACGTTGCACGAGGTCACTCCGATCGTGATGGTGATCGGCATCGTGCTCGGTGGCATGTATACCGGCTGGGCGACGCCGACCGAGGTGGGCGCGCTCGGCGCCTTCATCATCTTCGTCATGGCCTTGGTGCGCCGCACATTGACGGGGAAGGCGTGGCTGCATTCGCTCATCGACACGGCGAAGCTCGGCGTCATGATCTTCTCGATCGTGTGGGGCGTGCTGGTCTTTGTCCGGTTTCTTGCTTTCGCGGGAATTTCGTCGGCGTTCCAGGGGTGGATCCTGGCGCTCGGCGTCTCGCCTTACATGGTGCTGTTCAGCGTCATTCTGCTCTACATCGTGCTCGGCATGTTCATGGACGGCATCGGCATGCTGCTTTTGACGCTGCCCGTCGTGTTCCCGCTCATGGTCAAACTTGGTTTCGACCCGATCTGGTTCGGCATCATTGCGGTGAAGATGGTCGAGGTCGGATTGCTGACGCCGCCGGTCGGCCTTAACTGCTATGTCGTCGCCGGCGTGCGGCCGGATATTCCGCTGCAGCAGATTTTCCGCGGTGTGTGGCCCTTCGTCGTCGCCGATCTTATTTGCGTCCTGATCTTCATTCTCTTCCCCGAAATCGTAACCTTCCTTCCGAACTTGATGATGGCCAATTGATATTTAGGTTCACGCATGTAACGAGGAACGCGTGGACGTATAGGGTTGGCTCATGAAGACGATAGACATTAATTCCGATCTCGCGGAGGGATACGGGGTCGCCTATACCGCCGGTGACGACGACGCGATGCTGTCGATCGTGACCTCCGCCAACGTCGCCTGCGGCTTCCATGCCGGCGATCCGGAAATCATGGCGCGCACCTTCAAGACGGCGAAGGAACGCGGCGTCGCCATCGGCGCGCATCCGGGATACCCAGACCTTTGGGGCTTCGGCCGCCGCCGCATTCCCTACAGCCTCGGCGAGATCGAGCGCTTGATCGCCTACCAGCTCGGCGCCGCGCAGGCGCTGGCGGCCTATTCCGGCCATCGCATCACCTTCGTGAAGGGCCACGGCGCCATCGGCAACATCACGGAAGTCGACCGCTCGGTCGCGGACGCGGTCGTGCGCGCGGTCAAGGCGGTTGACCCGTCGCTGACCATGCTGACGATCGCGCGCAGCAAACAGGTCGAGGCAGCGGAGGGCGCCGGCCTGCGCTTCATTTCCGAGATCTATGCCGATCGTGGCTATGGCGCGAACGGCGCGATGATTCCGCGCGGCCAGCCCGGTGCGCTGATCAAGGATCCGAAAGAGGCGGCGGATCGCGTGGTGGCTATGGTCGAGGCAAACGCCGTCATTACGACCGATGGGACGCATCTGCCGACGGAAATCCGCTCCGTCTGCGTGCACGGCGATTCACCGGAGGCGGTCGGCACGGCGCGGCTGGTGCGACAGCGGCTGGAGGCCGCCGGGTTCAAAGTGACGCCGTTTTCGCAAGCCTGATCCGCGGCCATGGCTGATATCGCGCCCCGCTATCTCGACGCCGGCGAAACGGCCCTGGTCATTGAATTCGGAACGACAGTCGACCCGCGGATCAACGATCGCGTGCAGGCGCTGGACGCGGCTTTTACCGCGCTCAAGCTCGAGGGCGTGCGCGAGACCGTGCCGACCTACCGCTCGTTGATGATCCACTACGATCCACTGGTGATCGAGCGCGCCGCCGTCATCGCCGCGGTGGAGAGCCTCGAGGCGGCGCCGGCCGCAGCGTCGACGCCGAAGAACCATTGGCTCATTCCCTGCTGCTACGCGCACGAATATGCCGAGGACCTGACACGCATCGCCGAGATGACGAAGCTGAGCGAAGAGCGCGTGGTCGCGCTGCATACGAGCGCGCGCTATCGCGTCTACATGTACGGGTTCGCGCCGGGGTTCTGCTATCTTGGCGGCGTGCCGAAGGAGCTGATCGTGTCGCGCCGCGAGACGCCGCGGCCGCCGCACCCGACCAACGTCGTTTTGCTCGGTGGCGGGCTCACGCTGATCACGACCTTTTCCATGCCGACCGGCTGGTGGCTCATCGGGCGTAGCCCCGAGCGCATGTTCTCGCTCAAGCGCGAGCGCAATTTTTTCGTCGAGGTCGGCGACACGCTGCAGTTCACGCCGGTCGACGCCGCGACGTTCGCCGCGCTCGATGCCCGCGCGGAGACAGGTGAGATCGTGTCGCGAAAGGCGGCGGCATGAGCGCGACGCTGCGTATTCTTTCGGCGGGCCCCGGCGTCACCCTCCAGGATCGTGGGCGCAACGGCTATCTTCGCTTCGGTGCGTCCGAAGCCGGGCCGATGGATCGGCTGGCGCACCGGCTTGCCAATCGCGCCGTTGGCTCGGAGATGGACGCACCAGCGCTCGAGGTCTCCAACGGCGGCGTCGAATTGGCCGTGGAGGGGGCGCCGGTGTCGGTCGCGCTTGCTGGCGGCGCCTTCAATATCGCGCTCGACGGGCGGCCGATGCCGCCGGCTTGCGTCCTCACGCTCGAGCCCGGTATGCGACTTTCCGTCCGCGCCGGCGCGGCGGGTTCATGGTGCTACGTCGCGCCCGCTGGCCGGATCGAAGTCGAGCCGATGCTCGGATCGGTCTCGACGCACACGCGCACGGCGCTCGGCGGCATCGGCGGGCGGCCGCTTATCGCGGGCGATCCGCTGCCGCTGTCCGGCGCGCGCTCGAGCCTCGGCGGTCCGCTTGAAATCGTTTCGCCGACGCTGCGACGATACGACGGCGGCATCCGCGTGATCCTCGGTCCACAGGACGACTTCTTCGCGCCCGACCAGATCGATGCGTTCCTGCGGGGCCCATGGGTCGTATCCGGGCGCAGCGACCGCATGGCCTATCAGTTGGAAGGGCCGAAGCTGACGCACTGCAAGGGCTTCAACATCGTGTCCGACGGCATCGCCATGGGCGCGATCCAGGTGCCGGGCGTGGGGCAGCCGGTGGTGCTGATGGCGGATCGGCAGCCGACCGGCGGCTATCCGAAGATCGCGACCGTGATCGGGGTCGATCTCGGGCGGCTGGCGCAGATGCGGCCCGGCGATACGCTGAGTTTCGAGAAAGTGTCCGTCGCGCAGGCGGTCGAGGTGCGGCGTCAGGAGGCGCGGCTGTTGAGCGAGCCCGTGGTTCTGACGCCGCTGGTGCGGACGGAGCTTTCGTCGGAATTCCTGCTCGGCCTCAATCTTGTCGACGGCGTGACCGCGGCTGAACACCCGCACAGCGAGGCGGCTCAATAGTCCTGCGCGACGGCTTCGCTCGTGGAAGCCAGCGCCGGCGCAAGGAATTGCGCACGCGCAAGCTCGGCGAAACGGCCGCCTTTCTCGATCAGGTCGTCGAAAGTGCCGCTTTCGATGATGCGGCCGTGGTCGAACATGATCACACGATCGGCATTGCGGATGGTCGCCAGGCGGTGCGCGATGACGAAAGTGGTGCGGCCGATCACCACCTCGTTGAGCGCGGTTTGGACCTTCGCTTCGGTCGCGGCGTCCATGGCGCTCGTCGCTTCGTCGAGGATGAGGATCGGAGGGTTCTTCAGCAAGGCGCGCGCGATGGAAAGGCGCTGGCGCTCGCCGCCCGAGAGAGAGCGGCCACGCTCGCCGACATTGGCGTCGAATCCGCCGGGCGTCGCCTCGATGAACTCCAGCGCTTGGGCGCGGCGCGCCGCATCGCGCATCTCCGCTTCCGTGGCGTTGGGCTTTCCGACGCGCAGGTTGTCGGCGATGGAGCGATTGAACAGCAGCGATTCCTGGAACACGACGCCGATATTGCCGCGCAGCGCCGCTAGCTTGATATCGCGGATGTCGCGCCCGTCGATGCGGATCGCGCCCTGCTGCGGATCGAATGCGCGATGCAGGAGGCCGAGCGCCGTCGATTTTCCGGCTCCAGTCGGGCCGACCAGCGCGATCGTTTCGCCAGGTTTAACGGTGAAGGTGAGGTGCTCCGCGGCGATCCGCTTGCCGTCATAGCTGAAGCCGACGTCGTCGAAGACGACCTCTCCGATCATGCGGCCGGGATCGACGGCGCCCGGCCGGTCCGCGACCGACGGATTGGTGTCGAGCACCGCGAAGAAGTCGCGCAGGCGCGGCGCTTCCAGGAGGATGCGATGCGTGAACCCGACCGCCTGCTCGAGCCGGTGAATCACCATCGTCGCGAAGCTCATGAAGGCGACGATCTCGCCGACCGTGGCGAGGCCGCGCAAATACAGCCAGGTGCCGACCGCGATGATGGACAAAACGGTGAAAGTCGTTGCCGCGCGCGAGAGCATCGCCGCCACGGCCCACCAGGAGAGCACCGGAATCTGCGCCGCGAGCAGCCGCTCGACCAGGCGCTTGAGATCGGACACTTCCGTATCCACGCGCGTGAAGCTTTGGACGAGGGCGATATTGCCGAGCGCGTCGGACGCCCGCTCCGCCACGTCGGAGTAGCGGCTTTCGACCGAGCTTTGCAGCTTCTCGGTTTTCGCCACCGTGATCGCGGTGAGGATCGAGAAGACGACGCAGAGCGCGATCAGCAGGAGCGCGAGGCGCCAGTTGAGATAGAGCGACAGCGGCAGCAGGACGATCAGCGACAGGTAGGTCGAGAGGTGATCGCGGAAGAATGCGACCCATAGTCCCCACAGCGAGTCGGTGCCCTGCAGCATGACTTTCATCAGGCGGCCGGAGTGTGTCGTGCTGTGATAGGCGAGGGGAAGCTCGATCACGTGCTCGAAGAAGTTCGTCACCTGTGCCTGCCGCTGACGGTGCGCCAGGCGGTCCGAATGCAGCGCGACGAGCGTCCCGAAGACGATCGTGAGCAGGCCGAAGATGACCCACGCCACAATGAGGCTGGTGAGGCGGACCCAGATCTGCGTGTCGGCCGCCGCCACTCCCGTGAGCGTGTCGATGACGCGGCCGAAGAGGATCGGCTCGGCGAATTGTGCGCCGACCACGAGGAGATTTCCGCCGACGAGGAGCCAGCTCAGACGTTTTTCAGGAGCCAGGAGCCCCAGTACCCGACGATAAAGCGCGAGCAGCGAGCGCAGGCTGCTCGACGACGCGTGCTCCTCCGGCGGTGTGCTCTCTGATTCAGTCATGTCGCGCCCTATGCCCGCAATCCCATGCGTGCAGGCCGCCCGTCAAGTTCGCATATCTGGCCGTCCACGCCTGGCGTCGTCGTTCCATTGACTCGGCTTTGCCAAGCGGCAAACGTAAGCGCTCGCGAAAGTGGCATCACCGCCACATGGTCGTCTGCCCCGACGCATACAACGAACGAAAATGGAGGCCCTCGTGCCATCGATTTCCGGCAAGCGCGCGTTTCTGGAACTCTTGAAGCAGGAGGGCGTGGACGTTCTTTTCGGCAACCCCGGAACGACCGAGCTTCCGCTGATGGATGCGCTCGCGGTTTACGGCGATCTGCGCTACGTGCTGGCGCTGCAGGAGGCTGCGGTGATGGCGATGGCCGACGGTTACGCGCAGGCTTCCGGCAAGCTTGCCGTGGTCAACCTGCATGTCGCGCCCGGCCTCGGCAACGCCATGGGCATGCTTTACGATGCGAAGAAGGCGGCGTCGCCGATGCTGATCACGGCGGGGCAGCACGAACAGACGTTCAACGTGACCGAGCCGGTCCTGTGGGACGACCTGCCGACGATCGCGCGGCCGCTCGTCAAATGGTCGAGCGAGGTACATCGGTTGGCCGATCTTCCGCGCATGGTGCACCGTGCGGTCAAGACGGCGCTCGCGCCGCCGACCGGACCGGTGTTCCTCTCGCTTCCCGGCGACATCCTCAACGCCGAAGAAGAGGTCGATCTTCTCGCCCCGTCACGCGTGGCGCGCCGGCAGCGCGGCGACCGCCAGGCGATCGAAGAAGCGGCCGCCATCCTCGCCGCGGCGGAGCGGCCGGTCATCATGGCGGGTGACGGCGCCGCGCAATCGCAAGCGCATGCCGAATTGGTGGCGCTGGCGGAGCTGATCGGCGCGCCGGTCTACTGTGAGTTCATCGCGAATACAGCGTCGTTTCCATCGTCGCATCCGCTGTTTCGCGGAGCGGTGACGCGGCTCGTTCCAAGCGTGCGGCAGATCCTCGATCAGCACGACGTGCTGTTGTCGGTCGGGGCGGATTTGTTCACGCTGTCGCTGCCCTCGCCGATGGAGCCCATTCCCGATGGGCTCTCGATCATCCATATCGACAGCGATCCGTGGGAGTTGGGTAAGAATTATCCGACCAAGGTCGGGCTTCTCGCCGACCCGAAAGCGAGCCTTCCGGAACTCACGGCGGCGACGCAGGAGCGCATGTCGAGCGGCGCGCGCGCCAAGGCGCGCGAGCGCTTCGATGCGAACAAGCGCGCCGCGGCGGCCGAGCGCGAGGCGTTGGTCGCAAAAGCCAAGGCGCTCGCCGGCGCTGCCCCGATCCAGCCGCTGCCGCTGCTGCATGCGATCGGGCAGATCCTGCCGCGCGACGCCGTTGTCATCGAGGAAGTGCTATCCTCGGCGCCCGGCATCCGCCAAATGATCACGAGCGACGATCCGCAAAGCTATTTCGGACTGCGCGGCGGCGGCATCGGGTGGGGCATCCCGGCCTCGATCGGGATCAAGATCGCGCTCCCGAACCGGCCGGTGGTTGCGCTTATCGGCGATGGAAGCGCCATGTACACGATCCAGGCGCTTTGGACCGCGGCGCATCAGAAGCTCGATATCGTATTCGTCATCTTCAACAACTCCTCCTATCGCATCCTCAAGCAGCGCGTGCATGCGATGCGCGGCCACGCGGCGCAGCAGGATTTGTATGTCGGGATGGAGTTGAACGATCCGCCGGTCGATTTCGTCACCCTGTCCAGGTCTCTCGGCGTCGCCGCGGAGCGGGCGGGGACGATTGCGGAGGCGACCGACCTGATCAAGAAGGGAATCGCGAGCGGCGGCCCGCATCTCGTCGACGTGACGCTCGATCGCGCGTTCAAGCCGGTGTAGCGAGCAGGACCATGGCGCCTCAGCCCCAGGGCACATCCGCCGCGACACTTCCGCTCGAAGGCTTGCGGATCATCGATCTGACGACGGTGATCATGGGGCCCTACGCGACGCAGACGCTCGCCGACCATGGGGCCGATGTCATCAAGGTCGAGCCGCCCGAGGGGGACGTGATGCGCAACGGCGTGCCGATGCGCACCCCTCGCATGGGCGCGATCTCGCTGCTGCTCAACCGCAACAAGCGCAGCGTCGCGCTCGACCTGAAGAAGGAGGCGGGGCGCGCCGCCTTGCTGCGGCTGTGCGAGGACGCGGACGTGCTCATCAGCAATGTCCGCCCCGCGGCCATGCGTCGCCTGCGTCTCGGCGAAGAGGATGTTCGCGCCGTCAATCCCCGGATCATCAACGTGGCGTTAGTGGGGTACGGGCAAGCGGGACCCTACGCCGCGCGCCCTGCCTATGACGACCTCATTCAGGGCATCTCGGGCGTCGGCTCGCTGTTCGAGCGTTCCGGCAGCACGGAGCCGCGCTACGTTCCGTTCGCGATCAGCGACCGTATCGTCGCGCTTGCGGCGGCGCATGCGGTGCTTGCCGCCGTCATCCAGCGCGACCGGACGGGGGAGGGCGTTTCCGTCGAGGTGCCGATGTTCGAGACGATGGCGCAGTTCGTGCTCGGCGATCATTTCGCCGGGCGTGTCTTCGAACCGGACCTCGGAGGCACCGGCTATAACCGCTACCTCACGGCCAATCGCCGGCCCTATCGCACCCGCGACGGCTATATCTGCGTGCTGATCTATATGGAAAAGCACTGGCGCGGATTCATGGAATCGATCGGGCGCTTGGAAGAGATGCTGGCGAATCCGCGCATGGCGACGCACACCGCGCGCGCCAACCACTATCACGAAGCCTACGGCATGGTCGCCGACATCCTGCTGACGCGGACGACGGCGGAGTGGCTGGAGCTGTTCGCGCGCCTCGATATTCCCTGCGTTCCGCTCAACGATCTCGACGCCGTGATCGATGACGAACACCTCAACGCGGTGGGTTTCTTCGAGACGCAGGAGCACCCGACGGAGGGAACGGTGCGCTACACCGGCGTGCCCAATCGATGGAACGGCGAGCGTTTGCCCATTCGCCGGCATGCGCCGCGGGTCGGCGAGCATAGCGCCGAGGTGCTGCGCGAGGCCGGATTTTCACCGGAAGAAATCGCGGCGATGGCGGCGGACGGGGTGACGGTCGACGCGTCCGCGTCTTCAAGCGAGAAGATGCGCAAGGACGGTGCGCCGTAGCCGTCTTCCCCGGCATTCCGGGCAAGGCCGCGCAGCGGCCGGAGCCGGAATCCAGAATCCTCAAGATGCGGGTTAGGCTAAGCCGCTGCGTTGAAGGAGTTTGGGTCTCGGCTCTCGCCACGTTCGGCCGGAATGACGACGAGCGGGCACACGTTGGGCGCAGAACTCACGAAAACGCGTCGACGCCGGTGAGCTGGCGGCCGATAACGAGTTGGTTGATCTGCGTCGTGCCGTCGGGGATCGTCAGCATGCGCGCGTCGCGGAAATGCTTCTCGACCGGGAACTCGCGGCTGATGCCGAAGGCGCCGTGCACCTGGATGGCGTTCGAGGCGACGCGCAGCGCCGCTTCCGTCGTGAACGCCTTGGCGATCGACGACTCGATGGCGCAGCGCTGCCCCTGCGCCATCATCCACAGCGCGCGGTAGACGAGCAGCCTGGAGGCGTGAACGTCGGTCGCCATCGAGGCGAGCAGGCTCTGCACCAGTTGGTGGCCGGCGATCGGCTTGCCGAACGCCTGACGTTCGCCGGCATAGCGGAGGCTGGCATCGAGCGCGGCTTGCGCGGTGCCCAGCGCCAAGGTCGAGACGAAACAGCGGGAGCGCTCGAAGCCTTTCATGGTTTCGCGCAGGCCCCCGCCGAGGCCGCCCATCATGTTCTCTTCCGGCACGACGACGTCTTCGAAGATGATCTGGCCGAGCGGCCAACTGTTCATGCCGAGCTTGGAGATCTCGACCGTCTTGAAGCCGTGCTCCTTGCGGTCGACGAGGAACATCGTGAATTCTGAATCGTCGGTCTTGGCGACGACGATGGTGAGGTCGGCGATGCTGGCGTTGGAGATCCACATCTTTTCGCCGGTGATGCGATAGTTCTTGCCGTCGCGAACGGCGCGCGTGCGCATCTCGCGCACACTCGACCCGATGCCGGGCTCGCTGATAGCGGAGCAACCGATGATGTCGCCGGACAGGAGGCCGGGAAGGTAGCGCGCCTTGAGTTCGGGCGATCCGGTGCGTGCCACTTTCAGGGCCGCGCCTTCGGCGACGAACGATACGCCGGCGAGGTCGGCCGAGGTGCGCGACAGTTCCTCATACAGCAGGCCGCTGGTGAGGAAGTCGAGGCCCAAGCCACCGTCCTCCTCCGATACCCAGCCGGCGCCGACGCCGTATTGCCCGGACGTCTTCAAGAGATGATGCGCGACCTCTTTGGGAAACATCTCGCCGTGATGTTTTCGTGTTATCGGCGCGATGTCGCGCTCGATCACGCGCGACCAAGCGTCGAGCGCCATCTGTTGATCTTCCGAGAGTGCGAAATCCACGGACGATGTCCTTTGTTACGCTGCGGGCCGGCTCAGCCCAGCCAATCCTTGACGACGGCGTCGGAGTGCTCGCCGAGCATCGGCGGTGCCTGCCAATCCTCTGTGATGTCGAAGCCGCCATACTTCACCGCCGGGCCGATGACCGAGAGCTCGCCGTAGTCGGCGTGCTTCACCTTTTGCACCATGCCGCGATGCAACGCCTGTGGATGCTTGAACACCTGCTCCATCGTGTTGACGGGAGAGCAAGGAACCTGCGCATCGGCGAGAGCTTTCACGAGGTCCGCGACCGTCCATTTCTTCACTTCCGCATCGAGGAGGCCGTAGAGCACGTCACGGTTGGCGACGCGGCCTTTCAGTTCGACGAAGCGCTCATCGGCGGCGAGTTCGGTGCGGCCGAGCACCTTCATGAAGCGCTCGAACAGGTTCTGCACGCCGGCGCCGATGACGACCCAGCCGTCGGACGCTTCGAACGCCTTGTAGGGGACGAGGTTGGCGTGCTCGCTGCCCCACTTGCCGCGGCTCACGCCGGTGGTGAGATACTCGATGCCGGCATCGACGAGGAACGTGATCTCGCTCTCGAACAGGCTGGTATCGATGCGCTGGCCTTTGCCGGTACGTTCCCGCGCGAACAGGGCGGTGGTGATCGCGCCCATCGCGTACTGGCCGCAGACGAGATCGAACGCGGAGGTGCCGAGCTTGATCGGTTCGCCGCCGCGTTGTCCCGTGAGGCTCATGTAGCCGCCTTCGGCCTGGATCGTGAGATCGAAGGCGCCGACGTCCTTGTACGGCCCGTCCGCGCCGAGACCGGACATGGCGCAGAAGATCAGCTTCGGATTTTCCGCCGCGAGCGACGCGTAGCCGAGGCCCAGGCGGTCCATTACGCCGGGCCGGAAGTTCTCGACGATGACGTCGGCCGCCAGCGCCAGACGGCGCGCCAGCGCCTTGCCTTCCGCCTCTTTCATGTCGATGACGATCGAACGCTTGTTCCGATTGACGGCCAGATAGCTGAAGCTCAACCCTTTGTGAAAGGGCGGCCCCTGCGGGCGGATGGAGTCGCCCCCGGGCGATTCCACCTTGGCGACATCGGCGCCGAGATCGCCCAACAGCATGGTGCAGAACGGCCCCGCGAACAGGCGCGTGAAGTCGAGCACTTTGATTCCGTCCAGAGGCTTCGCGGCCATGCTGGCTGTCTCCCTAGGCGATCAGTGGATGGGCAAATCTTCGCGCAGCAATTCGCCGCTGGCGCCTTGTGTGAATGTCGTGTGCTTCAGCCAATGGGCATCGTCGGTTTCCGGGAAATCCGTGCGCTGATGCGCGCCGCGGCTTTCGGTGCGGGCGAGAGCGGCCTCGACGATCATCGTCGCGGTCACGAGCATGTGCTCGACCTCGTTCGCTTCGATCGCGCGGTCGATGTCACCGACGACAAGGGCGGAAGTCGCCACGCGGCATTGCGCCAATTGCTCGCGCCCGTCCGCTAGCGACGCCGCATTGCGCCAGATGCCCGCGGCCGCGGGCATGATCTCGCGGATCCTGTCCTTGATCTCCATCGCCTGCGTGTCGCCGCCCGGCCGGATTCGGCCGCGCAGGGTCTCGATGGACGCATCGATGATCGCATTCCAGTCACGTGATTTCGCCGCGAACATCCCGTCGGCCGCGCCGCGGCCGGCGAGGGCGCCGAACACGAGCGTGTCGCTGCAGCCGTTACCCGCGAGGCGGCTTGCGCCATGCACGCCGCCGGCGGATTCGCCTCCGGCGTAAAGGCCGGGGACGCCGGACCAGCCGGTATCGTCGATGAAGACGCCGCCCATCTGGCTGTGGGCGGCCGGCCGCACATGCGGCGGCGTCACGGCCGGATCGACGCCGGCGTTGCGCAGGCGCTTCACGTGGCTGACGTAGCTTTCCAGTTTCTCCTTAGGCAGGACGGTCGTGTCGAAGATCACGGAGGCGTCGGGAAGGCCGCGCCCTTCGTCGATCTCCTTCTGGATGCAGAGCGACATCTTCGCCTTTTCGATTTGCTTCTCGCCATGCTCCGGGTTGTAGCGGAACATGAATCGCTCGCCCTCGGCATTGATCAGGTGTGCGCCATCGCCGAGCATCGCCGTCGGCATCTCCATGCCGCGGCATTCCTGCGGCCACACCGTGACGACAGGCTCGAACTGAACGAACTCCATATCGGTCAGGCGCGCGCCCGCCTTCAGGGCGAGGCCGTAGGCGTCGCTGCCGACGTCGACCGGATAGGTGCTGTCGCTGTAGATGCGGCCGATCCCTCCCATGGCTAGCGCCACCGCCCGCGCCGTCACCGCATGGAACTGCTGCGCGTGGCGATCCCAGAGCAGGGCGCCGACGACATCGTCGCCGTCGCGGAGAAGATCGACCACCTTGCGCCCCGGCAGCGTCTCGACGCCGATCTTCGCCGCATGGGCGGCGAGGTGCTCCATGGTCACCCGGCCCGTGCCTTCGGCGATGAAGATCGAGCGCGGATAGGTGTTGCCGGAAAGATGCCGCTGCGCCACGCGATCGCCGTTCTTCGCGAACGGCACGCCGATCGCGGAAAGTTCGCGCCAGGCCTCGGCGGCCTGATAGGCCATGACCTTCACCAGGCGGCGGTCGTTGAGGCCGTAGCCGCCGCGCACCATGTCATCGAAGAAGATTTCCGGCCGGTCGCGGTTGTCGGCGTGACCGATTGGCGCGTTGCAGCCGATGATGAAAGGCGATGCGCCGCGCGCGAGATAGGCCATGGTGACGGCCGCGCCTTTTTCCCGAGCGGCGACCGCGGCGCGGTGGCCGGACAGTCCTCCGCCGAGCACGAGGACGTCGGTGTGCGTGCGCGCGACGTTCAAATCCATGGCGCTCTCTACGCGCTGATGACGTGCGGCGCATGCGGCGCCGCGAGCACTCTAGGGGCGGGCATCGTCAATCAGCGGCAATCGGAATGACGTGCGCGGGCGCGATGTGCAGATGTACGGCCTCGCCTTCATCGAAAAGGTCGCGGGGGAAGGATTGGATGCGCAGTTCGCCACCCGGCCATTCGACGAGATAGCTGACGATGTCGCCGAGCAGCACGCGCCGCCGGACGGTCGCCTTCCACACGTTGGCGCCGCCGGCGAACGGTTCGCGGCGCAGCTCGGGGTAGACGGTGCGCACCGCGATCATATGCCGTCCGTCGGAAGCCGGCTTTTGCGGCTGCGAGCCCGGCGCGCACTCGATCGCCGCTTCGCCGATTTTCATGACGGGCGCACCGCTGGCGCCCGCTTTTTCGACGGAGCCGACCAGGATGTTCGCAGCGCCGATGAAATCCGCGACGAAACGCGTGCGCGGCGTATCGTAGATGTCGAGCGGCTTGCCGGCCTGCTCGATGTTACCCTCGCGCATGATGATGATGCGATCCGAGATCGCCATCGCCTCTTCCTGGTCGTGCGTCACGTAGATGGTGCTGAGATTGAAACGGTGCTGCAGTTCCTTGATCTCCTCGCGCATGCGCACACGCAGGCGCGCGTCGAGGTTGGACAGGGGCTCGTCGAGCAGCATGGCTTTCGGCCGTGCCGCATAGCTGCGCGCGAGCGCGACGCGCTGCTGCTGGCCGCCGCTCAGGTTCGTCGCCGGGCGCATCATGTAGTCTTCCATGCCGACCATTCTCAGCACTTCGGCGACGCGCGCCTTGATCTCGGCCTCGCGCACGCGCTGGACGCGCAAGGCATAGGCGACGTTCTCGAAGACCGTCATGTGCGGCCAGATGGCGTAGCTCTGGAACACCATCGAGAGTTTGCGTTTCTCGGTCGGGACGTTGATGCCCTTCCGCGAGGAGAAGACCGGCACGCCGTCGATGACGATCTCGCCGGCGATCGGTGTTTCCAACCCCGCAATACAGCGCAGCGTCGTCGATTTTCCGCAGCCGGACGGCCCGAGAAGCGAGAGATGTTCGCCGGATGCGACGGAGAAGGAGATGTCCTTCACGACGACCTTGTCGTCATAGGCCGCCGTCAGGCCGCGCACCTCGATATATTGGGTTGCGCCCGCCGCCGAAGGGCCGGCCGCCGGTGCCGTTTTCTCTTGTGCCGTCGAACCGACCATGGATCGGTTTCCTCCGTAACGTTGTGGAGCCGTTGCGCGGCTAGACCTTGATCTCACGTCCGGCCCAGCGCCGGACGGCGTAAAGTGCAATCAAGATGATGAGCGCCTGGACCATCGCCAGCGCGCTGACGCGGGGCAAGCCGCCCGAATCCCAGAAGCTGAAGATCGCCGGACCGAGGACCGGGGTATGCGCATCCGAGAGGAACAGCGAGGCGCTGATCTCGCGCACCGAGACCATGAATAGAAGCGCCCAGGTGGCGAGAATGCCGGAGCGCAGGAGCGGCACCGTGACGGTGCGCAGCACGCGCGACCAGCTCGCGCCGCCGACGCGCGCCGCTTCCTCCAGGGCGCTGTCGATTTGCACCACGACGCCGCTCATGCCGCGATAGGCGAGCGGCAGGAAGACGACGATGTAGGCCAGCAACACCGCGAGCAGCGTGCCGTAAAGCTGGATCGGCAGCGTCAAGATCATCCACAGAAAGCCGAACGCGAAGATGAGCCGCGGGAACGCCTGCGGCAGCATCGTGACCTGTTCGAGCAGCTTGCGCCCGCTGCTTTTCGAGCGATGCACGGCGATGGCGATCAAGGTGGCGCAGGCGACGCCTAAGGTTCCGGTGCCGACGCCGAGGATGAGACTGTTGATGATCGCCTGCCGTGTCGTCGGAAAATCGACGATGACGTATTTGTAGTTGGCAAGCGTCCATGTCGACGGATCGAATGCCAGGTCGCTGCTCGTCTGCACCGAGGCGAGGAGGAGGGCGCCAAGCGGCAGCACCAGCGAAATCACGACATACAGGCTCGCCAGCGCGAAAAGTGGCCAGGTCCAGCCGCGCATGTCGACTTGGCGGGGGCGATACGCGCGTCCGGTGACGACGACGTAGGAGCGTCCGCGCAACACGCGCTGCACCAGCCAGACCGCGACGCCCGTGATCACGATCAGGACGAGGCCGAGGGCGGCGGCAAGCGGATAGTTCGGCGGGTAACCCTGGAAAAGAACATAGATGGCGTTGGTCGCGACATAGAAGCGCGCGCTGGTGCCGAGGATTGTCGGGATCGCGAACGAGCCGATGATCGACGTGAACATGAACAGCGCCGCGCTGAGGATCGCGGGGAGCATGAGCGGCAGCGTGATCTTGATGGCCGTGCGCCATTTTCCGCCACCGAAGATCGAGGAGCTTTCCTCGAGCGAAGGGTCCATGCGCTGCATGGCGGCGCCGATGATCAGCACGGCCACGGGGGCTTCGAAGATCGCTTCGACGAAGATGATGCCGAGCGGCGTGTAGATGTCGAAAAGGGGCGAGTTTCCGCCGGTCGCCCACATGAAGGCGCGGTTGATCAGGCCGTCGCGCGGCGCGCCGAGCTGACTCCAGGCCAAGGCGCCGACGAGCGGGCCGAGCGGATAGGGGATGGCGACGAGAAGCTCGAACCAGTTGCGGCCGGGAACCGTGGTGCGATGAATCGTCCAGGCGAGGCCGATGCCGATCGTGATGCCGAGAATTGTGCCGCCGGTCGCGATCAGGAGCGTGTTGTAGATCCAATCCAGATGACTGGTGAGATCGACGAAGTTGGTGAATCCATACTCGACTGCCGGCAACGCCTGCGGGTCGCCGACATTGAAGGCGCTGGTGATCAGAAGGAAGAACGGATAGCCGAGCGCGCCGGTCAACAGGACCAGCGGCATCCACACTTCGATTCCGACATGCGCCCGCGCGCGACGGCCCGCGGCGGGAAGCGCCGCGGGCTCAACGGCCGCTATCTTCATAGGCCGGTCATCTTGTTCCAGACGGAAACGAACTGCTTGCGCAGCTTCGGATCCTGATATTCGTCGAATTTCAGCGGCAGCAGGAGCTTTGTGGTCGCGATGTTCGGCACGTGCTCGACGCTCACGTCCTTGCGTGCCGACGGCGAGCCCTGGATGTCGTTCCAGAGCTGCTGGCCCTCGCGCGAGGTGAGGAAGTCGATGAAGATCTTCGAGCCGTTCGGCCGCTTGGTGCCGCCGATGATGCCGACGACCTGATTGACCGACGGCGTGCCCATCTCTGGGAACACGGCCTTCACCGGATTGCCGGCGCGCATCGCCTTCACATACTGGAAGATGCTGACGCGGCCGCCGATCTTGAGGTTACCGCGCTCGATGTCCTGCTGGATTTGCGTCGAGGACGAGTAGGCGCGCGGTTTGCGCTCCGTCAGCTTCTCGAAGAAATCCTTCGGCAGAAGCTCCCGCATCACGAACCAGAACGCGTATGAGGTTCCCGCCGATGCGTTCTGGAACCCGATCTGGCCTTGCCACTTGGGATCGAGGAGGTCGGTCCAAGTCTTCGGCGCTTCCGCTTCCTTGACGAAGCGCGGATCGTACATCATCGGGCCGGCGTTGATGTAGTAGGACGTGTACCAGCCGGGCTCGTCGCTGCGGTACATCGGCTCGAAGGCGTCGATTTCCTTCGGCACATAGCGGACGAGCCGGTTCTGCTTGCGCATGGTCTCCATGATGCCGGCGTCCGACGTCATGTAGGTATCGGCGCTGACGTTTCCGGTGCGGAATTCAGCCTCCAGCTTGGGCACCGCGGCGCCGGGCAGGAGACGCTGCTGCACCGTCTGTACGCCGGTCTTTTCCGTGAAGATCTGCAGGAACTTGACGACATCCGCCTCCTGGTCGCCGTGCCACACGACGACCGGGCCTTCCGCCGCTGCGGCTTTCGGATCGGGCGCGGCGCTCGCTTCGGCGAGCGCACGGCTGCGCGGAAGGCTCGACGCGGCAAGTCCGGCGCCGGCAGCGAGTAAAAGCTTACGCCGCGACAGCGTGCCGCTCGGAGAAAACGTCGTGCGCTTCGTCATGATTCCAATATCCTCCCGCTTGATTGAGGCTCATCCCGACGGAATTTGAAGCCTTGTGATCCTATAAATTAAACACATGGTCTAGTGATCAGACAAGTTGCCGCGCTTGTCGCTTTTGCGCAAGTTCTCGTTTTTCTCCCCCTCGAACATTCGAAAGCGCGCGTTCTCGACATGCCGGCGCATGGCCTCGTGCGCGCGCTGCGGCTCGCGCTGGCGAATGGCGTCGAAGATCGTGCGATGCTCGGCCTGAACGTTCTTCACCCGCGCCGCCGGATGCATCAGCGACATGCTGCGCGACAGGTTCATGCCGAAGGCGATGTGCGGCTGTAGCGAGGCCATTACCGAAACGAAGAAGCGATTGCTGGTGGCCTCGGCGATGGCGAAATGGAAATCGAAGTCGGCGTCGGTGCCGAGGCTGCCCTTGCGGATGATGTCGTCGAGGGTCTCGAGCGCCCGACTGATGCGCTTGACGCTGGCGTCGTCGGCCCGCGACGCGGCAAAGGCCGCCATGTCCGCCTCGAAGCCGCTGCGAAACTCGAAGCACCGCTGGATGTCGGCGATGCTGCCGAGCGGCGCGAACTTGAGCACGGCGCTATCCGGCCGGCGCTTGACGAAGGTTCCCGCCCCTTGACGGGAAATCACGATGCCGTCGTCGCGCAGCCGCGCCAGCGCCTCGCGCACGATCGTGCGCGATACGTCGAAGCGTAGCGCGAGATCGTTCTCCGTCGGCAGCTTCGATTGTTCCGGGAACTCTCCGCCCGCGATCAGGCCGAAGATCTGAGCGTAGATCTGTTCGCTCAGCTTGCCCTGCCGCAGGGGAGCCATATGGCCCAGCGCGACTGCCCCGCCTTCTGCCTGCATCGGCACTCCACCCGCGCTTGTAAGGCGTCGGTTGTACAATTGGCCTAGTTGTCATACCAATTATCGAACGTCATCCGTGCCGGCGTCAACTGCCACGGCGCGGCCCAGTTTCCGCAATCCCGAGGCCCTTCATGAGCGAGACGGAGTTCAAGGAAGTCCCGATCGGCACTTCCGCCGTATTCACCAAGACCGTGTCGGAATCCGACGTCTACCAGTATGCCGGGATCAGCGGCGACTTCTCGCCGAACCACATCGATGAGGAATACATGAAAGGCGGCCGGTTCGGCGCGCGGGTGGCGCACGGGACGCTGTTGCTCGGCTTCATGTCTGCCGCGTCGGCACGTCTCTACCTCGGCCGCACGGCATCCATGGGGTATGATCGGGTTCGCTTCATCGCGCCCGTCTTCTTCGGCGACACGATCCGCACGGAATACAAGGTGCGTGAATACGATCACACGAAGAAGCGTGTTTTTGCCGATGTGACCTGCACCAACCAGCGTGGCGAGACGGTCGCGGTCGCGGTCAACGTGCGCGCCTATATCGGCTAGTGCCATACCCCTTAATCCCTCCCGCAACGTCAAGGTCCGATCATGTCCATCCTGCTGCAAGAAGAGCGCGACGGCGTTCTGCTCCTGACACTCAATCGCCCGGAGGCGTTGAATGCGCTTTCGAACGCGCTTGCCGAGACGCTGCTGCAGGTCGTCGACAGCGTCGCGAGGCGGCGCGACGTCCGTGCCGTGATCATCACCGGGGCCGGCGAGAGGGCGTTCTGCGCCGGGGCCGATCTGCGCGAACGCAGCGGGCTCACGCCGGACGAGAAGTGGGCGCAGCGTACGCGGCTGTGGAACGTCAACAAGGCGTTGTGGACGATGCCGCAGCCGGTGATCTCCGCGATCCACGGCTGGTGCCTCGGTGGCGGTTTCGAACTGGCGTTGTTCAGCGATTTGAGGATGGCGTCACCCGATGCGGTATTCTCCTTCCCGGAAATGACGCTCGGCGCTTATCCCGGCGCCGGCGCCGCGATTGCACTGCCGCGGCTGATCGGGCCTGGTCGCGCCAAGGAGATTTTCTTCACCGCGCGCCGCATTCCGGCGGATGAAGCGCTCTCGCTCGGTATCGTCGAATGGGTCGTGCCGCGCACGGAATTGTTGGCGAAGGCTTTCGAGCTTGCGAACCGGATGAAATCGTGCGCTCCGCTCGGGCTCGCGGGTGTCAAGCAGATGGTCAACCTCGGGACCGATCTCGAATTCGAGGACGCGATCGCGCTCAACGACAAGGTCCGCCGCCCGCTCGAGGGGACGAAGGACTATGAGGAAGGCATCCGTGCCTTCTTCGAGAAACGTTCGCCGGTCTTCGTCGGCGAGTAGGCCGATCGCGCCGCGTCACCGCTTGCCGTCGATGGTGTCGTAGATCGACGGTGAGTCGCGGCCGCCATGGCCGCGCGCGATATGCAGGCGGTAAAGCTCGTTGACGAGCGCCGTCACCGGCATGGCGGTGCCGGCTTCCTGCGCGAACGCGTGAATGATGTTGAGATCCTTCAGGATCGTGTTCGCGGTGCCGCGCGGCGTGTCGAAATCGCGCGCGGCGATGCGCGGCGCCTCGTTCTGCAACTGCCAGGAATCGGCGGAGCCGCCCTTCAATGCGGCGGGGACGCTTGCCGGATCGATGCCGCCGTCGCGGGCGAGCAGCAGCATTTCCGACAGCACCACCTTGCCGCATGCAACGATCACCTGATTGCAAAGCTTGGTGACGAGCCCGGCGCCCTGCGGACCCATGCGGGTGAAGCTTTGCGAAACGGCGGTCATGATCGGCCGCAGGCGCTCGATATCGGCTTCCGTGCCACCAGCCATGACGACGAGCTTGCCGGCGCGCGCGCCGGCGGTGCCGCCGGTGACGGGAGCATCGATCCAGCCCATGCCGGTTTCGTCCCGCAGGCGCTTTGCCATGCGGCGGCAGGCGTCCGGTTTGATCGTCGAGCAATCGATGAGGATTTTGTTTGGCGATCCGGCTTGGGCGACACCGTTCTCGCCGAAAACAATCGCGTCCATGGAACGGTCGTCGGTGACGCAGGTGAAGACGATATCGGCGGCGCGCGCAACATCGGCGGGCGTCGCCGCCTCCTTGGCGCCGGCCGCGAGCGCCGGCGCCAGCTTCTCGCGCGAACGGTTCCAGACGGTGACGGGATGACCGGCGGCAAGCAGCCGTTCCGTCATCGGCCGGCCCATGAGCCCCAATCCGATATAGCCGAGCGGCGTCTTTGCGTCCGTCATCGTTCTTCTCCCGACATGTTACGGCGAGCGGATGGACCATCCGCTCGCCGGGGGGACCGTAGACAAGCGCGCGCTCAGCGTAAACATGCGTCACGACGCATAGTGGGTCGGGAGCGCCGTCGTGTACTTGATGCATTCCATGGCGAAGTTCGAACTGACGTCGAACAGGTCCGCGACCTTGATCAGCCGCTGATAGACAAGATCGTAGGCGGCGATGTCGGGCACGACGACGCGCAGCAAATAGTCGGTTTCGCCGCTCATGCGATAAAACTCGACCACCTCTGGAATCTTGCGCACCGCGCGGCAGAACCGCTCCGCCCATTCCGCGTTGTGCTGATTGGTGCGCACGGCGACGAACACCGTCACGCCGACATTCATGCGGGCTGGATCGAGGAGCGCGACGCGCGCCCTGATGACGCCCGCGGCCTCCAGCTTCTGGATGCGGCGCCAGCAGGGGGAGGCCGAAAGCCCGGCTTGCGCCGCGATCTCCTCGATCGGCATCGCCGCGTTGGTTTGCAGGCAGGCGAGGATTTTTTGATCAATGGCATCCATGGAATACGATGCCTCATTTTTTCTGTTTGGAGGAATGTATTTGCGCGACAATGCCGTTTAGCGCTGCGGAACGCAAACGGAGACTCGTGGACTCATGCCACCTTTGCCGCTCCCCCCTGTGTGAGGTGCAGCATGAAGGCTTTTACCGAACATCCCCGGTCCGTCGGCGAAACCTATTTCGAGCACATGGGCTCGGCCTTCGGCTTCGGCGTACGCATGCTCGGCGGCGGCATCGCCTGCCTGATACACGGCATCTTCCCGTTTCTTTTCACCAAGACGGGATCGTCCACGATCGCGCGGCTGCACGACCGGATGATCGCCAATCGCGTGAAGCACAAAGTGCCGGGCGGGGCGGCGCGACCGGTCTGAGGCCGGCGCCGAGCGCGCGGCCGCGGCTATTGCGCCGCAGGCTTGGCCTTCGGTTTCTGCTTCCTGGCGCCGCGATCCTCGTTCGCCATGCACTTCGTCATGAAGGATTTGCGCGCGGCGCCGGAGAGCTTTTGACTTTCGGCGCCGAATTCGCAGGTCGCCTTCTTTTCCTTCGCGGTGACGGCGCTTGCCGGGGGCGCCGCGAAAGCGGCGGCAAGCGCGGCGAGAACGGCAGTCTTTGCCGCCAGCTTCAACATCGGTGATTCCTCCAAAGGACGCGGCCGGACGATAGCCGCTGGGTCACGATCCGCCCAGTCCTTCCGCGCCGAACGAGGGACCCCGCACGCGAGCGCCCCCGATCTTGTTGGCGTACCTATTGCGCCTTGCTCTCGGAGCCGAGCACGACGGAGGCTTCCGACGTCAGCACGCGGAAGGTGACGGTTTCCAGGAAATACAGTTCGACGGATGTGTTCGAATGGCTGGAATAGCCGATCGAAACGTCCTGGCCGATATCCAGTTCGAAATCTCCGCCGCGGGTCGTCAGCACGAAGCCACCGGCGATCGCCGGCGCCCAGATGACACCGCCGTCCACCACGTGCTCGATGTGGTGGATGATCGGATAGCCGTCGTCGCTCGCCCCGGTGGCCGCGGTGTAGGCATCGGCGCCGAGCACCAGTGCGTAAGGCCCGTTGCAGCCGGCAAGCCGCAATTGACTGACCGCCTGGGAGATGGCGGAGGGATAGTCCTTCGCCTTGGGCGGGAGCGCCACGCTGGGATTGCTGCTGCCCTCGCGAATGCCCTGGATGCCGGCGGCGGCGTATCCATCGAAAACGGCGCGATCTTCGGCGAAGGCGATCTTGCGCGCCGCTTCCTTGACCGGCGACCAGTCGGAATCGGTCGCGCCGCGTTCGACGTCGTCGATCGCTGCTCGCGTAAGCTCGAACGGGACGCGCAGTTCGACGAGCGCCTTCACTTCGCGTTGCACGGATTGGATGCCGTCGGCCGGCGCCGGGATAGGCTTGGTATGGCCCGTGCCTACCGCCGAGAAACTCAAACCCTTCGGGCCGACGACGTCGACGACGCGCCGCGCCGCCAGATGGCGCTTGAGGGTCCGCGAGGCTTCTTCCTCGATCTGCGCCCACGCCGCATCCGAAATGGGAGCGAGCTCCCGATGAAGGTTATTCATGTCCTGCCTCTTTCTTTAGCGAGCCGATCCCAAGCGAGCCGTCGCGCGGGGAGGGGCGCGGCTGCGTCTCGCCCGTCGCTTCGCTTTCTTTCGATATCGGCGCCGCGATTGGCGTTGCCGCGTCGTCGGCGGCAACATTCTCCAGGAAGGTTGCCGTGGGTACGAAGAACAAGCAGCCGGTCACGGCGCGGCTGAAGTCGAGCAGGCGATCGTAGTTGCCGGGGGGATTACCCACGAACATGTTCTCCAGCATCAGTTCGATCCTGCGCGGCGAGCGGGCATAGCCGATGAAATAAGTGCCGAACTCGCCCTTGCCGATGTCGCCGAAGGGCATGTTGTCACGCACGATCTCGAGCTGTTCGCCGTTCTCCTCGATCGAAGTAAGCACGTTATGCGCGTATGGCTTCTTCATCGCGTCGGGCTGCTCGATATCGGACAGCTTGTGCCGGCCGATGATGTCTTCCTGCTGCTCGACGGGCAGGGCGTTCCACGCTTTCAAGTCATGCAGATACTTCTGCACGATGACGTAGCTGCCGCCGGCGAATGTTGCATCCTCGCCGCCGATGATCGTGGCGTCGCTCGCCGCCCGGCCGGCCGGGTTCTCCGTTCCATCGACAAATCCCAACAGGTCGCGCTCGTCGAAGTAACTGAAGCCGTGCACTTCGTCGGCGACGGTGGCTGCCGCGCCGAGCCGTCTCATGATCTGTGCCGCCAGCTCGAAGCATAAATCCATGCGGGCGGCGCGGACGTGAAAAAGAATATCGCCGGGCGTCGAGACCGCATGATGCTGTCCGCGGATTTCACGGAACGGGTGCAAATCCTTCGGTTTCGGCGCGCCGAAGAGCCGCTCCCATATGTCGGAGCCAAACGCCATGACGCATGACAGCCGTCCTTCGAGGTCGCGGAAGCCCACGGCGCGAAGGAGCGAGGCGAGGTCGGCGCACAGGGCGCGCACGGCGGCCTCGTTCTCCTTTCCGGGGCCGACGGTTACGACGAGAAAGATCGCGGCCCGCGTGAGCGTGGCGACAACCGGCTGTGGCGTGGCGGCATCGGGCTGGTTCGGTTCGGCTTCGCTATCTCGCAGCATCGTCAACGCTTAATCCATGTCCCGGAAGGCATGACCGTTCGCTTCGATATTTTTCACCACCCCGGGCGGTAACAGGTCTTGCGCGAACGTTCCATCAAATACCCATTCTTTCGGGTCGGCCAGATCGGGAAGGCCCGCCCCTTTGCGGACATAGAGGCCGACCGATGGCTTTTGCGGGTTCATGTAGAGGTCGTATTCCTGCATCGGAGCTTTCCTCTCGATGTCCGTTGGAAAAGTCAGTTAGTCGCTGCCGAGGAAGGCGGGCGCCAAATCTTCTTCGACGATGGAGTGGACTGCTTTTTTCGTCAGTTCGCCGCCGCCGACGAGGTCGAGACGCCTTGCCGCATCGAACAAGAGAGATCGCACGTCATCCGGCGAGAGAACTCCCTTTTCGAGGAGCTTGCGCACGAGGGCCTGGAGCACGAGCCCTTCGATTTCTCCATGGCCCAGCCGGGCTAGTTTCTCGACCATTTCGAGTCTCTCCGTTCGTCCGCCTCATTGCCAAATGCCACCTCACCGCATGTCCGCGGCGGGTTATCGCTCCCCTCCTTGCATGTCCTCATGCAACTGCGCCATCGCGCGGCGTAACCCATGAAGTTGATCGACGAGATGCAGGATGACGTCGACCCCCTCGTCGTTGACGCCGAGATCGCTCTTCAGATCCTGGATGAGATGCGCACGCGCGACGTCCATGTCGGAAAAGCCCGGACCAGATGGCGTCTGCTCCGGGATGAGCCACTGCTGCTCGATCCAGAACTCCAGCGTCTGCACTTCGAGGCCCGAGCTCGTGAGGAACTCATGCTTGGTCATCATCATGATGTCCTAGTCCTCGCGCGGATTGAATGCCTTGCCCTTGTCCCAACTCGCAACGAAAGCCTCAAGTTCGGGGTCCGGCGATTTGGGCAACACGATTTTCAGCCTGACGAATTCGTCTCCGTGGCCGCCGCCGCGACGAGGCGCGCCTTTACCCTTCAGGCGTAGCGCCGTGCCTGTGTTCGACCCTTTCGGCACCGTCATGGTGACGTCGCCGGTTGGTGTCGGAACGCGGACGCGCCCGCCGAGGACGGCTTCGGAGAGGGAGATCGGTACTTCGATCGTGATGTCGTCGCCGTCGCGTGTGAAGCGGCGATCGGGGATCACCTCGACCTCGATCAACGCGTCGCCGGGGCCGCCTTTTCCCATCCCGGGCGCACCTTTGCCTTTCAGGCGCAGCGTTTGGCCGTCGACCAGGCCCGGCGGAATCTTGACATCGAGCGTGCCGCCTTCCGGCAAGGTCAGGCGTTTGTTCGCGCCGGTGATCGACTCCACGAATTCGATCGGCAGGCGATAGTGCAGGTCCGCGCCTCGACGGTTCGCGCGTGCCCTTTGGCTGCGCCGCAGGAGTTCCGCGAAGGCGTCGTCCTCGTCCATGAAATCGGAGTATCCGGAACTGTCCGCATAGGGATGATGCTCCCGGGGCGAGGAGGCGAAGTCCCGATAGAATGGGTGCTGCGTCCGTTCGGCGCCCGACTCGTCGATCTCGCCATTGTCGAAGCGCTTGCGCTTTTCGGCGTCGCCGACAAGATCGTAAGCGCCGGAGACCTCCTTGAATTTCTCTTCGGCCGTCTTGTCGCCGGGATTGAGGTCCGGATGCAGCTTTTTCGCCAGTGCGCGATAAGCTTTCTGAATATCGGAGGCAGAAGCTGTCGGGACTACGCCCAGGACCTCATACGGGTTTCTCACACGCTGCTCCGCTTGCTTGCGCCATTATGCGAATCCAGGCCGCCCGTATCAAGACGTGGGCCGGCACGGTACGGATTGAGAGCGCGCGGAAGGCACGAAGGCGTCGCCCACCCTGCGTGGTGAACACCGGCCCCGTTCGCAGGTGGTATTCCATTACATTGTAAAGTTGTGCGACTTTGTGCCGAGTGGTGTCGATTTGGATGGGGCGACAAGCAGGAGGGAAATAGCCGCCACGAGGTCGCCGCGGCCTGTGCGGGCGACGCATCTTGTGACTTAGCCCGCCGCTAAAGATTGCGGGCGTTCGGTGCGCCGCCCTTTTTCGGCATCGGCGGCGTCACCATCCAGATGACGCGGCTCGGTTCGCGGCCGGGATTGTCGAAGCGGTGCGGCAGCAGGCTCGGGAATTGGAAGCTGTCGCCTTCGCCCAGGATATAGGCTTGCTCGTCGAGCCAGAGCTGCAAGGTGCCCGCGACCACGACGCCGGCCTTCTCGCCCTGATGGCTGTAGAAGTCGGTGCCGGACGAGCCGCCGGGCTGCAGCAGCAGCTCATACATCTCCATCTGTTCGGATGAATCGGGGCTGAGCAGTTCCTTCATCACGCCGGTCGGACTGAGTTTCAGCAATCGGCGATTGCCGCGGCGGATGATGTAGCGCGACTCCGCCGTTTCTTCATGCTCCGGGAGCGCGAAGAACCATGAGATCGGCACTCGCAGCGCGACACCGAGCAGGCGCAGCGAGCGGATCGAAGGGCTGGAGAGCCCGCGCTCGATCTGGCTGAGCATTCCGGTCGAGAGTCCCGAAAGCTCGGCAAGCTGGTAGAGCGACAGCTTCCGCTCGCGCCGCAGCGCCTTCAGACGCAGGCCCAGCCAGCGTTCGTCATGGCCGGTGCCATCAACGCCTTCACTCTGATTGAACGTCTCTGCGGCGAGGTGAGATGGCCCGGTCCGGTCCTGCACGCCGTTGCTTCCTCCGCAATTATTGTCGGAAGAGTGGCATTTTGCGCACTTGCACGCAAGCGGACGAGATTCGTTCGCCGACTGTACACAAAACAGGCTTGACGCCCCACGCCGTCCGGGATGAGGATTGCAGTCAGGCGTTTAATCAGAGTGAACATGCTTGCGATGATGCCTCTTGACGATTGCGTTCGACAGCGCGTCTCGCGATGAGTGCGGCGTCAGCCAGCGGCACGACGGCTGCGCCCCATCCGTCCTCATATTGGGTGTCGACAGGACATCCAGCGCCGCACCTTGGCGCTCTCAATGGTGATCTCAAGACGGACGTCGTCATCATAGGGGCCGGCTTCACGGGGCTTTCCGCCGCCTACCATCTGCACAAGGCAGGCGTCGCTTGCGTGGTGGTCGAGGCGCAGGACGCCGGCTGGGGCGCGAGCGGGCGCAACGGCGGCATGCTCCCGCCGCGTTACAAGAAAGGCTTCGCGGCGATTGCCAAGAAGTACGGCAACGAGGTCACGCGCAGCCTCCACGGCATCATTCATGAGGCGATCGATACGGTCGAAGGCATCGTCGACGATTGCAAGATCGACTGCGACTTCCATCGCACCGGGCAATTCACCGCCGCGCACTCGCGCGAACATCTGCGCAGCCTCGAGGCCGATCGCGACTGGATGGCCGCGGAGGCGCGGGACAATGCCTCGCGCATCCTCGATCGCCACCAGACGATGGACGAGGTGGGGGGCGGCGAGCATGTCGGCGGCTGGCTTGACCCGCGCGGCGCCGGAATCCATCCGCTGAATTACACGCGCGGCCTGGCGAAGGCGTTGAGCGAGCGCGGCGTGCCGATCTTCGTGCGCTCGCCCGTGTTGCGGCTGATCGACGATGCGGCGGGCGTGCGCGTCGAGACGGCGAGCGGCAGCGTCCGCGCCAAGCAGGTCATCATCGGCACCAACGCCTATACTGACGCGACGGATTTTGCGCCGGGCCGGCTCGACCGGCGCATCGTCGCGGTGAATACGTCGGTGATCGCGACCAAGCCGCTCAGCGCCAATGTCGCCGCCACCGTCTTGCCCGCCCGTCGCATGGTCGCCGACACCAAGTACATCATGAATTGGTACCGCATCACGCCGGACAACTGCGTGATCTTCGGCGGCCGTGGCGACATCACCGGCCGCAGCGACGATCCCGGCGTCTACGCCATGCTGGAGCGTCAACTCGTCGAGACGTTTCCGCAGGTCGACGGCGCGCAGATCGGGCATCGCTGGTCGGGCAAGATCGGCATCACGCTCGATGACTTCCCGCATATCGGACGGCTTTCGCCGCGCGTCTCGTTCGCGATGGGCTACGGCGGCCGCGGCGTGGCGCTGTCGAACATGCTCGGTAAATATCTGGCGCGCATGGCGCAGAACCGAACGATCGACGCCGGTCCCATGAGCAACAATCGCTTCGCGCCCATTCCCTTTCACGCATTCCGCATTCCGGGCATGCAGATCGTCGCCTCCTGGTACCGGCACCTCGACGCCAAGGCGATCCGCAACGAACGGAACGCCGCGTGATGATGACATTCGAACGCGCCGGCATGCCGGCATCGCTGTGAGCAAATGACGATGACAGTGGCAGTGCGGGATAAGAAACTCGAAATCGGCGTCGATATCGGCGGAACTTTCACCGACATCGTCTGTCGCGAGGCGGGCGGCGCCATGCATGTCATCAAGGTGCCGACGACGCGAGACGATCCGAGCGAGGCGGTGATCCGCTCGATCGCCGAGTTGAAGGAGCGCTTGGGGATCGACCCCGCGCGTGTTGCGCGCTTCGCGCACGGCACGACGGTCGCCACCAACGCGGTCCTCGAGCGCAAGGGCGCGCGCGTCGGCCTCATCACCACCGCCGGCTTTCGCGACGTGATCGAGATCGCGCGCCAACTGCGCACGCAGGTCTATCGCGTCATTCTCGATCCTGAAGCGCCGGTGTTTCTTGCCCCACGCCGCTTCCGCAAGGAGGTGAAAGAGCGGCTCGACGCGAACGGAAACGTTTTGACGCCGATCGAGGAGGCCGGCGTGATTGCGGCGGCCGACGAATTGGTGAAGGCCGGTGTTCAGTCGATCGCGATCTGCTTTCTGTTTTCCTTCAAGAACGCGGCGCATGAGAAGCGTGCGGCCGAACTCATCCGGGCGCGCCATCCGGGCGTGATGCTCTCGCTTTCGCACGAGGTCGATCCAGCCTTTCGCGAGTACGAGCGGACCGTTGTCACGGCGTTCGACGCCTATGTGAAACCGCTCGTCGACAAATATCTCGAGCGCCTCGAAGGCGGCCTCGCACAGGCCGGCGTCGTCGCGCCGCTGCAGGTGATGCAATCGCGCGGCGGCTTGGCGACGTCGAGGATCGCGCGCGAGCGGCCCGTGCGTCTGTTCCTGTCCGGTCCGGCGGCAGGCGTCATCGGCGGACAGATCGTCGGAGCTTCCGCCGCGACGGACGACCTCATCACGATCGACATCGGCGGCACTTCCGCCGATATTGCACTGATTAGCCGGCGCAAGCCGATGCTGCGGCCGGAAGGCGTCATCGCCGGCTATCCCGTTCGCGTCGCCATGGTGGACGTGAACACGATCGGTGCCGGCGGCGGCAGCATCGCGCATCTCGACGCGTCGGGCGGGCTTCGCGTCGGGCCGCACTCGGCAGGGTCCGACCCGGGCCCGGCTTGCTACGGCCGCGGCGGCGACGAAGCGACGGTGACGGACGCGTCCGTCGTGCTCGGCTATCTCGACCCCGACTACTTCGCCGGCGGCCGGCTCAAGCTGGAAGCCAAGAAGGCGGCGGAGGTCATCGAGCGCAAGGTGGCGCGCCCCCTCGAGATGACGACCGCGCAGGCGGCGCTCGGCATCCACCGCGTCCTCAACGCGCAGATGGCAGAAGGCATCCGCCTCGTCTCAGTGCGTCAGGGCGTCGATCCGCGCAAATATGCGCTGGTGCCGCTTGGCGGCGCCGGCGGCATCCATGCGACGGCGCTGGCGCGCGAACTCGGCATCCAACGGATCATCGTGCCGCGCATTCCCGGCGTGCTCGCGGCGGCGGGGCTTCTTGCCGCCGCGATCGAGCATGAAGTGTCGGCGGCTTTCGCGATGCCGATCAAGGAGTTTGACCGTGATGCATTGCAGGCGAAGCTCAAGGAAATCGACGCGCGTGCCGCGCAGTTGATCGCCGCCGAGAAAGTGAAGCCCGGTGAAGTGACGGTCTCCTATTTCGCCGACATCTGCTACATCGGCCAGTCGTATAACCTCGAAATACCGATCCGGCTCGACGCGCCCGATATCGCCGAGCAGCTCTACCGTGATTTCCTCGCGGCGCATGACCGCGTCTATGGCCACAGCGTCGAAGGTCCGGCGAAGATCGTCAGCGTTCGCACCGTGCACCGCGCGGGCGGCAGCGAGGTTCTCAAGGAGATGCGCTTTGTCCCCTCCGGCGGCGACAAGGTGATCGGCCACCGCGATATCATGGTCGCCGGCGAGAGTGTGCCGGTGAAGGCGACGATCTATGATCGGGCGGCGCTGCCGCAGGGCTTTACCTTCGCGGGGCCGGCCATCATCCAGCAGTCCGACACGACGACGCTGGTGGAACCGGGCTGGGATGGCACCGTCGACGAAGCCGGAAACCTCATTCTCACGCGGGCCAAAGAGTAACGCGCATGCTGCAGACCGTGAAAAACCCGGAGCTTGACCCGATCACCGTCGAGGTGGTGCGCAACAAGCTCGAAGGCATCGCCAACGAGATGCAGCAAACGCTGCTGCGCTCGTCGTTCTCCCCCATCGTGAAGGAGGGCCTCGATGCCTCGTCGAGCTTGTTCACGATCCGCGGCGAGACCCTGGCGCAGGCGATCGCGATCCCGATCCATCTCGCGACGCTGATCCCGGTGGTCAAGAAAATTCTCGACGTCTTCCCGCTCGCGACCATGCGCCAGGGGGATGTCTACTGCATGAACGATCCGTATCTCGGAGGCACGCACCTTCCAGACATCGCTCTCGTGCAGCCGATTTTCGCTAACGGCCGTCCGGTCGCGATCTCGGCGACCATGACGCATCACCAGGACATGGGCGGCATGGCGCCGGGCTCGATCCCACCCACGGCAACGGAAATCTATCAGGAGGGATTGCGCATCCCGCCGCTGAAGTTCCGCGACGCCGGCAAGTACAACGAGACGCTGGTCGCCATTATCCGGCAGAACGTGCGCATCCCCGACACCGTGATGGGCGACCTCAATGCGCAGCTTGCGGCCTGCAATGTCGGGGCGCGTCGCATCACGGCGCTGGCCGAGGAGCTTGGCGACAACCACACGCTCGCGATCTTCGATGACCTGCTCGACCGCTCGGAAATCCTGACGCGCGCGGCGCTGCGGAAAATCCCCGAAGGAATCTATCGCTACGTGGACTTCAATGACAATGACGGGATCGAGCTCGATAAGAACATCCGCTTCGAGGTCGCGGTGACCGTGAAGGACGGTACCTTTCATTGCGATTTCACCGGGTCGTCGCCGCAGGTGCGTGGGCCGTTCAACTGCGTGCCTTCAGGCTCGCTCGCCGCGGCCTGCTACGCGGTGCGCGCCGTCACCGACCCGGATATTCCGACCAATGCCGGCTGCTTTCGGCCGATCACCCTCGAACTGCCGAAGGGTAGCGTCGTCAATCCGGTAGAGCCGGCGCCGGTCAATTCACGCACGGCGACAATCAAGCGGATCACAGGTTGCATCCTCGGTGCGCTGAAGGATGTGGCGGCGGATCGCGTGCCGGCCGACAACTCGGGCGAAATGCTCGCCCTGATGTTCGGCGGCCGCTACGGTGACGGCACCGCCTTCGTCACCGGCGAGCTCATCGCCGGCGGTAGCGGCGCGGGGCCGAAGTCGGACGGTGTCGACGTGATCGAGACCGATGTCACCAACTGCATGAATCTGCCGGTCGAGGCGATGGAGATGGATGCGCCGATTCGTGTGCATCGACTGGCGTTGCGAGAGAATTCGGGCGGCGCCGGCACGCACCGGGGCGGCCTCGGTATCGTCAAGGAGTATGAGATTCTCGAGGGCGAGGTGTCATTCACCTATCGCGGCGAGCGCCATTTCTTCGCGCCGCAAGGGACACGCGGCGGTGGCGAAGGTGCCAAGGCCAAGGCGGTGATCACGCGCGCCGGCGGCCGCGAGGAAGTGATCCCGTCAAAAATGCTGACGACGCTGAAGCACGGCGACCGCGTTGTGATCGAGACGGCGGGCGGCGCCGGCAACGGACCGGCGCCGGCGCGCGACCGCGCGATGCTTGCAACCGACGTGGCGGACGGAAAGGTGAGCGAGAGCCAGGCGCGGGCTCTCTACGGCCAATAACAATCGTGCCGAACGACGAATGAAATATCGTCTACGAACATGCGGAGGTGGAACGTGAAGAAGCGCACTCTTGTAATGGCAACGATCCTCACGGCGACCATCGCCGGCGTAGGTGTCGGTTTCGCGCAGAACAGCGCCAAGCCCGACAAGCTGGTCGTCGCCGCGTACGGCGGCATCTGGGCCGAGTCGGTCCGCAAGAACTTCGTGCCCTGCTTCGAGCAGAAAACGGGAATCAAGGTCGAGATCATCACCGGCGAGTCCGCGGACTGGCTGGCGAAGATCCGCGCCAACCCAGCCAATCCGCCGATCCATGTCGTCGCGCTTGCCGAGGCGGACAGCTTGCGCGCCGGGCGGGAAGGGCTGTTGGAGCAGGCGACAGTCGCCAAGCTTCCGAACCTCGCGGATATCCCGGACCAGTTCCACAAGCCGTGGAACGATTACTCCGTGACGCAGAACATCGGCGCCCTCGGCGTCATGTACAACAAGTCGGTGATCAAGGACCCGCCGAAATCATGGCGCGAGTTCATCGACAATGTCGCCGCCGGCAAGTACGGCAAACGCGTCTCGATGCCCGCCGGCACCTACACCTGGGGGCCGGAATTCATCTGGTTGATCTCGCAGCAGTATGGCGGCGACGTCGACATGGCCTTCAAGAAGCTGAAGGAAGCGTCGAAGTATGTCGTGAAATTCTGGAACACGCCGGTCGAGGCGCTCAATCTCTTCGGCACGAAGGAGGTCGACGCGCTGGTCTACTGGGACGGACGCTCGATCAGCTTCATCGACAAGGGCAACGATTGGGCGGGCTTCTACCTGCCGGGACCGAAGACGATTGCCGGCCTTGCCATGCTCTCGAAGGTGAAGAACGCGCCGGATGTCGCGTGGCAGTACATCAACTGCGCGCTCGCGCCAGAGAACCAGCTCAAGCACGCCGAAACCATTCTCTATGCCGTGCCGAACACCAAGGTCGTCTATCCGGCGGCGGTGAAGGACAAGCTCGCGCCGGTCGATAAGATCGAGGTGCCGCCCTACGACAAGATTTTCGATAAGTTCGGCGGCTGGATCGAGCGCTGGAATAAAGAGATGCGCTGACGCGTCGGACCCGGCATGGCGGACGCAGCGCGGGCGCAAGGAACGGGAGAGAACGGCAGGGCGAATTTCAGCGCCCTGCTGGGGCTTGCCCCGATCCTCCTGTTCCTCGTCGTCTTTCTGGTCGGCCCGATCTGGGTCAATCTGCTCGAAAGCCTGAAAGAGCCGGGCGGAGCGCAGGGCCTCGCGCAATACGGCCGCATTTTTTTCGATAGTTACTATCTGACGGTCATCGCGCAGACGCTGATATTCGGCTTCGTGGTGACGGCGCTGTGTATTCTGCTCGGCTACCCGTTGGGCTTCGCGGTGGCGCGGGCGCAGGGCACGGCGAAGGCGCTGCTGATGCTCGTCGTCGTCACCCCACTGATGGTGAACGTCGTCGTGCGTTCCTTCGGATGGATGGTGATCCTCGGCGGCTCCGGTGCGCTCAATGCCGGCTTGACCGCGCTCGGCCTGCCGAAACTCGAGCTGATGTACAACTGGACGGGCGTCACCATCGCGATGGTGCACGTCCTTCTGCCGTTCATGGTGTTGTCGGTCGCGAGCACGCTGGAAATGCTCGACCGGCGCATCGAGGAAGCCGCCGCCGTGCTCGGCGCGCCGCCGGCGAGGATATTCTGGCACGTCACGCTGCCGCTCAGCATCGAGGGGATCGTGACCGGCGGCATCCTCGTGTTCACGCTCGCGATCGGCAGCTTCGTCACCGTGCTTTTGCTCGGCAAGACGTCGACCATGGTGCTGCCGCTGCTGATCTATCAGCAACTGACGACGAGCTCGGATTGGCCCTTCGCTGCCGCGATGGGCATCACCCTTCTCGTGATCGTGTCGCTGACCCTGTGGGCGCAGTCGTGGCTGCATCCGCGCGCCATGAGGGCGCGACGATGAAGGCCATGCCGCGCTTGCTCGTTCTTTATTCAGCGGCGATGTCGGTATTTCTGCTGGCGCCGGTTCTTGTCGTTGTCGTCGCCGCGTTCACCGCGGGCGATTTCATCATGTTCCCGCCGGGCGGCTTTTCTCTGCGCTGGTTCGATCACGTTCTGCGCGACTCCGAATTCATCAGGCCGCTGTGGAACAGCGTTCGCCTCGGAGTCATGGCGACGGTCGCGAGTGGGCTGCTCGCCATCCCCGCCGCGCTCGCGCTTGTGCGCGGCGCGATACCGGGCAGGCGCTGGATTGAAACCTTCCTGCTGGCGCCGCTGAGCCTGCCGACGATCATCCTGGCGGTCGGGCTTCTCTTCTTCACGGCGCGGGTGGGGCTGTCGAGTTCGTTCACCTCGCTGCTTGCTGGTCATGTGATCATCACGGTGCCGTATATGCTGCGCACGGTGCTCGGCGTTTACGCTGGCATGAACCGCGAGATCGAGGATGCGGCGCGGGTTCTCGGCGCCGATGGCTGGCGGACGGCCTGGTACGTGACGTTGCCGATGATCCGCCCGGGAATCGTCGCCGGCGCGATCTTCGCTTTTCTGATGTCGTTCGACGAGGTCGCGGTGGCCCTGCTGCTCACCAACGCGGATACGACGACCTTGCCGGTCTCGATCCTGAGTTACCTCGTTTACAACTACGATCCGGCCGTCGCCGCCATTTCGACGATTCAGATCGCGATCGTCGTCGCCGCGCTCCTCATCCTGGAGCGCTTCTTCGGCATTCGGAATGTGATGTTCGCTTCGCGATAGGGCATGATGGACCTAATGAACACCTCGCCCTCGATCACATCGCATGCCGTTGCGGCCGGCGCGCTGGTCGATATCCGTGCCATCCGGCATCGGTTCGGCACGTTCGAGGCGCTGAAGTCGATCGACATTGCGATCCGGCCGGGCGAGTTCGTGGCGCTGCTCGGGCCGTCGGGTTGCGGCAAGACAACGCTGCTGCGCTGCATCGCCGGCTTGGTGACGCCAACGAGCGGCGAGATTCTGATTGACGGACGTTCGATCACGCGCGTTCCGATCCATAAGCGCGATCTCGGCATGGTGTTTCAGAGCTATGCTCTGTTTCCGCATATGACGGTCGCCGACAACATTCGCTTCGGCCTCAAGATGCATGGCGTGCGTGGCGCCGAGGCGGAGCGGCGGATCGCCGAGGCGCTCGCGCTCGTGCAGATGGTCGGCTACGAGGCGCGCTATCCGGCGCAGATGTCGGGCGGACAGCAGCAGCGCATCGCGCTTGCGCGCGCGCTCGTGACACGGCCGAAAGCCCTGCTCCTCGACGAACCGTTCGGAGCGCTCGACGCGAAGCTGCGTGAATCGATGCAGATCGAGCTGCGGCGGCTGCAGAAGGCGCTCGGCATCACCACCATCTTCGTGACTCACGATCAGCAGGAAGCGCTGAGCATGGCGGATCGCGTCGCCGTGATGAACGGGGGGCGGATCGAGCAACTGGACACACCGACGCAAATTTATAACGCGCCGATGACGTCCTTCGTCGCCGACTTCATCGGGCAGACGAACCGTTTCAGCGGCTCTATTCAATCCAAGAACGAAGCGGCGCTGCATCTTCGCCTCGACGGGACCGAACGGACGATCGAGATCGTGCCTTGTGAAGGCATGAAGGTCGGTGCCCGCGTGACGGTCATGGTGCGGCCTGAGCGGGTTCAGATCGCTGCTGCGGGAATGCCGAGCCGTGAGGTCACGCTGACGGGCAAGGTGACGGATACGGTCTTTGTCGGCCAGACGCTGAATGTTTACGCGCAAACCGATGTCGGGCCGGTGGTCGCGTCCGTGTCGAACGCGATGCAGCGGGAAGCGAAGGTGGCGGCTAGCGGCGATAGCGTTACCGTGTCGTGGGATCGTGACGCGCAGCTTGTCTTTCGTGATGCGTGAAGGCTGCGTCGATCGCGTCGGCGGGAGCATGATCCGCACGCCCCGCCGATCCGCGCCGCGCTGTCTCTTCGGCGACGGCCGCAGCGAACGCGATCATGTATAGGAGAGGGCCATTCCGCTTATGTGGAATGGCCGCTATCTCCGCTGCGACAACGCCCAGATTTTTTTTTACTTACCGAGAACCGTCACCCAATCCGCCTCGAACGTTTTGCGTTCCGTCGCAGCCTTGTTCCAATCCGGGATGAGGAACTTGACGTCGCTCGGCGCGCCGGAGTCCTTCGGAGGTTTGACGTCGGGACGAGAAGAGAAATACTGGATGATATTCACGATCGCGGTCTGCCCTTTTTTGGACAGAAGATAGTCGGTCATCAAGCGTGCCGCTTGCGGATGGGGCGCGCCTGACACGACGGCCAGACCTTCGAGCGTCGCCGGAATGCCATCCTTCGGGTAGACGATCTTCAAGGGCGCTCCCTTGTCGATAAACTGCATGGCGCCGGACGTCTGGCCGTTGATCGCCACGATATCGGCGCCGCTGACGAGCCGATCGAACTGCTGCGTAAAGGAATCGAAGGCGATAGGCTGTAGCGACGCGATGCCCTTTGTCCAATATTCCGGCCCGTAGAGGTCCGTCAGCGTCTTCCATTGTGCGAATTGAAGGCCCGACGTCGTGTCCTTCAAGCTTGCCCGCCGGCCAGCAAAGCGCTTGTCAATCAGATCCTTCCAATTCTGCGGCGGGTTGGGGCCAATGGTGGTCGTGTTGTAAACAATTGAAGTCGCGACCACGCCCCACGTCGTCCAAAAGCCGGGCGGTGTACTCTGCATGCGCGGATCGGAATACGCCTTCAACTCCGGCGAATTGTACTTCACAATCGTCTTCGCTCTCTGCATGTCGTTGAGCAGCGTCGGATCGGAGAGCACGACGACGTCGACGAGCGTGTTGTTGGTCTTTGCTTCCTGCTCGACCTTGGCGAAGAGTGCGCCGGTTTGCATCCAGACAAATTGCGTTCTGATCTCCGGGAACAGCTTGTTGAACTCCCTCAACACTTCCCGCGTTTTCCCCGCCGGTCCGTAAAGAACGACGCTGCCTTCCTTTTTCGCGGCCTCGACGTCCGCGCAGGTGAGAAAGCCCTGCACTTCCTTGGGCGAGGCGCATTCAGGATCGGGCGCCTGTCCGAATGCCATGCCCGTAGTTGCGATCCAACCCACCGAGGCAAGACCGGCCAAAATCTTCGCAGCACTACCCATCTCGTCAAACTCTCTATCGCATGGTCCGCGCGCGGAAGGCGCCAGATCGTTTTTTGTAATCGCTTACAGTACGAACGTGATCAATCGCGTGTCAACCGCCCGGCGACGCGAACCCGTGGCTGCGTAGGACCATGCCGTCCGAAAATCGGAACGGACGCGAGGGGAATGCGATCGATCAAGCGCCGCCTCGGGAGCGCTTACCAGAGCGGGGGAGGCATCGGGTGGCACAGCCCCCGTCACCGCTATTCTTATCTCGGGCGGCTGGCCCAGCGTTCCTTGTTGAAAATATAAAGTCCGCTCGAAATGACGATCGCGGCTCCGCAAAACATCGTCACGGTCGGCAATTCGTTCCAGATTAGAAAGGCAAGAGCCAACGACCAGATGATCATCGAGTATTTGAAGGGGGCGAGAACGACGGCGGGGGATAACCGAAACGCCCAAACCGCAAAGAAGTGTCCGGCAAGCTGCGACGCACCGACAAACAAGAACAGGAACCAGTCGGCCAGAATCGGAAAAGTCCAGCCGCCCAATGGCGCCGCCGACAGCCCCGCGAGTGTCGTAACCGAGGCGGTGATGAAAAGGATGGAATGCATCGTCTCGCGCACCGCGAGTTGTCGCGTGGTGATGTCGCGCAGCGCAACCGTGGCGGCGCAGGCGAGCGGTACCAGCGCCGCCCAGCCCCACTCGTTCGCGCCGGGATTGATGATCAGCGCGACGCCGGCGAAGCCTACGACTACCGCAAGCCAGCGGCGCCACCCCGCATGCTCGCCGAGTAGCGGACCGGCAAGCGCGGTCATGATGATGGGCGACACGAAGCTGATGGCGGTCACGATCGGCAGCGGCAACAGCAGCAGGCTTACGGTGTAGAGCGTTGTTGTGATCACGAACAGCCCGGCGCGATAGAGCTGAAATCGCATGTCGTGGGGACGTAACGCTGGGAGCCGCCGCTGTCCGGCGGTCACCGCGAGCAGGAGAGCGACCCCCACAGCGCCGCGCATGAACACGATTTCAGAGACGGGGTGGCTCGAGGTCAGGAGTTTCGTCGCCGCGTCGTTGAGTGTCAGCAGAAGGCAACTGACGAGCATACAGACGATGCCGCCGCGTGGGTGCGGCTGTGCCGGGCCGCCGACGCGTTCACGGTAGCCAGAAGCCGTGTCCTCCACGCTATCGCGCGATCGATGCGTCATCTTCGCGGTGTGCCGATGATGGCTGCAAACATTGCGTGCACTCTGAAACCCCCAGGCGCATCACAGCGTTTCCATTTGAGAAGGGGACTTCGACGGTGCTGTCAAATCGCTTCAGGCGTCTTCCGCGGCGAGGACATGAACATCGCGCGGGTCGATCCGGACCCGAACGCTATCGCCGAGCGATACGATATCCGAGGAGCGCGCCTTGCATGACAGAAGTGTTTCATTCCGACCCGTGGTTGGTACGAGGTCGAGCTCGGTGATTTCTCCGGCGAACCGCCGCGCGCGTACCATGCAGTTAAAGATATTGACGCCATCGGCCTTTGCGTCCGCCGCCAGCGGCACGACTTTTTCTGGCCGGATGAACAGTTGCGCATTGTCGCCGGCGGGTTGCCCCGCCAGTCCCGTCGTCGCGACAGGACCGAGCGCGCTGTCGACCGTCGTCAAGCCGTTGGCCGTATCCGCGACCCGGCCTTCCACGATGTTCGCACCGCCCACGAAGCGCGCGGCGAAGCTTGTTCGCGGCCGGTTGTAGAGATCGTCCGGCGATGCGATCTCGACGAACCGTCCCTTCGACATGATGGCGATGCGGTCCGACAGCGACAGGGCCTCGACTTGATCGTGCGTCACGTACACCGTCGTTACGTTCAGGCTGCGCTGGATATTCAAAAGCTCGCCCCGCATCTGGTCGCGTAACGCCGCGTCCAGGTTGCTCAACGGCTCGTCGAGCAGCAGTACATCGGGCTTGGCGACGATCGCGCGGGCCAGCGCGACGCGCTGTTGCTGCCCGCCGCTTAGTTTCGAGGCGTAGCGATCTTCCAGGCCCTCGAGGCCGACCAGTGACAACGCTTGCAAAGCGCGGGCGCGAATATTGTCTTGCTTCTGCACTTGCAGCGGGAACGCGACGTTGTCTCCCACGGTCATATGCGGCCAGATCGCGTAGGACTGGAACACCATGCCGATGCGGCGCCGGTTCGGGGGCACCATGATGTTGCGGCTGGAGGAGAAGGCGATCGTTTCGCCGATGCTGATTTCACCCGAGTCAGGATGCTCCAACCCGGCGAGGCAGCGCAGCAGCGTGCTCTTGCCGCAGCCGCTCGGGCCGAGAAGCGTGAAGAATGAATTGCGGGCGATGTCGATCGAAAGGCCGTCAAGCACCGTGGCGGCCTTGCCGCCGGATTCAAAGCTTTTCTTCAGATCGCTGATGTTAATCACGCCAATTGACCTTTTCCGGCATCGATCAGTGCAAGCTGGTGCCGAGGCGGCGGCCGAGCTGCGATGCCACCACGACGAGCGTGCCGAGAATGACCATCACCACGGTGACGTAGGCGCATAAGATGTTGAGGTTTCCGCCGTCCCACATATCGAGAACCATCACCGAGAACACCTCGCTTCCCGGTCCGGCCAGGAGGATCGAGGCGCTGTATTCGCGGAACGAGCGCAAGCCGACGTAAAGCACCGACGTGACCAAGCTTGGCGCCATCAGCGCCAGGATGATACGGCGAAACACGGTGAGCCAATTGGCACCGGAGACGTATCCAGCTTCCTCGAGCTCGGGATGCAGTTGCGCCAGGCTGGATGCGCAAATGCGCACGGCGTAGGGCAGGTGCAGCGTGATGTAGGCGATCAATAGAATCCACAGCGTGCCGTAGATGGGCAGCGGGAGGATGAGATAGAGCCAGAGCACGCTGACGCCGACGATCAGCCCCGGCATTGCGATCGGAACCGTCGAAAGCTGATCGAGCAGCCCGAGCAGATACGGCATGCCGCGGAAACGGAGCGTGCACCACGCGATGATGCAGCCGAGTATTGTGGAAACGACGCCCGCCCCGAGGCCGAGCACGATGCTGTCATAGAGCGCCCTTATCGCCGGACCATAGTTCATCGCGGCGCGAAAGTTTTCGAGCGTCATAAGGGAGAACGCCTGCGCGGACGGCAATTGCGGGAACGGGAGAAACGCGTTCCAGACCAGCACGAGAATCGGCAGGCCGGCGCACAGAAACAGTACGGTGAGCCCGAACAAGTTTATCGGCCATCGCCAGCGGCCCAGCCGTACGAGCCGCGGATTGAAGGCCTTGCCGGTCACGGTGGTGAACCGGCTGACCTCGCGCGTCGCGTGACGATAGACGGCGACGCCGGCGAAGGTCATCAGCACCAACAACAGACTGTAGGCGCTCGCTAGGTTGAGGTCGGACGGGACCCGATGGACGGCGAGATAGATTTCCGTCGAATAGAGCACGTATCCCGCGGGAAGTCCGATCATCAGCGGCACCGCCAGCGCGCCGAGCGAGTAGATGAAGAACATCAGCCAGCCGCTGAGGATCGCCGGGCGCAGCAGCGGCAGCGTGATGCGACGGATGACGGTGAAGGACGTTGCTCCCGCCATCAGCCCGGCATCTTCGAGGTCGGAATTCATCGACCGGAATGCCGGCCACAGCCATAGGAAGGCAAGCGGGAGCTCCTGCAGGATGCCGACCCAAATCATTCCGCCGAGCGACAGCAAATTGAAGGGCGGTTCCTCGAGCGCGAGTGTCTGCATCGCCCACTGATTGATGAGCCCGCCCTTGGGTCCGAGCAACAGCAGCCACGCCGTGACGAACAGCACGGCCGGCACGATGATCGGCGCCAGCGCGAATACATCCGTGAGATGTCGCAGGTAGGAATCGGTCCGCGACACCAGCCAGGCAAGGAACCCGCCGACGACCAGCACGCAGGTCGCGGTGGTCGAGGCATAGATCAGGGAGAGGGCGAGCGACCAGTAATGATCGGCATTCGTGTAGGCGTAATATAGCGAGGAGAGCGTGAAGTTCGGCCAGACGTCGGGCGGCGTATCCGTGATGCTGCCGAGGAGCAGCGCGGCGATCGGCGGAATGATCAGATAGCCGACGACGAGCAGCAGCGCGATGACGACGGCTCTCTGCCCCAGCCGCGGGCCGTTCCAGCGCGTCGCCCAGCCCCTTCTTCCCGTGCTATCGCCAAGAGCCGCCGTCACATTGTACCGTCCCAGCCAATCTACTATCCGGATCGTCGACGGCGCGTCGGGACCCTCGAGTCCTTATCGGTGCGACGTCTGAAGTGCGTCCTGACGGCGCGAACACCATCAGGAAAGGTCGCCGCGGAACAAGCGGTTCGCGGGCCGGCCTGCCGATCGGCGACGGCCGCCGGCCTGCCGCCTTCGATTACTTGCGGCGCACGAACAGGCGTTCGATGACCCGGTTGTACTCCCGATATTTCGCGGCCGGAATCGGTTGGTAAATCCGTAGATGCGAGAAGCTCGAAAGCGGGCGCTCGTATTTCCCCTTTAAATTGCCGAACGCCATGCCCGGTTCGCGGCGGTCGAGCTCTTCCAGGGTTCCCGCCTTGGTGAGAAACTCCATGAAGGCGGCGGCCGCGTATGGGTGTTTCGCACCTTTCGTGACCATGACCGCGTCGGGGATTCCGAATGCGGGGTCCTGATAGACGAAATCGACCGGAGCGCCGGATTTCTTCAGGCGCGTTGCGCGCATCGCCGAAACGCCCCAGGCCAAATCGATCTGTCCCGATCCGACGGCTTCCGAGAGGCCGGCGATCGAAGGATAGAGGCGGTTGTCGAGCGCCGACAGGGTCTTCACCTTCTCCATCGCGGCATCGGCTCCATACATCTCGGTATAGCTGTCCAGGAGATGTTCGAGCGACGTGACCGTGCCGGTGCGTCCTTTCCATTTCGGCTCGGAAAGCTGGTCGAGCGACTTCGGCGCTTCGTCGGACTTGATGCGGTCGGTGCGCCAGGCGATGGCTTCCACCAGCAATTCGTAGTCGATAGCCGCCCAGCCAGCATCGCCGCCGCCGTGCCGGAAGCGCGGATCGAAATCATCCCACGTCGTCGGCTGATACGGGCCGACCGCCGTCGACATGATCTCCAGACGGTCGGACGTGATGATCGCCGCGTCGGCATTGGTGCGGCCCGCACGGAACTCCACCGTTATTCGCTGCGGCAGATCGGTCGTGGTCAGGCGGACGAACTCCGCCTTGACGTCCGGATAGTCCTTCTTGAACAGGTCGAGCAAAATCTGCGCGCGCTCGATGGCGATGGCGCCATAGATCGTCAATTGCCCTTCGCGCGCGGATTCCCGTTTGATCGTCTCCAACCGCTCGGCCGCCGGCAGGGATTTCAGATAGGCCCAGACCGCGTCGCCTTCGCGTGGGGCTTGCTGCTGCGCGGTTGCCGGCGCGGTCGCGGCGAACGCCATGAAGACGGCGGCCGTCATGGCCGTCTTCCAATGAAGAAAAGCTTTCTTCCGATTGCTCACAGGAACCCTCCCGCCCTCTTTGGTTGTCAATTCTCAGAAAGATCAACCAAATTCTCGCCCCGAGTCAACCATGAAAGGCGCCAATCGGTGACCCATCCCCTCTCAGGCGCCGCGATAGATCGGATCGGGCTGGCTGAAGAAGGACAGCAGGATGTGATAGACGAGCATGTAGTTTTTCTGCTGGAAGCTCGCATGCGCGATGCCCGGCATGACCGCGAACTGCTTGTCCGGATTCGGCAGTTTGCAGAAGAAATCAATGAGATCGTCCATCGCGGCGATGCCGTCGTATTCTCCCCGCATGATCAGCGTCGGCACCGGGATGCGCAGCGGATCGACCACCGGCAGCTTGGAGCACATGTCGACATAGGTGCCGGTCGGCATTTCGCTGTCGAGCGCAAGGATCGCGTCAGCGAAGCTGTCGACCACTTTTTTCTCGGCGGTGCCGGGGTGGTCGCGCTCGAAGATCGAATGCACAAAGGCGCGGTCGATCGGGCGCGTCGGCTGGGCTAGAAACTGCGGCAGCTTCTTGCGCCGTTCCTCCAGGGTCGGGCTGCCGGCGCCCGTGTAAACGAAGGCGTCGAGCGCCAGGCGCCTGACCATCGCCGGATTGTTTTGCGCGAACAGGGCGGCGCGCAGCGCGCCTGACGAGATGCCGTAGACGTGCAGCGCAACGTCGCCACGCAAGGAGCGAATATAACCTGCCGCCGCCGCGCAGTCCGCCGCGCCGGTCGCGATGTCGCTGTTATGCGAGCGGTCCTTCTCCGAGCGGCCGTAGCCCTGCATGTCGACGCACCAGGTGTCAAAACCGTGGGCGGCGAAATAATCCATCACCGAGGAATTCGGGCGGCCGGGGACCTGGAGATCGAAGGTCGGCGTCGACGCCATCGACGAGCCATGAACGAAAAGCACGATTCCGTGCGGTTTCTCGGTGTTTTGCGCTCTCTTCTCCCAAAGGAACAGCTTCTTTCCCGCATTCTTCGTCCAGTGTTCCTGTCCGGTCACGACGGCAGCAGAATCCATTTCGGTCATATCCTTTTGAACGGGGAAGGGGAAGGCGCGGGGCGAGGGCGTTCGGACGCTCTCGAGGGTCAGATTTCGAACAGCACGTCGCGCACGAAGCGGAGATGATCGCGCACGGCGATGCTCGACGCCTCCGCGTTGCGGCGCTTCAAGGCATGCAAGATCGCCCAGTGCTGCCGCTGATATGCGCTTAAGCGCTCCTGCGTTGACGTCTCGCGCTTGAACGCGCTCCATTCGGCGCCACGCGCGAGGCTCAGCAACTCGGCGAACTGACTCATCAATTCGTTGTGCGCGGCGTCGGCGAGGCGGGTATGAAACTCCATGTCGTAACGTTCGAATTCGGCCAACTCTTTCGTGCGATCGGCTTTGAGCAGGATGCTTTCGAGTCCCTTCAGATCCGCCGTCGTTGCGTTGGCGACGATCAACGGTTGCAGGCCCGTCTCGAACGCCAGACGTGCCTCCAGCAATTGCGCCGGGCTGATCGCATCCGCGGTCAGTGTTTTGCTCTCCGGCAATGCCGGCGTCGCGGCGGGATTGGCGCGAACGAGATAGGTGCCGCTGCCGACCTGCCGCGTTACCACGCCCTCGACCTCGAGGGCGGCGAGCGCGTCGCGAATCCGGCTGCGCGATACGCCGATCGCTTCTTGAAGCGCCCGTTCGGTCGGCACCCGGCCGCCGGTCTCGACGCTGATTTGCTCAACGAGCGCAAGAATTTGGTCCCGGACTTGGCGGATTGAGGCGATGGCGGTGCGGTCCATGCAAGGCAACCTTTGGGCGAACCCTAGGCGAACAGCCTAGTCCAAATTGACAAGGCGAACAAGATTGGTCAAACCATTCCCGAAAATGGTGACCATTTCGAGGTATCCAATGCGCGTCGCTGCTGTCAGACTCTCCGATGGGAAATGCTACGGCGAGGTGCGCGACAACGTTTTTGTCCCTTTCTTGAGCGAAGGCTCGCCCATTCGATCCCTGCGACACGTCATCGAGGCCGGCGTTGACCGCCTTGAACGAGGGCCAGAGCGTCCCCTCGCTGACTGTGCGCTGGCCGCTCCTGTCGGTCCATTGGCAACCAATGTCATCTGCGTCGGCAAGAATTATTATGAGCACGCGGAGGAATTTGCCCGGAGCGGCTTCGACGCTTCCGGCAAGGAAGCCGTGCCGGCGGTGCCGATCGTTTTCACCAAGGCGGCGGGCTCGCTCGCCGACCCCTTCCAGCCGATCGACAGCACGCGCGATCCGACCAATTCGGTCGACTATGAGGGAGAACTCGGCGTCATCATCGGGAAGCGCTGCTCCAAGGTGAAGGGCGCGACCGTCTTCGACCACGTGTTCGGCTACACGATCGTCAACGATGTCACTGCCCGCACCCTGCAGCAGCGGCACCGCCAGTGGTTCATCGGCAAGAGTCTCGATGGTTTCTGTCCTGTCGGTCCCTGGGTGGTGACGCGCGACGAGATGCCGGATCTCTATGCGCAGCACATGACGACCTATGTGAACGGAGAGCAAAGGCAGCAGGCGCCGCTCAACACGATGATCTTCAACGTCGAGCAGATCGTCGAGACGGTGAGCGCCTATATGACGCTGGAACCCGGCGACCTGATCGCGACCGGCACGCCTGCAGGTGTCGGCATCGGCTTCACGCCGCCGCGCTTTCTCAAGCCGGGCGACGAGGTGAGGATCGTCATTTCCGGTATCGGTGAGTTGACGAATTCCGTCATCTGAATCTGTTCGGCTTTTCTGAGTTCACGATCCTCGTCAGGGCGTCTTGTCAACAAAACGGAGGGCGGCATGCCGCTCGAATACTTCGGAGTGAACACGTATGGCGCGGGCGATATCAAGCACGCCTCCGCCGTGCGTGCGGGCGATTGGGTGTTCGCGACCGGTTTAAGGGCAACCGATGCTCGAGGTCTGATCGACCCCGCCGTGATTGGAGAAAACCGGCCGCTCGATCCGCCGCCGCGTCCTCAGCGCGAGGCCGCACTCATCTTCAAGAAGGCCGGGGAGTTTCTAACCGCAGCCGGCAGCAGCCTCGCGCATGTGGCGCGCGTCGACCAGTATTATCCGCACTGGAGCGCGGTCGATCCTTATCACGTCGCGCGCAAGCAGGCGCTTGGCGAAGCGGTGCCGCCGAGCACGTCGATCCTCGTCAGCCGCCTGCTCAATCTCGACGCGCAGATGGACGTGCAGATGATGGCGGCGACGGCGGGCAGCGGCCGCAAGCCGGAACGCATAACGGTCCGCGACGTCGGTGCGCCGACCGAATCCGGTTATGCAACATGCACGCAAGTTGGCGACTTTATCTTCGTCGCCGGTCAGCTCGCGCGCGACGAAAGCGGAGCGATCGCCGCCGCGGCGAAGGTGCCTGACGGGCAGCTCTGGAAGGGCACGCGCATCAAGCGGGAGACGGACTATCTGATCAAGCACCGGCTTATGCCCGCGCTCACCGCCGGGGGAAGCTCATTTGACTTGATTTTGAAGGCGCAGGTTTACCTCAGCCGCGTCGAGGATTTCCCGGCGTTCTGGCAGGTCTGGTCGGCCGCGTTCAAGGGGAAGGTGGCGCCCACTCTCATCGTTCCCGTGCGTCATCCCGGCTTCGGCACGGAAGAGGCGACCATCGAGGTCAATATTATTGCCGCCAAGGCGAGCGCCGCGTCCCGCGTGCGCGACATCGACTGCGATATCGATCTGGTCGGGCCGAACATGTTGGCCGCGCGCGCCTTCGACGGCCTGCTGTTTGTGGCGGGATTGATGGGCATCGACCGGAACGGCCTCGTGCCCGGCGCGCGCAGCGATGCGACGGCGCCGTTCTATCATTGTCCGGCGCATGCGCAGATGGCGGATATTCTGCATAAGGCACGCACGATCTTCGCCGCGGCCGGCAGCGATCTCGGTCACGTCGTGCGTGCGTTGCATTTTCATCGCGACCTGGGCGATTTCCACAACGCGCATCGTGCATGGGCCGACGTGGTCGGAGACGGTCCGCTGCCGTTCACGGCAATCGAGGTTGACGATCGATTGTTCGTTCCGGGCACGAGCGTCATCGTCGATCTCTGGGGCGCGCTGCCGGATTGATGATCGCCGATCTCGAACCTCTTAGTCATCGCGCGAACTACTTTATCCTTTTAGAAGAACGTCTCGCAGGACGATCGCATCGTTATGTTCCTCGTCGTGGGCGCTGTAGACGAGAGTGACGGTTTGTTTCCTCGCCAGAGCGCGGATGCGATCCAGCTCCTCGGTTTGTTGTTTCAGCTCCGCTCTATAGCGGCGTTGGAATTCCGCCCAGCGTGCCGGTTCGTGGCCGAACCATTCCCGTAACGCGGTGCTCGGGGCGATGTCCTTCATCCATTCGTCGAGGGCCGCTTTCGCCTTGCTTACCCCGCGCGGCCAAAGCCGATCGACGAGGATACGGACACCATCGTTAGGCTCCGTCGGCGCGTAAGCGCGTTTCAGTCGAAGATGTGAAGCAGGGAAGGGCGATTGTGCCATGCCGGTGTTTCCTACTCGAATGCGCCTTCTGCTGGCGGGCTATCCCGGTTCCGCCCAACGATCGTCACGGATTCCGGAAGGTCGGTGATGCTCCATAATGGGGGCACATAACCGATCATAGGCTCGAGCTTCCTGGTCGATGACATTGTGCGTACCTGGCGTTTCGAAGACCGTCCATAGCGTTAATCAACGCGTCGCTAAATATGAAAAGGCGAGCTGCGAATCGATGGGTTGGAGTTTGTGGCTATCATCGTATGCAATGAACGCTAACCCGGCCGGTGTTCCGCGTGCGTTGCCAATGAATCTTGGCTGAGATTATCAATGGGGAGAGGGCATTGATCCGCATTCCCTACGGGACCGTACGGTTCGATGGGACATGTGACAGATAGGGTGCGAACTCTCCCAGAATGCGCTCGTACAGGTCGAGCTTGAAGGGCACGATCAACTCGAGCAGTTGTTGTGGCGGCACCCACTTCCAAGCCGAGAACTCGGGATGTTCGGTATCGATTTTGATTTCATCGTCGGTCCCGCGAAATTGCATGAGGAACCATCGCTGCGTCTGGCCGCGCCAGCGAAGGGGCGGAATCCGCGTACGAAGCTCGGGCGGGATTTCATAGCTGAGCCAGGCGCTTGTTTCGGCTAGCACGCGGACATTGGCTGTGCCCAATTCCTCGCGTAGTTCACGAAGGGCGGCGGCCCTGAAGGGCTCTCCCGGCTCGATGCCGCCTTGCGGCATTTGCCAAGCCTCGCCGGAAACGTCATTGCGCTGACCGACGAAGACTTGTCCGACAGGATTGATCAGCATCACGCCGACGCCTCGGCGTAAGCCCGGGTCTTCGCTTGCGATACCGACCTCAGGGCCGCACGGGAGGCCATGCGACGGTTTCCCGCCTCCGGCCACGCGATCGCATAGTTCAAGCAGCTCGCGCTCGTCGATGCCGTCCGACTGCATGATCGCGCGGATCATCGGATCCGCCATCAGATCGTGGAAGGTCGGTTCAGAATCGTCCGGAGTTGCACCGCTCATCTGTCTCTCCCGCCTCTGCGAGTGCATGGACCCGCAATTCGTCGTTGGCAGGAGTCATCAGCGCCAATCGCGTTTAAAGGGAGACTCCATTCCCTCTCGATATGGTAGCGAGAATCAAGCATGAGACATAGCGTCCCGAGCTTTCGAATTCGGTGAGTGTGTTTCCGCAGCCATTCGGTTGACGCCGCCGATCTAGGGAACGGCACTCGTCCGCTCATCCGGATTGAAAATACGCCGATAGAGATCGGCACCGAAACTCATGGGTTGAGGCTTGGCTCCGACCAGCCGGAAGCTTCTGGCTCCATCGTCGCCGCGCTCGGCGCGCAGGAACAGCGCCCGATCGTCGTCGAGAAACGCCCGAGCGAATTCGTGCATATGAGAGACGAAGAAAACGGTCACATCGTTGTCGAGCAAAGCCGAGACGACCTGTTGCGCGATCTCGGAGCCCTCGCGTTCATGCGTGGCTGCGAAGGATTCGTTGAACAACACGAGAGCGCGACGCCGGATCGTGTCGGCGATCGCGCTCATCCGGACAAGCTCTTCGTCGAATTTACCGCTGCGCATGCTGCGATCCTCCTCACGCTTGTAGTGCGTGAAGAGGCCCGTGCGAACGGACGCGGTGAAAGATTGCGCCGTGACGAACAATCCGCACTGGAGCATCAATTGAGCAAGTCCGACGCTGCGCAGGAAAGTCGATTTGCCGCCACGGTTGGCGCCGGTGATGATGACCAATGGCTTGCCGTCGGCATCGACATCGTTGCCGACCACCGGCTGCCCCATGGTCAGCGCGAGACATACGTCGCGTAGGCCGCGGCAGCGGAATCGCTTCTGCTCGTCCCGCGGTTCCGGGAAGGTGACAGGCTCGCCGATCCGGTCGAGCTGCTCCTTCAGATTTAAGCAGCCCAGGTAAAAGGCGAGCTCCGCTCGCAGCGCTTTGATGAAGCTGAGCACATGCTCCGCGGACTGATACACCGCGTCGGCAATTAGGATCAGCCCTCTATTTTTGAGTTCACCGAACGCTTCGGCGCCCGCATCGTCACGCGGCTGCAACTGCAGCGTGAAGCTTTGGCCGCCGGGCGTCAGGACCCGGCGCACCCAGCTCAGATCGCGCGGCTGCGGCTTGCGAAGCATCGTCCTGACGCCTTTGCCTCCGTCGCCGACTTGCGCGCTCAGCAGAAGCCCGTTGCGAAAGGTCAAATTATTCAGATCGGCTCGCGCGGCCTGCAAGTATGTGTCGTCAAGGTCGCGCTGGAGCGTGGCGAAGAATTGACGAAAGCCCGATGAGACGAATCTATCAGCATTCGCCGAGCAAGTGTCGCGAAGCCGGCCGAGAACGTCGAGGCAGCTCTGCAAGGTGCGCACGCCACTTCCGACTTTCGAGGATGCGTCACGGCCGTAAAGACTGAAGTTCCAGCTTTGGTCGCGGCCGAACGGCTCAATGGCGATGGCATAGAACTTTCTGACAAGCGATGGATTGACGAGGCAGTCCTTAAGGATTTCCTGCCGGTAACGAATCGTCGCGATGTCGTTCGTCCAGGCGTGGGCGCAGGCCGCGGCCATGATGTCGTAGAGATATCGGTCGCCATTCGCCGCGGCGTTCAGCAGGACGTTAAGCTCGATGTCCTGGGCGAATGCGATGGGCGCTTTCGCGGAAGGCGGCTGTGCGTCGAAGTCGCGGTCCGGATGCATCAAAAACGTCTTCATGAGCGTATCCTCGTGCGAAGCTGCTCGTAAGTGACGCCATGCTTCTTGGCGAGCGAGAGCGCGTAGGCGAGGCCGTCAGCCGGTCTGCGGACGATTTGGAAAGTTCGATGCGCCGGGTCGTCAGGATCGACGGTGCTTACCATGCTCACCGTCTTCTCGCTGAGCTTGGAGAGCGCATCGATAAACGTCACGCATACGCCGATCGCGTCGATCGCCAATATCTTCTTGAGCACCTTGGTGCTTAGAAAGATCTGGTCGTCCAGGCTCGTGGAATTGAATATCTCGTTGAGGACGATCACGCTGTCGGCTGTCATGGCCTCGCAGCTCTGATGCAGGCGTACGAGTTCGTCCTCGAGCTTACCCCGCAGATTGGTGATGTCCTCTTCACGTTCGAAATGCGTGAAGATCTGGTCCGGAATGAACAGGCGCGCGGTTTTGCCCGGGACGGGGCAGCCGAGGCCGGCGAGAAAGTGCAACTGGCCGAACATGCGGGCAAAGGTGGTCTTGCCGCCTTGGTTCGGGCCGGAGACGACGATCAGTCGCTCCCGGCCGGCGAGACGGAAGTCGTTGCAGACGATCGTATCCGTCTCCTGCGCGAGCTTCGCGGCCAATGCCAGATCGAAACTTCCCGTAACCTCGGTGTCCTTCGATGAGATGGAAACGTCAGGGTAGCAGAACGGCAGACCGGAACGTTTGAGCGGCCCGATGAAGTCGAGATAAGCGACGAAAAAGCCGATCTCGCGATCGAACCGCGACACCACCGCGTCGATGAAATCGGCGTGCCGGGCAACATAGTCGTCAAGGCGGAGGAATTGCTCGGGAAAAAGCCGACCCACGAACTCGAGTATGGCGGCCTCGATGTGGTTCAGCGAAAAGTCGTCCCTCGGCTTTTGCGGAGCGAGAGGTTCGACGTCGGCCTCCCTGAATTTCGCGAAGCGTTCGAGGATCGTCACGGTGTAGTCCGGCTCGGAAGCATACTTGCGCACCGTCACCTTGTCGCCGCGAAATAGCATGCCATAGCTGAGCTTCGACAAGGTTTCACGAAGCTCCGCGGTTTCTTTGGAGAGCTGCTGAAAAGCGGGCGATTCGAGATAGTCGCCGAGATAGGCTTGAAGGTGTTTCAGCCCCGGCGATCGAAGCGGGACGGATTGCAGATCGCGCAAGAGAGCCGCCACCCCGTCGCAATAAAGACTTGCGGCGCGCAGGAAGACCGTGTGCTTGTGACACCTGTGCGTGATCTTGGCGGCGTAGCCGAGATTGGCTCGAACCCAGCGCATCGCTTCGCAGAACACTGGAAAAATCTTGAGCGCTTCGGGGCGATCGAGGTCCGAGAACACAGCCTGCCGATGACGGACAATGTCCTCATTTCGATACGGGGAGTAGAAGAGCGGCCGCAGAACGTCTTCGTCGCGCTTCGCCACGACGGCGGCGATGACTTGATCGAGGTTCAGATCAATAAAACCCTCTGGCTCGTCCTTGCGTTCGGCGCGTAACTCTTCCAGACCTGGAGGAAAGAGGATGCTTTGAAATTGTCCCGCGCCCGCTGCGATTGCCTGCTGGGTGCCGCCGCCGCGCGGGGGCGCGGACCATAGCGGCTCCGCGGTTGCGTTATCGGGCGCGAGCGAAGGAGCACAAAGATATTGTGTGGGGTGTTCGCTTCTCATCATGACCCTGCCTTGGCGCCGGCTCTCGGCGCGCAATATCGACGGCAGGAGTCATCAGCAAACAGGGCGTGAACGGGGACTCCATCCCTTTACCAAATCTATGTCGGCATCCGGCGACCGTCAATGCGGAGTAAATTCTCAACCGGAGGGCGGCCGTGCATCGGCCGCGGCCGATCGTTGCCGGCGCCAGACAAGCAGAAAAATAGGCACGGCGGCGAGTTGGGTCAGAACGCAGAATGCTACCGTCGCTGTCACCGATCTGTCGTACAGAAAACCGATGATGCTGCTTCCGGCGAACCATGAAACGCCGTAGCCGGCCGTGAATATGCCGAACGCGGAAGCGCGTCGCGCCTGCGGCACCATCGGCGCCACGGCGGCGGGAATAATTGACTCATGCGCGCCCATACCCATGCCCCATAGGGCGGCACCGAGCAGGGCGACCCAAAAGCCGCCAAAAAAGACGAGCGGCGCAAATAGCGTGGCCGCAACCGTGAGAACAACGATGACGCCGAAGCCCCGACGATCGAAGAGGCGACCGAAAACAAGCGAGCTCGTGCCGCTCACGGCCATTGCGACGGCATAAAATATCGCGACGGTTTCGGGGGTGACAGTTTGCGTTTTGGCGAAATGATACGCGATGAGTGGATAGTCAGCGAAGCCGGCCGCGACGAGCGCGGCGCCTGTGAGATAAATCCAGAAGACGCCCGACGGGCCGTGTTCGGCCTCGCGCGTCGCCGTCATGTCGAGATCCTGCGGCCGCGGATAAGCCCAACGGGCGATGCCGAGAACGCACAAACTCATGACGGCCGGGACAAGCAAAACGGCGAATGCGATACGAAAGCTGCCGTGCGCCGCGAGCACGGCGGCTACGACAAGCGGCCCCACGAGCGCACCCATTTGATCCATCGCTTCGTGAATGCCGAAGACGAGACCGTATCCGCCGACATGTCGAGCCGCGTGCGACAGCATGACATCTCGCGGCGGATTGCGGGTCGCCTTGCCGAGGCGCTCCAACACGATCAGTAAGGCCGCCGTCTGCCAATTCTGCGTCAACGCCAATGCCGGGACGGCGCTCATTTGCACGACATATCCGAGGATTGTAATGGGCCAGAATCGTCCGGTTGTGTCGGATAAGCGCCCGGACACAAGCCGCAAGCCGTAGCCAAGCATTTCGCCCAAGCCTGTGACGACACCGACGATCGTCGCACTGGCCCCGAGCGAAAGCAGATACGGTCCAAGAATGCTGCGCGCGCCTTCGTAAGTAAAATCCGCGAAGAAACTCAGGACACCGACAAGGAGAACGAAGCGGATCGCCAGCCGGCGTAACCGGGCGTCGCCGGTGGAGTCGAAATGGCGCCTTGGCATGTTCACCGCTCGCGATAACGGTCAGAAGCGTAAGACCACTGACGGCACTTCAAGCAAGGAGGGGAGGTGTCACCTTGCGCAACGCTGCAAACGCGACGGGCGGGCCAATGCGCGCGGCGGGCGTCCGGCCATTTGTCAATGGCTGGTGAGGATCGGCACGGCCACGTCGCGGAAAAGCTCTTCCGATGTGCCCCCCAACCAAGTTTCACTTAAGCACGATCGGCTGAACGCGCCCATTACGAGCAGATCGACGTCGAGCTCGGCCAAGCGCTCGGAGATAATCCGTGACACGTGATGGCCCGTCGCAATGCTGACTTCCGGTCGAACATTCACTCCGTGACGCTTGAGATGGGCGGCCATCGCGGAGACGAGGCGATGCGCCGCGATCTTGCTGCGATGCTGATTGACGAAGAGCAAAGTAATTTCTTCCGCCTTCTGAAGAAACGGCAATGCATCATGAATGGCACGCGCGGCTGGCGCGCTCGCATTCCAGGCAACCAGCGCATGAAAGCCTATCTTGCGGTTCGTATAATGGCGTTGTGCGAATCTGCGCGGAACAATCAGTACGGGGCGGCCGGCTTGCATGACAATGTCGGCGACCTCCAGGGTCGTACTCTTGCCAAGGCCGAGAGGTGAGCCGGCAACGACGAGATCGACGCAACGGAGATGCTCGAGAAGGTCCTTGGCAGCGGATTGCTTGTGCCAATCGCCCTCGTCGCGGGCTTCGCGCAACAACTCGGACAGCGCCGGCCGTTCGCCAAACCGCCGACCACGCTGTTGTTCTACCAAACCGCTGACCTCAACGCACGCATAGCCATCCGCGCTTGGATCGTCCGCGCCCCACGACAGATGCTCGAAGTCGAGCGTCGGACTCTGCTCGAACACGCAGATGCGCGCGCCGTAATGATGCGCCAGCCGCAAGGCCACGCCTGCTTGCACGGCATCCGCCAAAGGGTCCTCGCCGTCGATAACGAGCGCGATATCCTTCAGGTCCGCACACACGATCGTTTCCCTTTGTTAGGCGTGCCGGCGAGCTTCGCGATCAGATCCGCCTGACGGCGCCCCTGGCGGCGCTGGTCGCCATCGCGGCATAGGCGCGTAAGGCGCCGGACACGGCGCGTTGTCGAGGTGCCGCCGGTTGGAATCCCTTTGCTTGCTGGCGACTGCGGCGCGCTTCCAAGTCGGCGTCTTCGACCGCCAGACGAATGCGCCGTGCCGGGATGTCGATTTCGATGGCATCGCCGTCCTCGACCAGGGCGATCGCGCCGCCTTCGGCCGCCTCAGGCGAGATGTGGCAAATGGACAGGCCCGATGATCCGCCCGAAAAGCGACCGTCGGTGATGAGGGCGCAAACCTTCCCGAGACCTTTCGATTTCAGGTAGCTCGTCGGGTAGAGCATTTCCTGCATTCCCGGCCCTCCGCGCGGGCCTTCGTAGCGAATGACGACGACATCGCCGGCCACGACCATGCCGCCGAGAATGCCGCTGACCGCAGCATCCTGACTTTCGAATACCCGCGCACGGCCGGTAAAGCGCAGGATGCTTTCGTCGACCCCGGCGGTCTTAACGATACAGCCGTCCTCGGCAAGGTTGCCGAACAGCACGGCAAGACCACCGTCCTGCGAGAAGGCGTGCTCCTTGTCACGGATGGCCCCTTTCTCGCGGTCGAGATCGAGGGCGTCATAGCGTCGATCCTGACTGAAGGCGGTCTGAGTCGGCACGCCGCCGGGCGCGGCCCGGTAGAACGTCCGCGTCGCCTCGCTGGTCGTGCGCATCACGTCCCAGTGGGCCAACGCTTCACTGAGTGAAGCCGTGTGGACGCTCGGCAAGTCCGTATGGATCAGGCCGGCGCGATCGAGTTCGCCGAGGATAGCCATGATGCCACCGGCGCGATGAACGTCCTCCATGTGCACGTCGCCTTTCGCGGGGGCGACCTTGCAGAGACAGGGAACGCGCCGCGAGAGGCGATCGATGTCGCTCATCGTGAACGGAACCTGCGCCTCATGCGCCGCCGCGAGAAGATGGAGGACCGTGTTCGTCGAGCCTCCCATGGCGATGTCGAGCGTCATCGCGTTCTCGAAGGCCTTGAAGTTCGCAATCGCGCGGGGCAGCACGCTCTCGTCGTCAAGCTCGTAGTAGCGCTTGGCGAGGTCGACGATCAGGTGACCGGCCTCGACGAAAAGGCGCTTCCGGTCGGCGTGAGTGGCGAGCATGGAGCCGTTTCCCGGCAGCGACAGTCCGAGCGCTTCCGTCAGGCAGTTCATGGAATTTGCCGTGAACATTCCGGAGCAGGAGCCGCATGTCGGGCAGGCGGAGCGCTCGATGACCTCCACTTCCGCGTCGGTGACCGTATCGTCGGCCGCCGCCACCATCGCGTCGACCAAATCCATCGCCTGCTGCTTGCCCCGTAGAATGACTTTGCCGGCCTCCATCGGTCCGCCGGATACGAACACGGTCGGAATGTTGAGACGCAACGCAGCCATCAGCATTCCAGGCGTGATTTTGTCGCAATTCGAAATGCACACCAGCGCGTCGGCGCAGTGCGCATTGACCATGTATTCGACGCTGTCGGCGATCAGCTCACGAGAGGGGAGGGAATAGAGCATGCCGTCGTGGCCCATCGCGATGCCGTCATCCACGGCGATGGTGTTGAATTCCTTGGCGACGCCGCCAGCCTGCTCGATCTCTCGCGCGACGAGCTGACCAAGATCCTTGAGATGAACGTGGCCGGGCACGAACTGCGTGAAGGAGTTGGCGATCGCGATGATGGGCTTACCGAAGTCCGAATCTTTCATTCCGGTTGCCCGCCAAAGGCCGCGAGCCCCGGCCATATTGCGTCCGTGCGTCGTCGTTCGGGATCGATAGGGAGGCATGCGAATGACCTTTATTCAGGGAGATGTTCTTCGTCGGGATGGAATCGGGAAGCGAGGGAAAGGCGCTGCCGCAGCAGCAGCGCGGACGGAACGGCGCGATCGTTGCGTGCCTGAGACAGACATTCGAAGCTTGCCGGACAACGCTTTGGAAGCCACCAAGGAACACCATAGCCTCGCTCCGTTTCGGAGGGCTAGACGTTCAGGCTGGATTGTCTTGAAACGATCCCGCCGCCCGAGCTCGCGCCCTTTAACAGCAGGAGCCATCAGCCAACAGGGCGGTTAATCGGAGAGCTCCATCTCCGTGTATGTTGATAGCTTGGCCCGGCGATGACGTCAAACGGACAGAGGCTCGCTGAAGGATGTCTGCCGTGCCGTGGAGCGATCATAGGAGGCATGCGTTCAAAAGGCTGCCTCGAAGCCGTTGTTTGCTTGCACCCATGAAGAGTGCTATCTTTGTTTAGGGAATGGAGTCTCCCTTTCTTTAACCGCCGAAGAGGCTGATGACTCCTGCCGTGCGAAGCGTCGCGGTGGGAGGATTGCGCAACCCGCCGTTCAGGCGGGTTTTTTGTTGTCCGGGCGAAATGCAATCCGCTGGTTGCGTGAGGAAAGCGGTCCACTGCGAATGGGAGGGAACGCAATAATCCGGGCATGACCTGCCCGCCGCGTAAACCAAGCCCCCAGGTGAACGCGGCGGGCCTTTCTTTCGTAAGAGTGACTGCGGGCGACAATAAACTCGAGAGCTCAGCCAGAAGTGCGAACTTTTGCGGATCCTTCCTTTTTCCGGCTGATCCACATGCTTCTCGGCGAGGCGCATTCCCACGTGCGGCGCACGAAGTGGACGCATCGTGGCGCGAACTGGTCGCGGCAACGCCATAGCTATACGAGCAGCAACTCGGCTTTCGCCATCGAGCAATATCTCATCACAAAGCCAAATCCGAACGGTTGGACATTACTGGTCGTCAAGGAGATGTGGTGGGACGGCGAAGAGAAGCCGATCCGCTCGACGCAGTGGGCCAAGCCGCTCTCCGGCAAGCGGGTAAAAATCTTGGAGTGGCTGAGGGGGGAGGAGCGCCGCATCAACACGCTGCCCACGCCGGCGAATGCGGCCGAATGACGGAGATGCCGGGCCACGACCTCGTCGCGATCGCACAGCAGGTGAAGAGCGTCGTGCGTGCGCCGAGCGCGCTGCAGCAGGCGCTGCTCCTTCAGCTTGAGAAGCATGCGAGCCGGCTCCGCGACAACGTTTTTCAACTTGCGGTTCTCGGCCAATTTAAGCGCGGCAAGAGCACGCTTCTGAACGCGCTCATCGGCCGTCCGCTGTTGAGTTCAGGCGTGTTGCCGCTGACAACCGTGCCGACATTCCTGTTCGGCAGCGAAACGCTCCATATTCGGGTCAGCCTCCAATCCGGCGCCGTTGAGAATCGCCCCGTGGAGGACTTCGCTTCCCTCGCGCGCGAGGTTGCCGCGGCCACGACCGAGGAGCAGAACCCGCACAACAAGAAGGGAGTCCTTCGGGTCGATGTCGGTTTGCCGGGCAGCGCATTGCTCGCGGACGTGGCATTGATCGATACGCCGGGGATCGGATCGAGCAACGTTCACAACACGGAAACGGCACATGCCGTCCTGCCGGAATGCGACGCTGCGTTGTTCGTCTGCTCGGTCGATCCCCCGATCACGGAAGTCGAGATCGCCTATCTCGACCGCATAACGCGCACAGTGCCGCGCGTGATCGTCGTCCTCAACAAAATCGATCTCGTCGACGTCGACGATATGCGCAAGGTGGTCGAGTTCCTGTCCTCTATCATCGCGGAGCGCGCCGGACCGCAAGTTGACCGGTTGGTCCGGCCTGTGTCGGCGCGTCGCGCGCTCGCGGCCAGGCAGGCTGGCGACGCGAAGGCTCTGGAAGCGAGCGGCATGGACGTGCTGGAGGATCATGTCCGGTCGAGCCTGGTCGATCAGAAGCGTCGTCTGCTGCGGCAGTCGATCGGCGCCAAGATCGCCGATATCACAGCGGCGCTCGCTGCCGACGCTGCGATGAGCGTCAACGCGCTTTCGCTTCCCCTCGCCGAACTCGATGAGAAAGCCGCCGCGTTCGAACTTGCTGTCGCCGGTTTCGAACAGGAGCGCACGGCTCTCGAAGATTTTCTTCACGGCGAATGGCAGCGCGCCTTGAAGCGGCTCGAGACGCGCTGCAAAGAGATCAATGCACGCGCCGGTCGGGAGCTGCAATCCGCCATGGAGCGGGGCAGTGGCGAGGAAGAGTTCGGTGTCGCCCGCTCACTTGCTGGCGCCACCATGAAAGAGATCTTCGATCGCGAGTCCGAACGTCTGGCGACGACGATGGAAGCAGAACTCGCCGCCGCGGTCGAAGTTCAGGAGCAGCGCTATTATGCTCTCGCCAACCGTGTACGCGAGGCCGCGGGCGCTTTGTTCAACGTCGCTGTGCCGTCCATAGTGCCCGACGAGTGGTTTCAAATAAAAC
>JBDHSU010000001.1:0-82116 GCA_039808325.1 Variibacter sp. | reverse complement strand
ATGGCGCGGTAGGTATCGACGCCGAGCGCGCCATGCCGCTTGGACAGCTTCGAACCGTCAGGCCCGTGGATGAGCGGGATATGCGCCATCACCGGCACCGTCCAGCCGAGCGCCTGGTAGATTTGCGTCTGGCGCGCCGCGTTGGTGAGGTGGTCGTCGCCGCGGATGATGTGGGTCACGCCCATGTCATGGTCGTCGACGACCACGGCGAGCATATAGGTCGGCCCGCCGTCCGAGCGCAGCAGCACCAGGTCGTCGAGATTCTCGTTCTGCCAGGCGACGCGGCCCTGCACCTGGTCGTCGACCACGGTCTCGCCGGTCAACGGTGCCTTGAGGCGGATCACCGGCTTGACGCCGGGAGGCGCCTCGGCAGGGTCGCGATCGCGCCAGCGCCCGTCGTAGAGCTTGGAGCGGCCTTCGCGGCGCGCCTTCTCGCGCATCTCCTCGAGTTCCTGCGGGGAGGCATAGCAGCGGTAGGCGGTGCCGTTGGCGAGCATCCGCTCGACGACCTCGCGATGCCGCGCCGCACGGGCGTATTGGTGAACCGGTTCGCCGTCCCAGTCGATGCCGAGCCAGGTGAGGCCGTCGAGGATGGCGGCGATGGCCGGCTCGGTCGAGCGCTCGCGGTCGGTGTCCTCGATGCGTAACAGCATCTTGCCGCCGCGGCCGCGCGCATACAGCCAGTTGAACAAAGCGGTCCGTCCGCCGCCGATATGCAGATAGCCGGTCGGGGAGGGGGCGAAACGGGTGACGATGGTGTCGGTCATGTTGCGTGCGAAGTGTTCGGCATATCCACAGCGGAGACGGCCCTCTAGCACAGCCGCAATGGAGGTGTCACAGCGCTGTGCGTTCCGCCGGCCCTTACTTTTGAAAAAGCTGGATCGCAATAGGCCGCGAGACGTTGCGTCGGCAGCCGGCAGGCCCCATTTCCAGGTAGTACCGGCGACCGATAGGCCGCCCCCTTAATCCGCATCGCGAAGAAGGAGGGGGCAATGGACAATAAGCGCAAATCACCGCACGTCAGGGCGGATATTCACCCCTTTGTCGGCCTGACCGTTGTCGGTCTCACCATCTGGCTGGTTCTTTGGGCCTGGATTGGCTTTTCCGCGAAAGGCTATACGGACTTCACGCTTGCCGTGGTCGCCTTCTTCTTCCTCGTCGCCATCGCCATTCCCGGCATCCTGCTTCAGGTCTGGAGGCATAATCGGCCCGCGCGGGAGGCGCCGCACCGCCACTCGTTCGCTGCGTGGCTCTTGAGTGATTTTCAAACCTGGACCGGGCAAGTCGGCGGCGCGCAGGCCGCGATGGAGATTCTGCTGCCGATCGCGGCGGTCGCGTTCGGTATGAGCGGATTTGCCGCTATCCTCTATCTCACGGTGCATGGGATCGTTTAGGCGCCGTGAGAGCAGACGAAGCCGGCGATGCCGGCGGTATCTTGGCGCAAAGGGGAATTTGCCACATAAAGCCGATTCCGCGCCCTGGGGCGCAGTCAGGGCTGATGGTGGAATGGCGACCAACGAGACGACGACGCGCGAGGCGGGACGCGACTTCATCCGCGATATCATCCAGGGCGACCTGGATGCCGGGCGCCACGCCGGGGTGGTCACCCGCTTTCCGCCGGAGCCGAACGGCTACCTGCATATCGGGCACGCCAAGTCGATCTGCCTCAATTTCGGTGTCGCGCAGGAGTTCGGCGGGCGCTGCCATCTGCGCTTCGACGACACCAATCCGACCAAGGAGGAGCAGGAGTATATTGATGCCATCAAGGCCGACGTGCATTGGCTCGGCTTCGATTGGGGAACACATCTGCACCATGCGTCGGATTACTTCGAGCAGCTTTACGCCTGGGCGGTGCATCTCATCGAGACGGGTTTCGCCTATGTCGACGACCAGTCGCCGGCGGAGATGCGGGCCAATCGCGGCACGCTGACCGAGCCCGGCAAGAACAGCCCGTTCCGCGACCGCAGCGTGGCCGAAAATCTGGACCTGTTCGGCCGCATGCGCGCCGGCGAGTTTCCGAACGGCGCGCGCGTGCTGCGCGCCAAGATCGACATGGCGTCGGGCAACATCAATCTGCGCGACCCGGTGCTGTATCGCATTCTGCACGCGCATCATCCGCGCACCGGCGACGCCTGGTGCATCTATCCGAGCTACGACTTCGCGCACGGCCAGTCCGATGCGATCGAGCATGTCACGCATTCGCTCTGCACGCTGGAATTCGAGGATCACCGTCCGCTTTACGATTGGTGCCTCGACCATCTGCCGGTGCCGTCGCGGCCGCGGCAGTACGAGTTCGCGCGGCTCAACCTCACGCATACGGTGCTGTCGAAGCGCGTCCTCACCGCGCTGGTGCGTGAAGGATATGTGAAGGGTTGGGACGATCCGCGCATGCCGACGCTGGCGGGCTTGCGCCGCCGCGGCGTGCCGCCGGCGGCGATCCGCGATTTCATCCGGCAGATCGGCGTCGCCAAGGCGAACAGCCTGGTCGACGTCGGGATGCTCGAAGCGGCGATCCGCGATTGCCTCAACGCCGCGGCACCACGCCGCATGGCGGTACTGCGCCCGCTCAAGGTGGTGATCGAGAACTATCCGGAGGGGCAGACCGAAGATCTCGAAGCGGTCAATCATCCCGACGATCCCTCGGCCGGTTCGCGCACCATCCGTTTCGGGCGCGAGCTCTTCGTCGAGCGTGACGATTTCATGGAAGACCCGCCGAAGAAGTTCTTCCGTCTCGCGCCGGGCCGCGAGGTGCGCCTGCGCTACGGCTACTTCATCACCTGCCGCGAGGTGGTGAAGGATGCTGCCGGCGAGGTGGTGGAACTGCGCTGCGTATACGACCCGGCAACGCGCGGCGGCAACGCGCCGGACGGGCGCAAGGTGAAGGCAACTTTGCATTGGGTGTCGGCGGCGGATTCCGTGCCCGCCGAAGTGCGGCTCTACAATCCGCTGTTCGCCGATGCGGAGCCCGACATCAGCGACTTCGCCGCCGCGATCAATCCGCAGTCGATGGAAGTCCTTTCCAGTTGCCGCGTCGAGATGGCGCTCGCCGGCCGCAACGACGGGCAGGCGGTGCAGTTCGAGCGGCAGGGCTATTTCTGCGCCGACCCTGACTCCACGCCGGACCGTCTCGTGTTCAACCGCACGGTCGGCCTGCGCGACAGTTGGGCAAAGGCGCAGGCGGCGCCGGCGCGCTAGATCACGATGATTTTGGATCGAATCGATCCAAAATCATGACCGTGATCGATTCTCATAACTTAGAGCGGGATGCGGGCGGAAAACCGCTACGCACTTTTCCTCATCCTGCTCCAGCGTGTTTTCAAGCGAAGTGGAATCCGGTTCGCGTGAAGAAAACCCGTCAAACCAAAAACCTGGAGTCTTTCATCCTTCGCGTCGTTTCCATGAAAGGGTGAAAGACTCCGGGTGACATATCGAGGGGGGCGCGCCCATGCGCTCAAGCCAGGACCCCGCGCTGCTGCGTCGCCTTCTGCGTGCGAAGGATCGGATGGATGCCGCCTCGCACGAGGAATGGCCCGTCACGCGGTTGGCGCGCGTCAGTGGCGTCTCCGAGGCCCATTTCGCGCGGTCGTTCAAGCGCGCCTTCGGCGTTCCGCCGCACCGCTACCTGCTCACGCGCCGGTTCGAACGCGCATCCGCGTTACTGCGCGATACCGACCTGCCGATCACCGCGATCGCATTGGAGACGGGGTGGAACAGCCTCGGCTCCTTCGGGCGCACCTTTCGCGACGTCACCGGCGAAAGCCCGGGCGCGCTTCGCGCTCGCGAGCGGAAGGCGCCGCATGATCGGGCGCGCGTGCCGGGTTGCATCCTGAGCGCCGCCGAACGCCCGAACCTCATGATCGCAGTTTCGGAGAAGCGCAGGCGCAAGGCATCCGATAGGGAGGTTGGACCCGAAGCAATGGAGGTCCCATGAGTCAAGGTGTTCAAGTGGTCGGCCTGTACGTCCGGGATCAGGACGAGGCGCTGCGATTTTATGTCGATAAGCTCGGATTCCGCGTTCATACCGATGTGCGCAACGGCGATTACCGGTGGCTCACGGTGCAGCATCCGGATCAGCCGTCCTTCCAGCTCGGTCTGTTCGTTCCGCAGGCGCCTGTTCTCGATGCGGAGACGGTGCAAACGGTGCGCGAGATCGTGGCGAAGGGCGCCATGCCGCCGCTCGTCCTCGTCGTCGACGACTGCCGCGCCGCTTATGAGCGGATGCGTGCTTGTGGGGTCGAGTTCACGCAGGAGCCCGTCGCGCGCTACGGCACGGTCGATGCCGGATTCCGTGATCCGGCGGGGAACGGCTGGAAGATGATCGAGACGCGGCGTAGCGGCGGGTAACCAGCGACAGCGTTCCGCAACTGTTCTCAACCTCTGGATGTGAAACCCAATCCCTGTAGCATGCGCCTGGGGACGCAGCGCGTGGGCGCGGCATGGGGCAGGGGAACGATAGGCGTGGCCGGGCCATCGCCTGGGTCGCGGGAGCAGGAGCGCGAGCCCGCGCCGTGGCTGGCGTGTCGCCGCCATGGCTGCGCAATCTCGGCGGGCTTGCGTTGCCGCGGTGGCGCGTGTGGTCGGCGGCGGAGGTCGCGCCCGGCCGTCTGGTGCCGTGGCTGCCGGTGGCCTTCGGCATCGGCGTCATCCTCTACTTCACCGCGGCACATGAGCCGTCGCTGTGGGCCGCGATCGCGCTGGCCGCGGCCGCGGGGGGAGCCGCCGTCGCGCTGCGTGCGCGGCCATTCGGCTATCCGGCGGCGCTTGCGGTCGCCGCGGCCGCGGCCGGATTTGCGACGGCGACGGTGAAGAGCGCATCGGTCGCGCATCCCGTCCTGCATCGCACCGTTTACGGCGCGGAGCTTTCCGGCTGGATCGAGGTGCGCGAGGAACGCGAGCGCACCGACCGCATCACCATTCGCATCCACGCGATCGAGGCCAAGCGTCTTGGCGTTCCGCTCGAGCGCGTGCGCCTCTCCGTGCGCAAGGGGACGGCGCCGCCGGTCGGCGCGTTCATCGCCCTGAAGTCGCGATTGTCGCCGCCGCTCGAACCGTTGCGCCCCGGCGGCTACGACTTCGCGCGCGACCTTTACTTCCAAGGGATCGGCGCCAGCGGCTTCACCATGGGAAAGATCGCCGTGGTGAAGCCACCATCGCCGCCTTCGGCCTGGCTGCGCTACGCGACCGTGATCGCCTCGACGCGCGACGCGATCGATGCGCGCATGCGCGCGGCGCTGGCGGGCGACGTGCGCGCGATCGCCTCGGCACTGATCACCGGCAAGCGTGACGCCATCTCGACGCCGGTGAACGATGCGATGTTCATCTCCGGCCTTGGCCACGTGCTGTCGATTTCCGGCTATCACATGGCGGTGGTCGCGGGCGTCGTTTTCTTCGCCGTGCGCGGGCTGCTCGCGCTGGTGCCGTATTTCGCGCTGCGGTTTCCGATCAAGAAATGGGCCGCGCTCGCGGCGCTGATGGCCGCCGCGCTCTATCTTCTGTTGTCGGGCTCGGAGGTGGCGACGCAGCGCTCCTTCGTCATGACGGCGATCGTGCTCGCCGGCGTGCTCGTCGACCGGCAGGCGCTCACCATGCGCAACCTCGCGCTCGCCGCCTTCGGTGTCCTGCTGCTGGCGCCGCAATCGATCGTGCATCCGAGCTTCCAGCTCTCGTTCGCGGCGACCCTTGCCTTGCTGGCGGCCTACGAGCGCGGCTTGCCGTGGACCACGCGTGGCGCCGACACCTCCTTCGGCGCGCGTGTCGCGCTTTGGGGCGGCCGCGAACTCGTTTCGCTGCTTGTCGCGTCGACCGTCGCTGGGCTCGCGACCACGCTGTTCGCCGCCTATCATTTCCATCGCCTCGCGCCGTACGGGGCGCTCGCCAATCTGCTCGCCATGCCGGTCGTCTCGGCATGGGTGATGCCGATGGGCCTTCTGGCATTGCTTGCGATGCCGTTCGGCTTCGACGGCTTTTTATGGTCGCTGATGGGCGTCGGCATCGAATGGATGGTCGCCGTCGCCCTGTGGGTCGCGCAACTTCCCGGCGCTGTCGGGCGCATCCATGCCTTCGGCGTCGCGCCGGTGCTGCTCGGCGCCGCCGGACTGGTCGTCGTCTGCCTGCTGCGCACGCCGCTGCGCTGGATCGGCGCCGTCCTCGCCGGCATGGCCGTGGTCATCATCTTGCGCGCCCCGCAGCCGGACATCTATGTCTCGCCCGACGCCGGCGTATTGGCCGTGCGCGGCGAGAGCGGACGCCTGCGCGTGGTGAAACTCGGGATCGACACCTTCGCGGCGCGCGAGTGGCTGGCGGCCGACGCGGACGCGCGTACGCCATCGGATGCCTCGCTGCGCGACGGCGTCCGATGCGATGCGGAGGCCTGCCTTGTGCCGCTGCAAGGGGGAGGGCGGGTTTCGGCGGTGCTGGAGCCGGAGGCGTTCGCGGAGGACTGTCGCAACGCCGTGCTGGTGGTCACGCGTCGGCAGGCGCCGCCGGATTGCGCGGCCATGATCGTCGACCGCAAGGTGTCGCAGCGTTTCGGCGCGCTGGCGCTGTATCGCCGTGGCGACGGCTTCGCCGTCGAGGCGGCGCGGCCGGACGGTGAGGTGAGGCCGTGGATGCCGGCCGGCGGCGCGGACCGGCCGAGCCCCGCGCGTCGCCGCGCACGGGCACAAGATTCGACGCCGCACGAAGACGACTTGCGGGCGGATGACTGAGAGCAAGCGCTCGAATTGGCGGCGAGGAAAGAGCGGGCCGCCGCTCCTTCATCTCTGTTTATGGGAGCGGTGAAGAAGGGGTACTACGAGCCGAAGATCAATACCGCCGCATCAGCCCGATCAGCTTGCCCTGGATGCGGACGCGGTTGGGCGGCAGGATCCGTACCTCGTAGGCGGCGTTCGCCGGCTCCAGCGCGATCGAGGCGCCGCGGCGGCGGAAGCGCTTCAGCGTCGCCTCCTCGTCGTCGATCAAGGCGACGACGATGTCGCCGGTGTCGGCGTTCTCCGTCTTGCGGATCAGGACCGTATCGCCGTCGAAGATGCCGGCCTCGATCATCGAATCGCCGCGGATCTCGAGGGCGAAGTGATCGCCCGTGGTGAGCAGGTCCGGCGGGACGTTGATCGTGCTGCTGCGGGTCTGGATCGCCTCGATCGGAGTGCCGGCGGCGATCCGGCCCATCATCGGGATGGCGACCGGCCGTCCGCCGTCGTCCTCGGACGCGGTCCGCACGCGCCCGAGATTGCCCTCGATAACGCTCGGCGTGAAGCCGCGCGAACGCCCGCCAAGCCCATGGCTGACGGCGTCCGGCAGCTTGAGGACCTCGAGGGCGCGGGCGCGATTGGGCAGCCGGCGGATGAAGCCGCGCTCTTCCAGGGCCGTGATAAGGCGATGGATGCCGGACTTCGATCGCAGATCGAGCGCGTCCTTCATCTCGTCGAATGACGGCGGCACCCCCGCCTCCGTCAGGCGCTCGTGGATGAAGCGCAGAAGCTCTAGCTGCTTTCGGGTCAGCATCGTCCCATTCCCCCTACGACCTATAGAAACAAATCATGAACGGACACTATATGTTCGTTATGTGTTCCGCAAGGTTTTAATTTCGGGTGAACAATGCGACGAACGCCGAAAGTGACGGCTTAAGCCTGATGCCGGTTAAACGCCGAGAGCGAAAATTGCGCACGTTTCGCCGGTTTTTGCCGCGAGTGCGTGGGGAAGCCGAATCACCAGGCAGTCGGCGCTGGCGAGCGCGCTCATCATCGACGAATCCTGGGCGGCGAGAGGTGTTGCGACCGGCTCGCCGTCCTGCCCAACCGCCAGCGTGGCGCGCAGATAGTCCTGCCGCTCGTCGTTGGCCGGCAGGTCGCGCCCCAGCCGCGCCGGAGTGGGGACGCGGCGAACGTCGCGCCGTCCGCACAAGGTGCGGATGAGGGGCACCATGAACAGGAAGCCGCAGACGAATGACGAGACCGGATTGCCGGGCACGCCGATCACGTTCATCGCGCCGAGCCGTCCGTGCATCAGCGGCTTTCCCGGACGCAGCGCTACTTTCCAGAAGGAAAGGTCGAGGCCCTCGGCGCGCAGGGCGTCCTGGACCAGGTCGTAATCTCCGACCGACGCGCCGCCAGCGGTGAGAAGGATGTCGGCGCCCCAGTCGCGCGCGGCCCGGATGGCGGCGATGGTCGCCTCAAGCTTGTCCGGCACGATGCCGAAGTCGCGCGCGTCGGCGCCCTCCGCGCGCGCCATGGCGACGAGGCAGAAGCCGTTGGACGAAACGATCTGTGCCGGGCCGGGCGTCGTGCCGGCGGGCACAAGTTCGTCACCGGTCGAGATGACGGCGACCCGCGGGCGCCGATGCACCGGCACATGCGCATGGTTCATGGCGGCGGCGAGCGCGATGTCGCGCAAGGTCAGGCGACGCCCGGCCGCGAGGCGCAGGTCGCCTTCGCGGAAGTCGAGACCGGCAGGGCGGATATGCCGGCCGGCGGGAGCCGTCACGTCGACGGTGACATGCTTGCCGTCGCGCCGCGTATTCTCCTGGATGGCGATCGTGTCGGCGCCGGCGGGCACGACGCCGCCGGTCAGAATCCGCACCGCCTGCATCGCCCCGACGCTTCCCTCATAGGCGCGGCCCGCGGGCACCTCCCCGATGACCGTCAACCGTGCGGGCGTCTGCGCGATGTCGGCCGCGCGCACCGCATAGCCATCCATCGCGGAGACGCTGGCGGGCGGTTGCGTGCGCAAGGCTCGAAGATCGCGTGTGAGCACGCGCCCGTGCGCCTCGACGACGGGGACGTCTTCCGAGGGCAGTCCGCGCGCGCCGTCGAGCACGCGCGCCAACGCCTCATCGACCGGGATCAGCGCCATGGCTTACTTCCTTGCGGCGCGGTACACACCGGACTTGCCGCCACGCTTTTCGATCAGCGCGATATCGCCGATTCTCATGCCGCGCTCGGCGCTTTTCACCATGTCGTAGATGGTGAGACACGCGACCGAAACAGCGGTGAGCGCTTCCATCTCGACGCCGGTCTTGCCGGCGACCCGCACGGTCGCCTCGACGGCAAAGCCGCGCGCGTGCGGCACGATGTCGACGTCGATCGCGGATAGCATCAACGGATGGCAAAGAGGAATCAGCTCGTGCGTCTTCTTCGCCGCCATGATGCCGGCGATGCGCGCCGCGCCGAGCACGTCGCCTTTCTTCGCGTCGCCCTTGAGCACGAGTTGGCGCGTCGCCCTCGTCATCATGACGTGACCGCGTGCGATCGCCACGCGCTCCGTGACGTCCTTTGCCGACACGTCGACCATGTGCGCTTCGCCGCCGCGACCGAGATGGGTGAGCCGCGCGGCCATGGCCTATGCCGCCAGAGTGCGCGCGAGCAGGGTCCGCGTCGCCGCCTCGACGTCGGCCTGCCGCATCAGGCTTTCGCCGACCAGCAGCGTGTGGATGCCGCTTTGCGCGAGCCGCGCGACATGCGACGCATTCTCGATGCCGCTTTCGGCGACGACGAGGCGGCCGGTGACGCGCGGCGCCAGGCGCTCGCTCGTCTCCAGTGTCGTCTTGAAGGTGCGCAGGTCACGATTGTTGATCCCGAGCAGGCGCGATTTGAGCCGCATCGCGCGATCCAACTCGGTTTCGTCGTGCACCTCGATCAGCGCGTCCATGCCGAGCGCCAGCGCCGCGCTTTCGAGGTCGCGCGCCGTCGCGTCATCGACCGCTGCCATGATGATCAGGATGCAGTCCGCTCCCCAGGCGCGCGCTTCCACCACCTGGTAGGTGTCGAACATGAAGTCCTTGCGCAGGACCGGGAGCGACGTCGCGTCGCGCGCGGCGCCGAGGAAATCGGGCCGTCCCTGGAACGACGGCGCGTCGGTGAGCACGGACAGGCAGCAGGCGCCGCCGCGTTCGTAGGCGCGGGCCAAGGCGGGCGGATCGAAGTCGGCGCGGATCAGTCCCTTCGAGGGGCTGGCTTTCTTGATCTCGGCGATCAGCGCGGTTCCGCCGCGCGCCGTCCTCGCCTCGATCGCGCGCAGGAAGCCGCGCGGCGGCGGAAGCGACTTCGCCATCGCCTCGAGCGCGCTCAGCGGACGCGACTGCTTCGCGGCGGCGATCTCGTCGCGCTTGTAGGCTTCGATGCGCTTGAGGATATCGGCCATGAGCTTCAGGCGTTCGACGTGGCGACGAGCTTTCCGAGCGCGGCGTCGGCCGCGCCGGAATCGATCGATCGTTTGGCGAGCGCGACGCCTGCGTGCATGTCCTCGGCGCGTCCGGCGACGATGAGGGCCGCCGCCGCATTCATCAGCGCGACCTCGCGATAGGCGCCGTCCTCGCCCGAGAGCACGGCCTTGAGCGCTTTCGCATTGGTCGCGGCGTCGCCGCCGCGCAGCGCCTCCGGCTTGACCTTGCGCAAGCCGACGTCCTCCGGCGATATCTCGAACGTGCTCACCTTGCCGTTTTCGAGCGAGGCGACGCTGGTCGGACCGGAGGTCGTGATCTCGTCGAGACCGTCGGAGCCGTGCACGACGAAGGCGCGCTCGGCGCCGAGATTGTTGAGCACATGCGCCAACGGCTCGACCCATTGCTTCGAGAACACGCCGACCATCTGCCGCGTGACGCCGGCCGGGTTCGACAGCGGCCCGAGCAGATTGAAGATGGTGCGAGTGCCGAGCTCAACGCGCGTCGGGCCGACGTTCTTCATCGCCGGGTGGTGCACCGGCGCGAACATGAAGCCGATGCCGGCTTCGCGAATGCAGCGCGCGATCGCGTCCGGCCCGAGATCGACCTTGATGCCGAGCGCATCCAGAACGTCCGCCGCGCCGGAACGCGAGGAGAGGGCGCGGTTGCCGTGCTTGGCCACCGGGACGCCGGCGCCGGCGACGACAAAGGCGGCGCAGGTCGAGATGTTGTAGGAGCCGGAAGCATCGCCGCCCGTGCCGACGACATCGACGGCGTTCTTCGGCGCGACGACCGGCAGCATCTTGGCGCGCATCGTCGTCACGGCGCCGGTGATCTCGTCGACGGTTTCGCCGCGCAGGCGCAGCGCCATGAGCAGCGCGCCCATCTGCGACGGCGTCGCTTCGCCCGACATCATGACGTCAAAGGCATGCGCCGCCTCGTCGCGCGAGAGCGTTGCGCCGGTCGCGACCTTGCCGATCAAGGCTTTGAGTTCATCCATCGCGCGATCTCAGTGCAGCCGAGACGGCGCGGCGTGGCGCCGCCCGGTCTTCACGTTCCAAGTCTCCGCGATGTCGAGGAAGTTCTTCAGGATCAGGTGCCCATGCTCGGAGGCGATACTTTCGGGGTGGAATTGCACGCCGTGCGAGGGCAGCGTCTTGTGCGCGAGCCCCATGATCAACCCGTCGCCGGTTTCCGCGGTCACCGCCAGGTCGTCGGGCAGCGAGCCGCGATCGACGACGAGCGAGTGATAGCGCGTCGCCTTGAAGGGGCCGTTGATGCCGTGGAAGACGCTTTCGCCGCGGTGCTGCACGTCCGACAGTTTGCCGTGCACTAGGGTCGGGGCGCGCACGACTTCGCCGCCGAAGGCTTCGCCGAGCGCCTGATGGCCGAGGCACACGCCCATGATCGGGATCGTCGCCGCCGCCCGCCCGATGAGGTCGATGCAGATGCCGGCGTCCTTCGGCGTGCAGGGGCCGGGCGAGAGCACGATCGCGTCCGGGTCCGCTTCCATCACCGCGTCCGGGGATATCTTGTCGTTGCGATGCACGACCACCTCCGCGCCCAACCCGCCGAGATAGTGGTACAGGTTGAAGGTGAAGCTGTCGTAGTTGTCGATCAGGATGATCATGGTCGCGCACCGATAGTAAGGCAGCCGAAGCGGGTCAAGCGCATCCCCGTCACAGGAACGGGTTGCGGATGATCAGTTGGCCCACCTGTCCGCTGTACAAGTCTTCAGTATGGAGAACCCGGCAGCCGGACCGCAACGCCGCGGCGACGATCATGGCATCATAGATGGCGAGATGGTAGCGCTCGGCGACGTCCAGCCCGAGCGCATGAGTCTCGACGTCGAGTGGGACCGCCGTGCATACCGCCTGGATCCGTGCGAGCGCTTCCCTCAGGTCCGCCATCCCCAGACCGAATTTCCTCGTAACGACCGAGGCGAATTCGTTCAGCACCTGAACGCTGACGACGCCGCCACCCATCAGAAGCCGCTCGGCGATATCTGCCTTCTGTCGATCGGCGGAGAGGAGATAGACGACCACATTGGTGTCGAAAAAGTCATCCGCGCTCATACGCGTCCAGTCGGCTGAATTTGTATCCGACAGGCACGCGGCCGCGAAACGTCCGCAGCCCTTGCACGATCTCTTCGGTGGTTGGCGCCTTTGCGACTTCGAACGTGCGAGGATCGGCAACGCGGATGTCGACCCGGTCTCCTTCCTTCAGCCTCAGCGCCTCAACGAGCGCGCGCGGAAGCCTGACGGCAAGACTGTTCCCCCACTTGGCGACCTGCATGGGCATGGCGTCGGCTCCGGATATACTTTTCTTCACTGTATATCATAAGCCTTGTGACAGCTTCGAACAAGGGATGCGCGGCCCTTACTGCCCGCGCTTGGCCGCGCTGGCGAAGCGTTGCGCCTCCTCGGCCGCGCGAAAGAGGGCCTTGGCCTTATTGACGCACTCCTGCTGTTCTGCCGCGGGATTGGAATCGGCCACGATCCCGGCGCCGGCCTGCACGTACATCTTGCCGTCCTTCACCAGGGCCGTGCGCAGCACGATGCAGGTGTCCATCTCGCCCGCAGCGGAGAAGTAGCCGACGCAGCCGGCATAGAGGCCGCGCTTTTCCTTCTCCAGTTCGTCGATGATCTGCATCGCGCGGATCTTCGGCGCGCCGGAGACCGTTCCGGCGGGGAAGCCGGCGGCGAGGGCGTCGAGCGCGTCGTAGCGCGGCGCGAGCCGGCCCTCGACGTTGGACACGATGTGCATCACTTGGCTGTAGCGCTCGATGAAGAACTGATCGGTGACCTTGACGGTGCCGATGTCGGAGACGCGCCCGACATCGTTGCGGCCGAGGTCGAGGAGCATCAGATGCTCGGCGCGCTCTTTCGGATCGGCGAGGAGTTCGTCCTCCAGCGCCTTGTCCTCGTGCGGCGTCGGGCCGCGCGGCCGCGTGCCGGCGATCGGGCGGATGGTGACGACGTTGCCGCGGGCACGCACCAGGATTTCCGGACTCGACCCCGCGACGCTGAACGCGCCGTAATTGAGGAAGAACAGGAACGGCGCCGGGTTCACGCGCCGCAGCGCCCGATAAAGGGCGAAGGGGGGCAGGGTGAACGGCGCTTCGAAGCGCTGCGCCAGCACCACCTGGAAGATGTCTCCGGCGGCGATGTACTCCTTGGCGCGCGCCACCATGCGGGCGAATTCTTCCGGCGTGGTGTTCGATTGCGTCGGCACGGTCAACGGGCCGGGGTGCTCGTCCGCCATGTTGAGGAGCATGGTGTCGAACCGGTCGACGACATCCGACAACCGGTCGGTGGCGCGCTGCAGCGCCGTATTCGCGTTGACGCCGCGTTCAGGGCGCGCCGGCGTGACCACGGTGATCGTGTCCTTCACCGTATCGAACACGATGACGACGGTCGGGCGGATCATGATCGCGTCGGGGATGCCGATCGGGTCGGGATTGGCCGCCGGCAGCTCCTCGATCAACCGTACGGTGTCGTAGCTGAGATACCCGAAGACGCCGGCCGCCATCGGCGGCAGGCCGTGCGGCAGGGCGATCCTGCTCTCGGCGATGAGCGCGCGCAGCGCGTCGAGCGGACCTTGCGGGCAGGGCGTGAAGGTTTCGGACTGGGTGCGGGCGGTGCGGTTGATTTCCGCCTGCGCGCCGTTCGCGCGCCAGATGATGTCCGGGTCGAGCCCGATGATGGAGTAGCGACCGCGCGACGCGCCGCCCTCCACGGATTCGAGAAGGAAGCTCATCGGCCGGTTGCCGGCGACCTTCAGGAACGCGGAGACCGGCGTTTCCAGGTCCGCCACCAGCGTGGTCCAGACAACCTGTGCCTCGCCGCGATCGTAGCGCGCGGCGAAATCCTCTGCCGAAGGCTCGATCTGCATCGGCGCTTATTCCGGCTCCGGACCGCCGCCGCCCGCGACGCGTCGGAAGACATCCTGATTGACGGTCGTGCCGACGTCTTGCTGCACCCGCGCGGAATATTGGACGAGGAGATCGTTCGACAATGCCTGCGCCATCGTCTCTGCGAGCTGCTTGGTTTCGGCCGACTGCATGTCGAGCGGCGGCACGTTGACTGCGGTGACGCGGAAGACGACCTGCTCCGTTGCCGCCTTGCCCTGCGCCGCGCCCGCCGCGCCCTTCGCGGTGGTGAACACGGCGGCGAGCGCCGCCGGGGAGGGAGCCGTATCGGTGCTGCGGCGATGCAGATCGCTCGCGGTCTCCACCTTCACGCCTTCCGCCGCCGCAAGGTCGGCCAGCGTTGTGCCGGCCTTCAGCTTGGCCAACAGTTCGTCCGCTTTCTTCTTGAGATGCTCGGCGACCTGCGCATCCCGCCACTTCTGCGCGGCCTGCTCGCGCACGTCGTCGAGCTTGCGCTCATGCGACGGCGTGATGCCAGCCACTTCGAACCAGATATAGCCGCCGTCGGGCAGCCGGATCGGATCGGTGTCCACGCCGGCTTCGGTGGCGAAGGCTTGGGCCAGGATTTCCGGTGAGGGCAGGCCGACCACCGGCGCGCCGGACGGGTCGCGTCCGTTGCGATCGACGGCGTCGATCGTGGTCGCGACCACGCCGATCTTCTGCGCCGCCTCGGCGAGCGTCGATCCCGCGGCCCGCTCGTCTTCGATCTTGTCATGCTTTTCGGATATCTCGCTCCGCGTCCGCTCGGCGCGCAGCTCGGTCTTCACCTCTTCCTTGGCTTCGTCGAAAGTGCGCGTGCGATCCGGCTCGATCTTGAGCACTTTCACGAGCGCGATGCCCGCGCGCGCCTGCACCGGGTCGCTCACGCCGCCCTCGGGAAGGGCGAAGGCCGCTTCGGCGACGGCGGGCGCGAGCGCCGACTTGCCGACGAGCCCGGTGTCGATTTCCTTTTCCGAGAGCCCGCGTTCGGTCGCGATGGTGGTGAAGGGAACGCCGGTGTCGATGCGCGCCTTCGCCGCCTTCGCCTCCTCCATCGAAGGGAAGATGATCTGCTGCAACTGGCGCTCGCCCGTGGTGACGTAGCGCGATTTGTGCGTGTCGTAATATTTCTGCGCGTCCGCGTCGGAGATTTGAATCCATTTCGCGACGTCGGCGGTCGAAAGCGGCAGCACCACGATCTTGCGGTATTCGGGCGCGCGGAACTCGCCCTTGTGCTCGTCGTAATAGGTCGAGATCTGCTCCGGGGTCGGAGCCGGAATGTCGCCGGCCTGGGCCGCGCCGAGCGTGATGAATTCGATCGTCCGTTTCTCGTTCTGGAAGCGGTTGGCGGCGTCCAGCATCACTTTCGGCGCGGTCACGTCGCCGCCGATGGAATCCGTCAACTGGTTGCGGATGATGAAGCGGCGCTGCTCGGTGACGAAGCGCTGCTCGTTATATCCGGCGTTGCGAATGCGCTGCTGGAAGATCACCGGGTTGAATTGCCCGTTGGCCCCCTGGAAGGCGGGCATCGCTTGAATGAGCTGCGCGACCGTCTCGTCCGTGACGCCGAGCCCGAGCACGCGTGCCCGCTCGTCGAGGGCGGTCTCGGAGATGAGCTGCTGAAGAATCTGGCGGTCGATCCCGGCCGCGCGCGCCTGCTCGGGCGTTACCGGGCGGCCGATCTGGGCGCCGATCCGCTGCAACTGCTCCGTATAGATCTGGCGGAACTGCTCGTAGCCGATCTCGGTCGACCCGACGGTCGCCACCGTCGAGCGGCCGAAGCCGCGGAAAATGTCGCCGATTCCCCAAATCGCGAAGCTGACGACCAGAAAGCCGACAACGACGATCATAATGATTTTGCCGAGCCAATTGCTCGAAGCTTTCCGTAGACCGCGAAGCATGGAACCGTTGCTTTTCGTGAGGATGCCAGGACCACCGAAGCGCGGTCACCGAAGCGCGCGCATCATACGGATCGGGCGTTGGCACCGCAACATGACCGAAAGCCTGAGGCGATGGCGGTAACCGTTACGTCCGGGACGCCTTTTTCTCTGCGCGTTGCTCTGCTAACCGCTTCGCGACGAAATGAGGAACAAACATGGCGGGTGAGGCGAGGCGGCCTTTGGTCGCGGGCAATTGGAAGATGAACGGGCTGCGCGCCTCGGCGGGTGAGCTGGACGCGATGATCGCCGGCGCCACGCGGCTTTCGGCGGTCGATCTCATGGTCTGCCCGCCGGCGACCCTGCTCGAAGCCTTCGCCGCGCGCGCCAGGGGGACCGGCGTCGCGATCGGCGGCCAGGATTGCCATGCCAAGCCGTCGGGTGCCTTTACCGGCGATATTTCCGCCGAAATGCTGGCTGATGCCGGGGCTTCCGCCGTCATTGTCGGGCATTCGGAGAGGCGCGCCTATCACCAGGAAACCGATGCCGATGTGCGCGCCAAGGCCGAGGCGGCGTGGCGCGCCGGGCTTCTGGCGATCGTCTGCGTCGGGGAGACGCAGGCGCAGCGCGAGGCCGGCGAGACCCTGAAGGTGGTCGGGACACAACTGGCAGGTTCGATCCCCGACGGCGCCACCCCCGCCAATCTCGTGGTCGCCTATGAGCCCGTCTGGGCGATCGGATCCGGCCTGACCCCGACCCCGGCCGACGTGGCCGAGGTCCACGGTTCGATCCGCAAGGCGCTGGTCGCGCGCTTCGGCAAGGCGGGGCAGGGCGTCCGCCTGCTCTATGGCGGGTCGGTGAAACCCGCAAACGCCAAGGAATTGATGGCCGTTCCCGATGTCGACGGCGCCCTGGTCGGCGGGGCGAGCCTCAAGGCGGCCGATTTCCTTGGCATCGCCGCCGCCTATGGATAATTGAGGCGAGAGTAGAAATACATGCGGCCATCGTGTAGATAGCCGCAGAACTTCCTATATGGGACGCGGCGTTACCGGACCTCGGGGCCGGTAAGAGCCCGATTTTTTGGATTCGCGATGCAGACCGTCGTTATCGTCATTCATCTGATGGTCGTGCTGGCCTTGACCGGGCTCATCCTTCTGCAGAAGTCGGAAGGTGGCGGGCTCGGCATGGGCGGCGGCGGTGGCTTCCTGTCGAGCCGCGGCACCACCAACGTGCTGTCCCGCTCGACGGCGATCCTCGCCGCTGTGTTCTTCGCCACCAGCCTGCTTTTGTCGGTTCTGGCGGGCATGGACCGCCGGCCGAACTCGATCCTCGGCACCGGCGCCGGATCGGGTAGCCCGGCGTCCCCGATGGCGCCGCTCGGCCAGGGCAAGGGCGTCCTCGACCAGCTTCAGAAGCCGGCTCCCGCTGCGCCGGCCGCGCCCGCTCCGGCGCAGCCGTCCGCCCCGCAGGTGCCGCAGTCGCAGTAATCGGAACGTGGTCCCGCGCGAGGATCACGCTCTGGCAGAGCAGGTGGAGGCGTGACCCAGGCGGTGCCGGTCCCGCGTCTTTGCTGCTTGTTTTCGTGAGTGCCGCCCATCCGGCCTCGGCATTGTTGATAATCGGATGGCGCGTAGTCGAATCGCTTGGCGGAGGTTAAAGCTGGAGCCCCATGGCGCGGTATGTGTTCATCACCGGCGGCGTGGTCTCCTCCCTCGGTAAAGGTCTCGCTTCCGCGGCGCTCGGCGCCGTCCTGCAGGCACGCGGCTACAAGGTGCGTCTGCGAAAGCTCGACCCTTATCTGAACGTCGATCCGGGAACGATGTCGCCGTATCAGCACGGCGAAGTCTTCGTGACCGACGACGGGGCGGAGACCGACCTCGACCTCGGTCACTACGAACGGTTCACCGGGCGGCCGGCGACCCGCAAGGACAACATCACCACCGGGCGCATCTACCAGGAAATCCTCTCCAAGGAGCGGCGCGGCGACTATCTCGGCGCCACCATCCAGGTCATCCCCCACGTCACCAACGCCATCAAGGATTTCATCCGCGAGGGCAACGAGGACGTCGATTTCGTCCTGATGGAGATCGGCGGCACCGTCGGCGACATCGAGAGTCTGCCGTTCCTCGAGGCGATCCGCCAGTTCGGCAACGAATTGCCGCGAAACCACGCGATCTACGTGCATCTCACCCTGATGCCGTACATCCCGAGCGCCGGCGAACTGAAGACCAAGCCGACGCAGCATTCGGTCAAGGAACTGCTTTCGATCGGCATCCAGCCGGACATTTTGCTTTGCCGTACCGACCGGCCGATCCCGAAGGAGGAGCGGCGCAAGCTCTCGCTGTTCTGCAACGTACGCGAGAGCGCGGTGATCGAGGCGCGCGACGTCGACAACATCTATGCCGTGCCCGAGGCCTATCACGCCGAAGGGCTCGACGTGGAAGTTCTCAATGCTTTTGGCATCGAGGTGAATACGCCGCCGGATCTATCCCGCTGGCGCACGATCAACGACCGTGTCCGCAACCCGGAAGGCGACATCACCATCGCCATCGTCGGCAAGTACACGGGCATGAAGGATGCCTACAAATCGCTGATCGAGGCGCTGTCGCATGGCGGCATCGCGCATCGCGTGAAGGTCAATCTCGACTGGATCGAGTCGGAGGTGTTCGAGAAGGAAGACCCGGCCCCCTTCCTCGAGCACGTCAACGGCATCCTCGTGCCGGGCGGCTTCGGCCAGCGCGGCGCCGAGGGTAAAATCCGCGCGGCGCAGTTCGCGCGCGAGCGCGCCATGCCGTATTTCGGCATCTGTTTCGGCATGCAGATGGCGGTGATCGAGGCGGCGCGCAATCTTTGCGGCATCGAAAACGCCAATTCGACCGAATTCGGGCCGACGACGGAGCCCGTGGTCGGCCTGATGACCGAATGGCTCAAGGGCGACGAGTTGGAGAAGCGCGCGGCGAACGGCGACCTTGGCGGCACCATGCGCCTCGGCGCCTATACGGCCGCGCTCGCGCGCGGCAGCAAGATCGCGGAAATCTACGGCGCGACCGAAATTTCCGAGCGCCATCGCCACCGCTACGAGGTCAACACCGCCTATAAGGGCCGCCTCGAGCAGCGCGGGCTGAAGTTCAGCGGCATGTCGCCGGACGGTCTCCTGCCGGAGACGATCGAATACGACGATCATCCCTGGTTCGTCGGGGTGCAGTTTCACCCCGAGCTGAAATCGCGGCCGTTCGAGCCGCATCCGTTGTTCGCGTCCTTCGTCGGCGCGGCGGTGACGCAGTCGCGATTGGTTTAAGTTTTTCCTTGCGCAGAAAGCGCGACGACCATGCCAGATTTTCGGCCTGCCAGCGGATCCTCTGAGCCGACTTTCGCCGAACTCTATACGCCGAAACTCATCACCGTCCTGCGCGACGGCTATGGTCTCGCGGACTTCCGGGCGGACGTCGTCGCCGGCCTGACCGTCGCCATCGTCGCGTTGCCGCTCTCCATGGCCATCGCGATCGCGTCCGGCGCGAGCCCCGAACGCGGCCTCTATACGGCGATCATCGGCGGCTTCCTCATCTCGCTGTTCAGCGGTAGCCGCTTTCAGATCGGCGGTCCGGCCGGCGCCTTCATCGTGCTCGTTGCCGCGACCGTCGAGCGCCACGGCATCGACGGGTTGATCCTGGCGACCGCGATCGCCGGCATGATCATGATCGCCGCCGGCTTCCTGCGCTTCGGAACCTACATCAAGCTGATCCCTTATCCGGTGACGGTGGGCTTCACCGCCGGCATCGCCACGATCATCATCGCCAGCCAGATCAAGGACCTCTTCGGCCTCACGCTGGAGAAGGAGCCGGGCCCGCTGGTGCCGAAGCTGCAGGCGCTGACGCATGCGTTCGGCACGTTCAACGCGACGGCGGTGGGCTTGTCGGTGCTCACGCTCGTTTGCATCTTCGCGCTTAAGCGCTTCCGCCCGCGCTGGCCGAACCTGCTGATCGCCGTCGGCCTGACGACGGTCGCGGCCTGGGCGCTGAGTCTGCCCGTGGAGACGATCGGCAGCCGCTTCGGCGCGATCCCGTCGTTGCCGCCGGCGCCGGCGCTGCCGGCGTTCGACCTGTCGAAGGTGCAAGCGGTCCTGCCCGACGCCGTCGCGTTCGCGCTGCTCGGCTCGATCGAGTCCCTTCTCTCGGCGGTGGTCGCGGACGGGATGACCGGCCGGCGCCATCGCTCGAATTGCGAGCTCGTCGCGCAAGGCATCGGCAATATCGGCTCCGCGCTGTTCGGTGGCATCTGCGTCACCGGCACCATCGCGCGCACGGCGACGAATGTTCGCGCCGGCGCGCGCGGGCCCTTGTCCGGCATACTACATTCGCTGTTTCTGCTGCTGTTTCTGCTGGTCGCCGCGCCGCTCGCGAGTTTCATCCCTCTCGCCGCGCTCGCCGGCGTCCTGACATTCGTCGCCTGGAACATGGCGGAGAAGCGCGAATTCGCCGCGCTGCTGCGCTCGTCGCGCGGCGACGCCGTGATCCTGCTGACAACCTTCGGGCTGACGATCTTCCGCGATCTGACCGAGGGCATCGTCGTCGGCTTCCTGATCGGCGCCGTGATCTTCATCAACCGGATGGCGAAGGAGATCACGGTCGAGGCGCGCGCGCCGCTGATCGTCGACGATCAGGCGGACGGCGCCCGCAGCGAGCGCACCGTGTATCAGCCGGACCTCGCCTCCGACCCCGACGTCATCGTCTATCGCATCCGTGGCGCGTTCTTCTTCGGCGCCGCCGCGAGCGTCGGCGCGGTGCTGGATCGTATCGCAGACCAGCACAAGGCGTTCATTCTCGATCTGTCGGCGGTGCCGTTCCTCGACTCCACCGCCGCGAATACGATCCACGGAACGTGCCGGCAGGCGGCCCGAGGCGGCGTCAAGCTGTTCATCACCGCCGCGCGGCCCGCGGTGCAACAGGTGTTGGTCACCCATGGGCTGCGTCCGCCCTTGGCCGAGTACCGCGCGACGGTCGAGGATGCGATGCGGGATGTGCATTCCATGCAACAGCCGGCGGCGGCTCCGGCGCTGCAGGCTGGTTGAGGATGCGGCGCGGCGTCGCTGGAAACCGGAACGCTTTCCCGGCTAGGGTACCGTTCTCACCAACTCGCGCGCCTGCCGCGTGCCGACCTCAACGCCGTCTCAACCAGGAGGAATTTCATGATCTATGAAATGCGTGTCTATCGTTGCGTTCCCATGCGTCTGCCTGCGCTGCTCAAGCGGTTTGAGACCATCACGCTGAAGCTGTGGGAGAAGCACGGCATCCGCCAAGCCGGCTTCTGGACGACGCTGTGCGGTGAATCCAACCACGATCTCACCTACATGCTCGTCTGGGATTCGCTCGCCGACCGCGAGAAGAAGTGGACAGCTTTCGCAACCGACCCGGAGTGGATCGCCAAGCGCGCCGAGACCGAAAAGGACGGCCCGATCGTGCAGACCCTGTCGAACCAGTTCCTGGAGCCGACATCGTTCTCGAGCGTGAAGTAGGGGGCCGTCATTCCGGGGCGCGGGCTTTGCCCGCGAACCCGGAATCCATGACCCCCGCGCCAGACGACAAAGTCTGGGACTATGGATTCCGGACAGTCTCGCTTTGCTCGGCTTCCGGAATGACAAGGACATCCAATCATGCCCCGCGGTCTCGACCACATCGTCCATGCCGTCCGCGATCTCGACGAGGCGGCGGAACGCTATCGCCGCCTCGGCTTCACGGTCGGGGCGCGCAACAAGCATCCGTGGGGCACGCACAATTACATCGTGCAGTTTCCCGGCTTTTTCATCGAGCTCCTGAGCGTCGAGGAGCCGGAGAAAATTCCGCCGGCTGCGCCGCGCGCATTCTCCTTCGGCAAAGCGAGCCAGGATTTTCTCGCGCGCCACGAAGGCTTCGCGATGCTGGTGCTCGAGAGCACGGACGCCCGTGCGGATCGCGCCGCGTTTGAGACGGCAGGGATCGGCGGCTACGACGCCTTCGACTTCGAGCGCGAGGCGCGCCGGCCGAACGGCGACGTCATCAAGGTTGCGTTCTCGCTCGCCTTCGCCGTCGATCCTGAGGCTGATGCGGGCTTCTTCGTTTGCCAGCAGCACTATCCGGAGAATTTCTGGAACCCGGCATTCCAGAGTCATGCGAATCGAGCCTTGGGCGTCGCCGGCGTCGTTTTCGTTGCGACGGAGCCTGTGGCTCATTCAGCCTTCCTTGCCGCTTTTGCCGATGCACCCGCCACGAAGACGAGTGCGGACGGAATTGCCGTCAACACGCCACGCGGCGTCATCGAGGTCGTGACGCCGGCTACGTTTCAGCGGCGATATGGTCCCGCGGTGCCGGATGTAACGGGTGGCATGCGTCTCGGCGCGTTGCGCCTGACGATTGCGGATTTCGCGGACAACGCCGTTCAGGGCGCATCGAAGCGTCTCGATAGCCCGCCTTTGATCGCGCGCGTTCAAGGCGCGGTGCTCGTGCTGGAACCCTTGGTTCGTGTCCGTTGACCTACGCTTGAGCAGTATCCATGGTGCGGACGCAATGAACGCCCCCAAAGCCAATCCGACCGTCACCGTCGGCGGCGTGACTTTCTCAAACGCGCGGCCGCTGGCGCTGATCGCCGGTCCCTGCCAGTTGGAGAGCCGGACGCATGCGCTCGAGATGGCGTCGGCGCTGAAGGAAATCGCCGCGCGTGCCGGCATCGGCCTCGTATTCAAGACCTCGTTCGACAAGGCGAACCGCACCAGCGCCGGCGGCGCGCGCGGCGTCGGCTTGGCGCAAGCGCTGCCGATCTTCGCGGAAATCCGCGAGACGCTGGGCCTTCCCGTGCTCACCGACGTGCATGAGAACGACCAGTGCGCGCGCGTGGCCGAAGTGGCCGATGTCCTCCAAATCCCGGCGTTCCTCTGCCGGCAGACCGATCTTCTCATCGCGGCGGCGAAGACGGGCAGGGTAGTGAACGTCAAGAAGGGGCAGTTCCTCGCGCCATGGGACATGACGAACGTCGTCGCCAAGATGACGGGCGCCGGCAACGCCAACGTCCTGGTGACCGAGCGCGGCGCGTCATTCGGCTACAACACGCTCGTTTCGGATATGCGCGCGCTGCCGATCCTTGCGCGCACCACCGGCGCGCCGGTGATCTTCGACGCGACGCATTCCGTGCAGCAGCCGGGCGGGCGCGGCGGCTCGTCGGGCGGCGAGCGCGAATTCGTGCCCGTGCTGGCGCGCGCGGCCGTCGCCGTGGGCGTCGCCGGTGTCTTCATCGAGACTCATCAGGACCCGGACCGCGCGCCGTCCGATGGGCCGAATATGCTGCCGCTGCGCGACATGGAAGCGCTGCTGCGGACGCTGATGGCTTTCGATCGCCTGGCGAAAGTCCGGGACGTCACTTGAGCCGCCACCCCCTGGTATTGCGATGAGCGCATGGCGGCCCGCATGCCGAACGTGACGCGCCTTCTGTTGGTGCTGGCGGGCATCAATTTCGCGGCGTCGCTGTTCGTGCGCATGGCCGATCCGATCGTGCCGAGCGTGGCGCTGGATTTTGCCGTGGACGTCGATACCGCGGCGTTGCTCGGTACCGCCTTCGCGCTGCCGTTCGCGCTGATGCAGCCGATCCTCGGTCCGGTGGGCGACCTGCTCGGCAAGACGCGGGTGATTACGGCCTGCGTCGGCGTGCTCGGTTTGAGCGCCGTCGCCTCGGCGCTGGCGGCGAATTTCCCGATGCTGCTCGCCTCGCGCATCCTCGCCGGAATGGCCGGCGCCGGAATCTTCCCCGTTGCGATGGCTCTGCTCGGCGACAAGGTGCCGATGCAAGCCCGCCAGGTCGCGATCTCCCGTGTCCTGATCGGAAGTATCAGCGGCCTGCTCGTCGGCGCGGCCGCATCCGGCCTGTTGGCCGATCTCACCGGGTGGCGCGGGGTCTTCGTCGCCGCCGGTTGCGTCATGATTGGGGCGTTCACGGGGACGGTGTTCGGCTTGCGCGACGTCGTCTCGCCGCGGGCGGAGCGAATCGATTTCGCCGCGGCGTTCGCGAATTATCGGCAAGTCTTCTCCAATCCGCGCGCGAAGGTCTGCTACGGCGCGGTCTTTGCCGAGGGAGCGGTCCTGTTCGGGATCTTTCCCTACGTCGCCTTCCTCCTCGGCCTCACCGGCGAGCCGCGCGCGGGCATCGCCGGGTTCGTGATCGGCGGCTTCGCGATCGGCGGGCTGCTTTACTCGGCCGCGATCAAGCGGCTGCTGGCGCTGCTCGGATCGGGCCGCATCATGATTCTCGGCGGCGCCGTCGCCGGCGTCAGTCTGGTGGTCGAGGCGATGCTGCCGCCCTGGCCGGTGCAACTCGTCGCGATGGTGGCGATGGGGTTCGGCTTCTTCCTCCTGCACGCCTCGATCCAGGTGCAGATGACGGAGCTTGCGCCGACCGCGCGCGGCACCGCCGTCTCGATGCACGCGTTCTCCTACTTCATGGGGCAGGCGCTGGGGCCCGTCGTCTATTCCGTCGGCTTCGCAATCGCCGGGCCATCGCCGACGCTCGTCGCGGCGGGGGGCGCGATGGTGCTGATCGGCTTTGTCGTCGCCCGGTTGCTGCATGGCCCTGCGTCGAAAGAAGCGTGATAGGGCCCTTGTCGTGCGGCGGCAAAAGGCCGATATTCAAAGCATCGGCCTGGGGTGCCGTGGCGACTGCCGCGGCTGAGAGCACACCCATCGAACCTGTCTGGGTCATTCCAGCGTAGGGAGCCGCCAAGTGGCCAGCCTCGCAGAGCATGTTTCCGAACGCCAAACCGTCGCCGTCATCGGCGCCGGCGTGGTCGGGCTCGGTATCGCCTGGCGGCTGGCGCAGCGCGGCCGTGCCGTCACGGTGTTCGACAAGGGCACAGCCGGCTGCGGCGCGAGCCATGCGGCGGCCGGAATGCTCGCGGCCTGTGCCGAGGCTGAGCCCGGCGAGGAGAATCTCATCGCCCTCGGTCGCGCCAGCCAGACGTTATGGCCGGATTTCGCCGCGGAACTCGAAGCCGCGTCGGGCGAGAGCGTCGACTTGCGACAGGAAGGCACGCTGGTCGTCGCGCTCACCGCCGACGACCAGGCGCGCATCCATCATCACCTCGAATTCCAGAAGCGCCTCGGCCTCCCGGTCGAATGGATCACGGCGGCGCAGGCGCGCAGATACGAGCCGCATCTCGGCAGCCGCCTCGCCGGCGCGCTGTGGTCGCCGCAGGATCACCAGGCCGACAACCGCAAGCTCGCTGTCGCGCTGCGCGTGGCGGCGGAGCGCGCCGGCGCCGCGGTGCATGAGGACACGACCGTCTCGCGGCTGCTGGTGGAGCGCGACCGGGTGGCGGGTGTGGTCCTTGCGGATGGGCGGGCTATCCGCGCGGACGTTACCGTGCTGGCGGCGGGCGCCTGGTCGCGCGGCATCGAAGGTCTGCCAGCCGAACTCCGGCCGCCGGTGCGGCCGATCAAGGGACAGATGCTGGCGTTGCAGATGGACCCATCGGCGCCATTGCTGACACATGTGGTTTGGGGCCCGAGCATCTATCTGGTGCCGCGCCGGGACGGCCGGCTGATCGTCGGCGCCACGGTCGAGGAGAAGGGCTTCGACACGCAACTTACCGCCGGCGGCATGCTGACGCTGCTCGAGGCGGCGTGGCGCGTCTTCCCCGCCATCGAGGAGCTGCCGATCGCGGAGATGTGGGTCGGCCACCGGCCGGGCAGCCGCGACGACGCCCCGATCCTCGGGCCGGCCTCGGTTCCCGGCCTCGTTTACGCGACAGGACATCACCGCAACGGCATCCTGCTCGCTCCGGTGACGGCGGATGCGGTCGCGCGCTTCATCTGCGAGGGCGAAATGGACGCCGCGGTGCGGCCCTTCGGCATCGCGCGCTTCGCGCCGGCGCAGGCGGCGGAATGAGTCTCAACGCAAGTGGTTACGATTGGACGATGATGATTCAGGTGAACGGAAAACCGGAGACGATCGAGGCTGACACGCTGATCGCGCTGCTGGCCCGCAAAGGCATCGATGCGGACGCGCGCGGCGTCGCCGTCGCGCTCAACGGTGCGGTCGTTCCACGCGCGGCTTGGGCCGCGACCGCGCTGAAAGCCGACGACGCCGTCGAGATCGTCCATGCCAAGCAGGGGGGATGAAATGGCCGATGCTCTCACCATTGCCGGGCGAACGCTGAACTCCCGATTGTTTCTCGGTACCGCCGGCTATCCCAACCGGCAGATGATGCTCGACGCCCTCAATGCGAGCGGCAGCGAACTTGTCACCGCCTCGATCCGCCGCATTAGCCTCGCCGGCGAGGAGGAGAGTCTCGTCGATCTGCTCGCGGGCCGGGCGCACTTCCTGCCCAACACGGCGGGCTGCCAGACGGCGAAGGACGCGATCCTCACCGCCGAACTGGCGCGCGAGGCGCTCGACACCAACTGGGTGAAGCTCGAAGTCATCGGCGATCGCGAGCTCCTTTATCCCGACGTCGAAGAGCTTGTTCGCGCCACGGAAGAACTCGTCGGCAAGGGCTTCGTCGTCCTGCCTTACTGCAACGACGACCCGGTGACCTGCCGCAAGCTCGCGGATGTCGGCGCGGCGGTGGTGATGCCCCTCGGCTCGCCGATCGGGTCGGGACTGGGCATCTCCAATCCGCATCTGATCGAGCTTATCTGCGCGCGCTCGCCGGTCCCGGTGGTGCTTGACGCCGGCATCGGCACTGCCTCCGACGCGGCGCTGGCGATGGAACTCGGCTGCTCGGCGGTGCTCCTCAACACGGCGGTGTCGAAAGCGAACGATCCGGTGCGCATGGCGGCGGCGATGAAGGCCGGGGTCGAAGCCGGGCGGCTCGCGCGGCTCTCCGGCCGCATTCCGAAGCGCGCCAACGCCGAACCGTCGAGTCCGCAATTCGGCCTCGTCGGAACGTGACGCTTCCCGATCCGCCGCTTCTTCTCGTCACCGACCGCAGTCAGGCGCGCAAACCGCTTCCCGATATTCTCGAAGCGGCCTTCGCCGCCGGTTGCCGCTGGGCGAGCGTGCGGGAAAAAGACTTGCCGCGCGCGGAACTCGCGGCGGTGCGCGATACGCTCAGTCCGATCGCCGCGAAATGGAACGCGGCGCTGACCGTCCACGCTGCCGATCCCGCGCTCGCTGAGGATTGGACCGGGCTGCATCTGCCGGCCGACGGCGACGCCGAGGTCGCCCGCGCGGCGCTCGGGCCCGGCAAGCTGCTCGGCCTCTCCGTCCACAATGCCGGGGAGGCGTCGGCCGCGAACCCCTTCCTGGTCGACTATCTCGTCGCGGGACCAGCGTTCCTCACCGACAGCAAGCCGGGCTACGGCCCGGCGCTCGGCGTTGACGGCCTGCGCGCGATCGCGGCCGCGACCTCGCTGCCCGTGATCGCGATCGGCGGGGTTGCGGCGGATAATGTCGCCGCATTGCGTGCCGCCGGGATGACGGGGGTTGCTGTGATGGGCGGCGTGATGCGCGCGTCCGATCCTGGCGGAGAGGTGCGGGCGCTGCTCGCGGCCTGGAACGCCGCGGTTATGGCGCCGGCGCGATGACGCCGTCGCGCGCGTCGCGGCGCCAGAGCGTGTCCGGCGTCAGATGCGTGCCGCCGAACCAGCGGTCGATCTTGTTCTCGCGCGCGTGGTCGAACTGTCCTTCGAGGGTCGCGCGGCCTGCGTCGGTCAGCGAAAGCTCCGAGCGCGCGAACATGCGGTAGCGCGCGCTGTCCGGCCCGCCGGCGCACTCCGACGACGTCGTGCGCAGCCCGCTGACCAGCGGCTGCGGCGCGAAAGCGAGGCCGTCGATCCGCCGGAAGAAGCTCAGATCGGACATGAAGCGCGCGTCCTCCTGCGCCTCCACCTTGCCGAACAGCGGGCCGACCTGTGTCGGAGCCTCGGCGAGGGAGCGGAGGATTTTCTCTTCCGTCACGGAGAGGCCGGAATGCTCCGCCGGAAGCTCGAGAACCAGGCGGCGCAGCGCGGCGGCGAGGCAGGGCAGGGCCGGCAGGTCGAGCTGCGCGAGCAGCACGATCTGCTCCGGCGTGGCGGCCGTGAACGCCTCCCACGCACGCCGCGCGTTATCGAAATGCCGCGGGGTTACCGGCCGCGCGGCGGCTTGCAGATCGCGCAGCGCATCTTCCGTCTGCAAGCTCAGATAATCCTGCGCCTGCACGAGATAGAGGCCTTCGAGCCGCCCCTCGTCGGCGAAAAAGGTGAGCAGCTGAACGAGCTGCAACTGGTCGTAAAGGTCATGCTCGAACCAGAGCTCGACGCGCTCATGCTGGCCGTGGTTGCGCACGGCGGCGTCCCGCGCAGCGAAATCGTTGAGCAAATCCAAGGGCGGACGTGCAAGCTCGGCCGCCAGGAATTGAGCACGGATGAGGGAGAGCGCTTCGAGAAGCAGGCCGCCAGGCACCGGGCCCTCGTAGAGAACGTCGCGCCAGGGGAGGATTTCGGCTTCGATGCCGGCAGCGCGGATGCGCTCGGCGGCTGCGTCGCCATTGGTGATGATGAGCCGCGACATGCGCTTATCCGCGGCCGCGATAGGGCGGTACGCCCTGGCCCGGTGCCCACGCACCTTCGGGGAGCGCGCCGTGTTGCCAGAACACGTCGATCGGCATGCCGCCGCGCGGATACCAGTAGCCGCCGATGCGCAGCCATCGCGGCTTCAGCCGCTCGACCAGCCGCTTGCCGATACCGACGGTGCAATCTTCGTGGAAAGCGCCGTGATTACGGAAGCTTGCAAGGAAAAGCTTCAATGATTTCGACTCCACCAGCCAACGATCCGGCACATAGTCAATGACAAGAATGGCAAAATCTGGCTGACCGGTAATCGGGCACAGCGCGGTGAACTCGGGCGCGGTGAAGCGGGCGACATAGTGCGTGTCGGCATGCGGATTGGGAACGCGGTCGAGGTCCGCTTTTTCGGGCGAGGCCGGAATGCGGGAAGGCTTGCCGAGATGCTTGGTCTTGATCGCCATGGGGGCTCCGATACGCGGGATCGTCTTGCTGTCGCAGACCCTTTCCGGGGTCGTGCCCATCCTGTAGAAGCGCCTCACCCCCTGTGCAATCACCCCACGCAACATCCGGATTCGTCATGACCGCCATCATCGACATCATCGGCCGCCAGATTCTCGATAGCCGCGGTAATCCGACCGTCGAGGTCGACGTCATGCTGGAGGACGGCACGCTCGGCCGCGCCGGCGTCCCCTCGGGCGCTTCGACCGGAAAGCACGAGGCGGTCGAACTGCGCGACGGCGACAAGGCGCGGTACCTGGGCAAGGGCGTCGAGAAGGCGCTCGACGCGGTCAACGGCGAGATTTTCGACGCGCTGAGCGGCATGGACGCCGAGGCGCAGGCCAAGATCGACGAGACGATGATCGCGCTCGACGGGACGCCGAATAAGGGCCGGCTCGGCGCCAACGCCATCCTTGGCGTCTCGCTCGCCGTCGCCAAGGCGGCCGCGATCGCCAACAACCTGCCGCTCTATCGCTATGTCGGCGGCGTCTCGGCGCGGCTTCTCCCGGTGCCGATGATGAACATCGTCAACGGCGGCGCGCACGCCGACAACCCGATCGATTTCCAGGAATTCATGATCATGCCGGTGGGCGCGCCGAACTTCGCCGAATGCCTGCGCATGGGCTCCGAGGTCTTCCACACCCTGAAGAAGGGACTGGCCGACGCCGGCCACAACACCAATGTCGGCGACGAGGGCGGCTTCGCGCCGAACCTTGCGTCGGCCGACGACGCGCTTGGCTTCGTCATGACGTCGATCGAGAAAGCCGGCTACAAGCCGGGCGAGGACATCGTTCTGGCGCTCGATTGCGCCGCGACCGAGTTCTTCAAGGGCGGCGTCTACGACTATGAAGGCGAAGGCAAGAAGCGGAACGGCGAGGAGCAGGCCAAATATCTCGCCGACCTGGTCTCGCGCTATCCGATCGCTTCGATCGAGGACGGCATGGCCGAGGACGATTTCGATGGCTGGAAGGCGCTGACCGATCTGATCGGGAGCAAGTGCCAGCTCGTCGGCGACGATCTTTTCGTCACCAACGTCACCCGTTTCGCTGACGGTATCAAGCGCGGATTGGCGAACTCGATCCTGGTGAAGGTCAATCAGATCGGCTCGCTGACCGAGACGCTTGCCGCCGTCGAAATGGCGCACAAGGCTGGCTACACGGCCGTGATGTCGCACCGGTCCGGCGAGACCGAGGATTCCACGATCGCCGACCTCGCGGTCGCGACCAATTGCGGACAGATCAAGACCGGATCGCTTGCCCGCTCCGACCGTACCGCGAAGTATAACCAGCTCCTGCGTATCGAGGAGGAGCTAGGGCCGCAGGCGAAGTTCGCGGGGCGCGACGCGCTGCGGCGGCTGCGGGCTTGAGCCGGCTATGCACATGATCTCGGCGCGGCTTGCCTTTTTGCATGGCGTGACGCAAAACCGCGCACGGGTTTGAACGCTTCCAAGGCCGAGATGCTGACTGAGATGTTCGATTTCGCGCAGGCGCGGCGGATGATGGTGGATAGCCAGGTCCGCCCCAGCGATGTCACCGATCCGGCGATCATCTCGGCCATGCTCGAGATCCCGCGCGAGCGTTTCGCGCCGGACGGCAAGGCGGCGCTCGCCTATCTCGACCTCGATCTTCCGCTGACGAGCGGACCCGGCGGGCGCTGCATGCTCAAGCCGATGGTGCTCGCGAAGCTCGTGCAGGCGGCCGAAGTGACGGAAACGTCCAGGGCGCTGGTCGTCGGCTGCGGCACCGGCTATTCCGCCGCGATCCTCGCGCGCCTCGCGGCCTCCGTCGTCGCGCTCGAAGAGGACGCCGCGCTGGCGCGCCTCGCCACGGCGACGCTGTCGAGCCTCGGCGTTGCAAACGTGGCGGTCGAAACCGGCCCGCTCGCCGGCGGCGCCCCGAAGAGCGCGCCCTACGACGTGATGCTGATCGAGGGCGCCGTCGAGCACATTCCGGACTCGCTAAGCGCGCAGCTCTCCGACGGCGCACGGTTGGTGTGCGTCAAGGCGGGGCCCGCGGGAAAGGCGATGCTCTATCGCCGGGCGGCCGGAGTCTTGAGCGGCCGCTCGATTTTCGACGCGTCGGCATGTGCGCTGGCGGCGTTCGCGGCGCCGCGTGAATTTGTTTTCTGATTCAGTAACAACCGCTTAGCCGACAGGTGTGGCGCTGGCGCGCCAGCTTCCGTCTTTTACACAGACGAATCGCGTTGCGGGGACGTCTTCGCGCGGACGTGCTGCTATGCTGCGGGCCGAGTCAGATGTTCGGTGTTGAGCCGAACACGGCGCGGTGACTCGACGTGCACGGGAATCACGTCTTTCGGCACGGGTCCTCTTTGCCAACCGGTATGCGGATTTCGTTTGAGTTTGCGCCAATATTGGGAAGGCTTTTGACGATGCGGAAGACAAGGGGGCCGGCGCTAAAAGCGGCGGAAGGGGCAAAGGTCGCGACGCTCGTCGCGGTCGCCTTGGCCGTTCTGCTGCCGCTTCAAGGCGCCCGCGCGGAGACCCTGAAATCGGCGCTCGCGCAGGCCTATCAGAATAATCCCCAGCTTAATGCGGAGCGCGCGCGCCAGCGGGCGACCGACGAGAACGTGCCGCAGGCGCTCTCGGGCTACCGTCCGCAGTTCAGCGCGACGGCGAATGTCGGCGTGCAGTACTACGACAGCGCCACGTCGTCCGGGATCGCCAGGGGAACAACGGTTCCGCGCGGAGCCGGCATCACCGGCACGCAGACGATTTTCAACGGCTTTCGCACCGCGAATCAGACACGCGCCGCGGAAGGCCAGGTACTGGCCGGCCGCGAGGCCCTTCGCGTTCTCGAGCAGCAGGTGCTGCTGGACGCGGTCACGGCCTACATGAACGTTTTGCGCGATACCGCGATCCTGGAACTGCAGCGCCGCAACGTCGAAGTCCTTGAAGAACAGCTGCGCCAGACGCGCGACCGCTTCAACGTCGGCGAGGTGACGCGGACCGACGTCGCGCAGTCCGAATCCCGCTTGGCGGCGGCGCGGTCGTCCTCGCTCGCGGCGGAGGCGAACCTCTCGGCGTCGCGCGCGGCCTATCGGCGCGTCATCGGCATCGAACCGGCGAAGCTCACACCCGGAATGCCGGTCGACCGGCTCTCGCCGCGCACGATGGCGGCGGCCGTTTCGAGGGCCATCATCGAGAACCCGTCGGTGACGAGCGCCACCTACGGCATCGACGTCGCCCAGCTGCAGGTGAAGATCAGCGAGGGCGCGCTTTATCCGACGCTGACCGTGCAGGGGAGCCTTTCGCAGCAATATGACAGCTCGCCGATCGTTCAGCGCACTTTCGCGGCGGCAGCGGTCGCCCAGCTTTCGATCCCGATCTACCAGGGCGGGACCGAATACTCCTTGATCCGCCAGTCGAAGGAAACGCTCGGCCAGCAGCGCCTCAATCTTGAGCTTCAGCGTGACGGCGTGCGCGCGAGCGTCGTGCAGGCCTGGGGGCAGCTCGAGGCCGCTCGGGCGCAGATCCAGGCGGCGCAGGCGCAAGTCACGGCGGCTGAGATCGCGCTCAACGGCGTGCGCGAGGAAGCGCGCGTCGGCCAGCGCACGACGCTGGATGTGTTGAACGCGCAGCAGGAGCTGGTGAACGCGCGCGTGGCGCTGGTGACCGCGCAGCGCGACCGCGTCGTCAACTCGTACACGCTGCTCTCGTCGACCGGCCGGCTGTCGCCGCAGGCGCTGGGGCTTGCCGTGCAGGTCTACGATCCGCGCATCCATTATCATCAGGTGCGTGACGCATGGACGGGAATGCGCACGCCCGACGGACGATGACGGCGGGCGGCGCCCACGACACACGGCCGCACTTCGAGACGTTTGATGTGCGGCGGATGCGATCAGCCTTTGACACGCCGCGCGCACGTTCGTAGTTGGCAAGCATCGCTAAGGTTCGAGTGATTCGGTGGGGAGTCCACGTTCGGACGCGGCGGCGGGGAAGTCGTTATGAGTCAGGCGGCGAAGGCGCAGGAACCTTCCATGGAGGAAATCTTGGCCTCCATTCGACGTATTATCGCGGATGATGAGAGCGCCAAGCCTGCCGGCGCGCCGGAGGCCACGGCCGGCGTGATACCGATGAAGCCGTCCTCGGCAAAGCCCGCGGCCGCTCCTCCGGCCGAGCCCGCGGCCATCAGCCAGAACGATATCGACGCTATGCTTGCCGGGTTCGAGAGCGGGGCAGAGGCGGATGCGCCCGACGCCGGGCCTGAACCCCACGCGGAGGCGGCGATGCCTGGTCCGCAAAGCGACACGGCGGTCGCCGCCGAGACGGCGGACGTGCTCGAATTGACGGAAGCGATGGAGGCCGACGAAGAGCCGGAGCCTGAGTTCCGCACGATCGATCCGGTGTCCGATGTCGTTTTTGCCGACTCGCAATCTGAGCCGCCGGCCACGTCGGCGCAGCCGACGCAGGCGACAGGGCCCGCTTTCTCCGAGTTCGAGGCCGAATCGCTTCTGTCGGAGGAGACGACGGCTGCGGCCGCGACGGCCTTCGGGGCTCTGGCGCACACGGTTCTGACCAAGAACGCGCGTACGCTGGAAGATCTTGTGGGCGAAATGTTGCGCCCGATGCTCAAGAACTGGCTCGACAATAATCTTCCGACGATTGTCGAACGCTTGGTGCGGGCTGAGATCGAGCGGGTTTCCCGCGGCCGAAGCTGACCTTTCCGCGCGAACGGCCCGATTGACAGGCAAGGGCGACGGGGGCTTCTTACGGCGCTTGTTTGGAAAGCGCCGGAATGATCGAGAAGACTTATCAGCCGACGGCCGTTGAAGGCCGCATTTTCGCTGTCTGGGAGAAGGCCAAGGCCTTCCGTTGCGGCCGGCCGGAGCGTAAGGCCGCGCCGCCGTACTGCATTGTCATCCCTCCGCCGAACGTCACCGGCTCGCTGCACATGGGCCACGCGCTCAACAACACGCTGCAGGACATCCTGGTGCGGTTCGAGCGCATGCGCGGCAAGGACGTGTTGTGGCAGCCGGGCATGGACCATGCCGGCATCGCGACGCAGGCCGTGGTCGAGCGGCAGTTGCGGGAGCAGCAACTGCCGGGCAGCCGCGAAATGGGCCGCGAGACGTTCATTGAGCGCGTCTGGGAGTGGAAGGAGAAGTCCGGCGGCACGATTATCGGCCAGCTCAAGCGGCTCGGCGCCTCGTGCGATTGGTCGCGCGAGCGCTTCACCATGGACGAGGGTCTCTCGCGCGCCGTCGTCAAGGTGTTCGTCGAGCTTTACCGTGCCGGGCTGATCTACAAGGACAAGCGGCTGGTCAATTGGGACCCGAAGCTGCTCACCGCCATTTCCGATCTTGAAGTGCAGCAGGTCGAGATCAAGGGCAGTCTCTGGCACTTCAAGTATCCGCTCGATGGCGATCCGGACACGTTCATCACGGTCGCGACGACGCGGCCGGAGACGATGCTCGGCGATACCGCCATCGCCGTGCATCCGGACGATGAGCGCTATCGCGATTTCGTCGGCAAGCATGCGATCCTGCCGCTGGTCGGCCGCCGCATCCCGATCGTCGCCGATGAATATTCCGACCCGGAGAAGGGCTCCGGCGCGGTGAAGATCACCCCGGCGCACGATTTCAATGACTTCGAGGTCGGGCGGCGCCACCATCTGCCGCTGATCAACATCTTCGACCGTTCCGCGCGCTTGAGCCTGCGCGAGAACGAAGCTTTCCTCGACGACGTGCCTCCTTCGGCCGATCTCGACATGACGTTGGCGCTCGACGGATACGACCGTTTCGATGCCCGCAAGCGTATCGTCGCGCGCATGGAGGAGGCGGGCCTCGTCGAGAAGATCGAGCCGCACGTCCACATGGTGCCGCATGGCGACCGCTCGGGCGACGTGATCGAGCCCTATCTCACGGACCAGTGGTACGTCGACGCCAAGGAGATGTCGTATGTGCCGATGGCGGCGGTGCGCGACGGGCAGACCGTTTTCGTTCCCAAGCAGTGGGAATCGACGTTCTTCAACTGGATGGAAAACATCCAGCCCTGGTGCATCTCGCGCCAGATTTGGTGGGGCCACCAGATTCCGGCCTGGTACGGGCCGGACGACAAGGTCTTCGTGGCCGAGAGCGAAGACGAAGCGGTGGCGGACGCGCTTGCCTTCTATGTCGTCAACGGTGTGCTGACAAAAGCGGAAGCCGACAAGATCGCGAAGGACGCCGAGCGTCGCGCGGGTTTCCTCACGCGCGACGAGGACGTGCTGGATACGTGGTTCTCGTCGGCGCTGTGGCCGTTCTCGACGCTCGGCTGGCCGGACGAGACGCCGGAGCTCGCGCGCTTCTACCCGACCAGCACGCTGGTGACGGGCTTCGACATCATCTTCTTCTGGGTCGCCCGCATGATGATGATGGGCCACCACTTCATGAAGGAGAAGCCGTTCAGCACCGTCTACATCCACGCCCTCGTCCGTGACGAGAAGGGCGCGAAGATGTCGAAGTCCAAGGGCAACATCATCGACCCGCTGGAACTGATCGACCAGTACGGCGCGGATGCGTTGCGCTTCACGCTCGCCGCGATGGCGGCGCAGGGCCGCGACATCAAGCTCTCGACCTCGCGCGTCGAAGGCTATCGCAACTTCACCACCAAGCTCTGGAACGCGGCGCGCTTCGCCGAGATGAACGGCTGCGTCACCGTGCCGGGCTTCGATCCCAAGAGCGCGAAGGAAACCCTCAACCGCTGGATCGCGCATGAGACCGCGGTGACCGCGCGCGAGGTCACGGCGGCGCTTGACGCCTTCAAGTTCAACGAGGCCGCGGGCGCCCTCTATCGCTTCGTCTGGAATATCTATTGCGACTGGTATGTCGAGTTCGCAAAGCCCGTCCTCCTCGGCCCCGACGGGCCCGCCAAGGACGAGACGCGGGCAATGACGGCCTGGGCGCGCGACGAGATCCTGAAGCTGTTGCATCCCTTCATGCCGTTCGTGACCGAAGAGCTGTGGGCGGTGACGGCGGAAGGGGCCGCCAAGCGCGATGCGCTGCTGGTGCTGAGCGCCTGGCCGGAGCCCGAGGGACTCGACGATGTCGAGGCCGAAGCCGAGATCGGCTGGGTCATCGATCTTGTGACCGCCATCCGTTCCGCCCGCGCCGAGATGAACGTTCCCGCCGGCGCGCAGACGCCGCTGGTTCTCGTCAATGCCACGGCGGAGACGCGTGCGCGTGCCGAACGATGGGGCGACATGATCAAGCGACTGGCGCGCGCGGCCTCCATCGGCTTCGCCGAGGCGGCGCCCGCCAATGCCGTGCAACTCGTCGTGCGCGGGGAGGTGGCGGCGCTGCCGCTCGCCGGCGTGATCGACCTCGGCGCGGAGCGGGCGCGCCTGCAAAAGGAAATGGCGAAGGTTGCCGCCGATATCGCGCGCGTCGACGCCAAGCTCGGGAACAACGATTTCCTCCGGCGCGCGCCCGAGGACGTGATCGAGGGCGAGCGCGAGAAGCGCGCCGACGCGCAGGCGCGGCATGAAAAGATCATCGAAGCGCTGGAGCGCCTGAAGGTTGTGCCTTGAGCGGGGGGGCCGGTGACTCGGCGTTGTCGCCGCGTGCGCTGTTCCATGCATTCGCGCTGCTCTGGCTCTGCGGCATCGCGCTGCGGCTGACCATCCTTTCGGTCCCGCCGGTCATCACCGCGATCCAGGCCGATCTTGCCTTGTCGGGCACGGAAGTCGGTCTGCTTTCGGCCTTGCCCGTGGTCGTGTTCGGTCTTTTCGCCCTGCCGGGGTCGATCCTGGTGGCGCGTTTCGGCATCGCCGCGACGCTGGCGGCGGGGCTTCTGATCGGCGCGGTCGGCGCCGCGCTGCGCGGTGCGCTGCTCAGCACGCCCGTCCTGTTCACGGCGACAATAATCATGGCCGCCGGCATCGCCATGATGCAGGTCGCGCTCCCGGCCGCGGTCCGTCAGTGGATGCCGAACCGCGCCGGATTTGCGACCGCCCTTTACACCAATGGGCTTCTGCTCGGAGAGATTTTGCCGGTGGCGCTGACCATCGCGTTCGTTCTGCCGCTCACCGGCGGAAGCTGGCGGCTCTCGCTTGCTTTCTGGGGACTTCCGCTGGTCGCCATCGCAATCCTGACGCTGCTGATGGCGCCGAAGCGGGCCGCCAGCCGGCCGGGGAGCGCGCCGCCGGTCCATTGGTCCCCGGACTGGACGGAGAGGCGGGTCTGGCAGTTCGGTCTGACTTTTATCGGCGCGACCTCGACCTATTTCGGCACCAACGCCTTTGTGCCCGGCTATCTCGAGACGGCCGGCCGGCCCGACCTGATCGGCAGCGTTCTCACCGCGCTCAATGCGGGGCAGATGCCGGTCTCGCTGCTCCTGTTGGTATTCGCGGGGCGCTTGACGCGTCAGCCGTGGTCTTTACCGATCGTCGGGGTCGTCTCGCTTCTTTGTCTTCTCGGCATCGCGACGACCGCGAGCCACTGGACTATCGCCTTCGCCGGGGTGCTGGGCGGAATGCTGGCGGCGGCGCTCACATTGGTGCTGACGCTGCCGGTTCTCTACTGCGACCAGGAAGACATCGCGCGGGTCTCCGCCGGCATGTTCATGGTCGGCTATGCCGCCGCCGTCGTCATCTCGGTCGCTGGCGGGGCTGCGTGGGACATCTCCGGTACGGCGCGCGCCGCCTTCGTGCCGATCGCTCTCGGCATTCTCCCGCTGATCGTGATGCCGTTCCTGATCCATCGGCGGGTGCAACCGGCGGCCGCATGAGCGCGCTGCGCGACCGATTGTTCCGCGCGCTGACCCGGCCGCCTTTTCGTGACGCCGAAGGGCACAAGGGGTGGCTCTCGCCGTTCGCGCACGCCCAGCGCCATGTCGTGCGTCGGATCGCGCTGACGCTTCCCGGCTGGCCGGTTTGGAAGCGGCCGTTGCGGATCGCTTTTCTGTCCGACTTTCATGTCGGGTCGCATACCAACGACGTCGCGCGCTTGGCGCGTATCGTCGAGGAGGCGAGGGAGTATCGGCCCGATCTCGCGCTCTACGGCGGAGATTTCGTCAACCTCATCCCGTTCGGCGGCGGCCGCGTGCCGCCCGAGATCGTCGCCGCCATTCTGGCTCGCCTGGATGCGCCGCTCGGACGTGTCGCGGTGCTCGGCAATCACGACCGGAACTATGGACCCGATGAGGTTGCAAAAGCGTTGCGGGCCAATGGCATCACGGTGCTTTTTGACTCGGTCCATGAGATCGCGTTCGAGGGCGGGAAGGTTCCTGTCGTCGGCATCCACGATGCGCGCCGCAACCGGCTGGAGTCGCACGCCATTCTGATGAAGCTCGACGCTTCCAACCCGGCGATCGTGCTCGCGCACGATCCGCATTGGTTCGCTCACCTGCCGGCCGGGCCGCACCTGATGCTGGCGGGGCATACCCACGGCGGCCAGATTTGCCTGCCGGGATTCGGGCCGTTGCGGAATGCATCCTGGGCGCCGCTGCGCTGGACCTACGGCATGGTCGTGGAAGGCGGGAAGCGGATGTATGTGACAAGCGGGCTTGGGTGCAGCGCCTTGCCGCTCCGCATCGCGGCGCGGCCGGAGTGGGTGCTGCTGGAGCTCAACGGAGCGGGCGCGGCGCGCGGTTAAGTCTTTGGCTTGAATGGCTTGCTGACGAACTTTGAATCGGCGTCTCCGTAGCGCCATGGCAGGTCCGCGGCCTTGGTGATGCCGATGCGCACGCCGACCGCGAGGCGCGGCATGGACCTGCGGGCTTGCACCGCGAACGGCGGCGCGTCGAGCGCGAACCCGTTGTGCTCGCGGGTGACGGCAAGCGCCGCGCACACTTTGCCCGGGCCGGAACAGAGCGAGCGCAGATCGTCCGTGCCGCGACGTTGCCGCATCATGTCGATGCCCGCGGTCGGCTCCAGCGCGCGGATCAGCACGGCGGCGGCCGTCCCTTCCGGTTCGCACACGAAATTCATGCACCAGTGGATGCCGTACGAGCGATAGACATAGAGATAGCCCGGCGGGCCGAACATCACGGCATTGCGCGGCGTCGACCCGCGAAACGAATGCGCCGCCGGCTCCGTGTGGTGATAGGCTTCGACCTCGACGATCCGGCCGCCGACGCCGTTCACCGTGAGCACCGCGCCGATCAGATCGGGTGCGACGTCGTGCACGCTGCGGGAAAAGAAAGCCCGGTTAAGGCGGCCGTTTGAGGAAAGCATGGAGTTCACTAACGTGGATTAACCGTCACAGATGTGTCACTTCAGCAACATGTTAGGACAATGCGTAAAAGGCGAGCCAAGGCACGGCCTCACGCCGCGATTCCGCCACACATGAACACGACATCGAAAGGATCGTGAGCCACCATGGTGACCTTCCGCTGAAGGTCGCATTGCAACGATCATCCGAGGTCGGGGGCCCTCCAAGATCGACGGCAAAGTGGAGGGAACGCGGCGTAACACCCGGAGCGAAACCCGGGGCTTGGAATACAGGGGGCTCAAAGGTCGATGGACGTCAAAACAAACATAAAATCCCGTTTGCCGAGTCGCCACGTTACGGAAGGTCCCGCCCGCGCGCCGCATCGTTCGTACTACTATGCGATGGGTCTCACCACCGAACAGATCCATCAGCCCTTCGTCGGCGTGGCGTCCTGCTGGAACGAAGCCGCCCCCTGCAACATCTCCCTGATGCGCCAGGCGCAGGCCGTGAAGAAAGGCGTTGCCGCCGCGCAGGGAACACCACGCGAATTTTGCACCATCACCGTGACCGACGGCATCGCCATGGGGCATGCCGGCATGCGCGCGTCGCTGCCGTCGCGCGAGGCGATCGCCGACACGGTTGAACTCACCATGCGCGGCCATGGCTACGATGCTCTGGTCGGCCTCGCCGGCTGCGACAAGTCCCTTCCGGGAATGATGATGGCGATGGTGCGCCTCAACGTGCCGTCGATCTTCATCTACGGCGGCTCGATCCTTCCCGGCAATTTCCGCGGTCAGGTCGTCACCGTGCAGGACATGTTCGAGGCGGTCGGCAAGCACTCGGTCGGCGCGATGTCCGACGAGGACCTCGACGAGATCGAGAAGGTCGCCTGTCCGTCGGCCGGCGCCTGCGGCGCCCAGTTCACGGCCAACACCATGGCGACGGTTTCGGAAGCGATCGGCCTCGCGCTGCCTTACTCGGCCGGCGCGCCGGCGCCGTACGAAATCCGCGATCGGTTCTGCATGGCGGCGGGCGAGCAGATCATGGATCTCGTGCGGCTGAATCTGCGCCCGCGCGACATCGTTACCCGCAAGGCGCTGGAGAACGCGGCCGCGACGGTTGCAGCCTCCGGAGGCTCGACCAACGCGGCGCTGCACCTTCCAGCCATCGCGCATGAGTGCGGGATCGAGTTCACGTTGTTCGACGTGGCGGAGGTGTTCAAGCGCACGCCCTACATCGCCGACCTGAAGCCGGGCGGGCGTTACGTCGCCAAGGACATGTTCGAGGTCGGCGGCATTCCGCTGCTGATGAAGACGCTGCTCGACCACGGCTATCTGCACGGCGACTGCATGACCGTGACCGGGCGCACGATCGCGGAAAACCTCAAGAGCGTGAAGTGGAACTCCGAACAGGACGTGGTGTATCCGGCCGACAAGCCGATCACGGCGACCGGCGGCGTCGTCGGCTTGAAGGGTAATCTCGCTCCCGAGGGTGCGATCGTGAAGGTCGCCGGCATGAGCGAACTCAAGTTCACCGGGCCGGCGCGCTGCTTCGACGGCGAGGAAGCCTGTTTCGAGGCTGTGCGAAAGAAGACCTATAAGGAGGGCGACGTCCTGGTCATCCGCTATGAGGGTCCGAAGGGCGGCCCCGGCATGCGCGAGATGCTTTCGACCACGGCGGCGCTCTACGGACAGGGCATGGGCGGCAAGGTTGCGCTCATCACCGATGGCCGCTTCTCCGGCGCGACGCGCGGCTTCTGCATCGGCCATGTCGGTCCCGAAGCCGCGGTCGGCGGCCCGATCGCGCTTTTGCGCGACGGCGACATCATCACCATCGACGCCGTCGCGGGGACGCTCGACGTCAATCTCAGCGACGACGAACTCGCGAAGCGCAAGAAAGACTGGAAACCGCGCGAGACGGACTACACGTCCGGCTACATCTGGAAGTACGCGCAACAGGTCGGTCCCGCCGTGAACGGCGCAGTAACGCACCCTGGCGGTGCGGCTGAGAAACAATCCTATGCGGATATTTGAGCGTATCGGCATAGCAATTCTGATCGGGCTGAGCTCGCCTGGGCTTGCCCTTGCGTTCGACGGCGCGGATTCCCCCGGCCGCACCCCCGCCGCTCCTCCGGCGCTCGCGTTCGACGGAACGCGCGTGCCGCCGCACACGCCAGCCCCGACGCCGCTGCAGGCCTTCCGCGACGGCGCGCGTGCGCTACGCGACGGGCATACGGCGCGTGCCGTCACCTCGCTCGAATATGCCGCCGAGCAGGGCCATACCGCCGCCCAGTGGAAGCTTGGCCGCATGTATGCGGAAGGCGAGGGGGTGAAGCAGGACGACTTGCGCGCCTTCCAGTACTTCAGCCGCATTGCCAACCAGCACGCCGACGACAGCCCCGAGACGCCGCAGTCACGCTTCGTCGCCAGCGCCTTCGTCGCGCTTGGCCAATACTATCTCGACGGCATTCCGAACAGCACGGTGAAGGCCAATCCGCCGCGCGCGCGTGAGATGTTCGCCTACGCCGCGTCCTACTTCGGCGATCCGGACGCGCAGTACAATCTTGCGCGCCTTTATCTCGATGGAACCGGCTCGCCGAAGGATCCGCGGCAGGCCGCCCGTTGGCTCGGCCTCGCCGCGCATAAGGGGCAATATCAAGCGCAGGCTCTGCTCGGGCACATGCTGTTCAAGGGCGAGTATGTGCCGCGGCAGGCGGCGCGCGGTTTGATGTGGCTCACTTTGGCGAAGGATGCCGCGGGCGCGTCGGGCGAGAAATGGATCGGCGAGATGTACGACGCCGCCTTCAGGCTCGCGACCGAGGACGAACGCTCGCTGGCGTTGGTTTATCTTGAGCGCTGGATGAAGTCGCGCCGCGAATAGCGCGCCTACCGCCTGTTCAGGGCCGCGTCATCGGAATGTGCGGCGCGGCGTCCGGGCGAATGTGCCCGCTGACGCGCGGGTCGTTCGAAACCTCCACCGCTTGCCCGTAAGGCCGAAAGCCCGCGCGGCAATAGAACGCCAGCGCCGCCGGATGATCGAGCGTGCAGGTGTGGACCCAGAACCGGCGGATCGGCTTCGCCCAGGCACGACGGATCGCTTCGTCCATCAGCCTCCGTCCGAATCCTCGGCCGACAAATCCCGCCGCAAGTCCAAAGAAGCTGAGTTCGCATGCGGCGTTCTCGCGGAAATCAAGCTCGAGAAGGCCGATGTCGCGGTCGCCCTCGCGCACTGCATAGGCTTCGACGCGCGGGTCGCCGAGAATGGCGCGCAGCGCATCGTCGGTCATTTCGAGACGCGACGACCAGAGCCAATCCTCGCCGACCGCGCGGAACAGGCGGCGGTAGTCTTCGGTTGCACCGCCGTCGAACCGTCGCAGGCCGAGCGTCCGCCCACGGGGCTCCCCCGGCGCGGCCGGCGGCTCCGTCATCTCGAGAAACGTGACCACTTGCGCGAGCCGCCCCGGCGCAACGGGAGAATAGCCGAGCGGCAGAACGGGATTGTCCGCTGACAGCGGCATCGGAATGGTGAAGCGCGGCGGGGCCGGCGCCACTTATCGCGGTTCCAATGCGAGATCGATCCACACGGGAACGTGGTCGGACGGCTTTTCGCGCGCCCGCATGAACCTGTCGATCCCGGCGCCCGTCAGGCGGTCGGCGGCCTGCGGCGACAGCAGCAGATGGTCGATGCGGATTCCGTTGTTCCGCTGCCAGGCGCCGGCTTGATAGTCCCAGAAGGTGTAGAGGCCGGGCGCATCGGTCGTGGCGCGGATGGCGTCGGCGAGGCCGAGATTGAGCAGGGCACGGAATCGCTCCCGCGTCTGCGGCAGGCATAGGGCGTCGCCCGCCCACGCCGCCGGATCGTGGACATCGGCGTCCGCCGGGATCACATTGTAGTCACCGGCGAGGACGAGCGGCTCCTCCAGCGCCAATCGTTCTGGCACATATTTCATCAATCGCTCCATCCACCGCAGCTTGTACGGGTACTTTTCTGTCGACGGCGGGTTGCCGTTCGGCAGGTAGATCGATGCCACCCGCAGCGCGCCGGATTTGGTCGAGACGACCGCTTCGAGGAAGCGCGCATGGTCGTCCTCGGGATCCCCGGGCAGGCGCGGCGTCACTTCATCGAACGGCAGTTTCGACAGAATGGCGACGCCGTTGAATGCCTTCTGGCCGTGGATCGCAACATTATAGCCAGCGGATTCAATGGCTTCGCGCGGAAACGCGGCGTCGATCGACTTCGTCTCCTGCAGACAGGCGATGTCGGGATCGGTCTCCTTCAACCAGGCGAGGAGATTCTCAAGCCGCTGCTTGACCGAGTTGATGTTCCAGGTGGCGATGCGCATGAGGTCATTCTTTTCCAATGCCCGGGCGGCCGGGGCAAGGGCGTTGGCACGGTCCGTGCTTTTTCCGAGAGAGGCGCAGGGTTACCGCGCGGCCCGCGTTTATCAGGTGCGACCCGTCCGTCTATGTTAGAGCTTTCTTGCCTATGCTATCAGTACGTTGGGAATTGGGGGACGCTGAGCGTCAGGCACGACCAGGCCACCGGAAGCGTGGGCTGAGAAGCGCGGCCGCGCTCGGGCGAGGGAACAAGGTACCGCTTTCGCTATGAAAAAGCGTAGTTGGGTCATAACCGGGCTCGCGGTGCTCGCCCTCGGGGTGGTCGGCGTGGCCACGCGCTCGACATGGGCGCCGCACGGCGCCAACGCGCAGGCGCCGGCCGGAAAAGCGGCCGCGCCTCAACGCGCGGTGCCGGTCGAGGTCGCGACCGCGGTCAAGAAGCAGACGCCGGTCCGCATCGATTCCCTCGGCACCGTGACGCCGATCGCCAGCGTCGCCGTCAAGGCCCGGCTCGAGACGGCGATCGAAGGCGTCCACTTCGAGGATGGCGCCGAGGTGAAGGCGGGAGACCTTCTCTTCACCCTCGACGGTCGCGTTCTCGATGCGCAGGTTGCGCAGGCCGAGGGCGTGGTCGCGCGCGACCGGGCGCAGCTCGAAGGCGCGGAGCGGGACGTTCGCCGCTACACCGAGCTTGTCGCGAAGAACGCGACGCCGATCGTCAATCTCGACAATGCCAAGACGCAGGCCGACACCTTCCGCGCCAGCATCAAGGCCGATGAAGCCGCGCTTGCGAACCTCAAGGTCCAACAGAGTTATACGAAGATCTTCGCGCCGATCAGCGGGCGCATCAGCGCCGCGAACGTGAAGACCGGCAACTTCGTGCGCCCGGCCGACACCGCGCCGCTCGCGACCATCAATCAGACGAAGCCGGTCTACGTCGTTTTCTCGGTCCCGCAGAATTCGCTCCCGGATTTGCGCGATGCGATGCGCGCCGGATCGACCCATGTCGAAGCGATCATCCCGGGCTCCACGGAGAAGGCCGCCGGCTCCGTCAGCATGATCGACAACAGCGTCGATATCACCTCGGGCATGGTGCCCGTGCGGGCGAGCATGGCCAACAATGACGAAGCGCTTTGGCCGGGTACGCTGGTCAACACGCAACTGACCTTGCGGGTCGAGGATGCCGTTTCCGTTCCCGCCGTCGCGGTTCAGGTCGGACAGAAGGGAACCTACGTCTTCGTCATCAGGAACGAAGTCGCGACGGTGCAGCCGGTGAAAGTCGGCCGAACCGTCGACGCTGAATCGGTCATCACCGAAGGCCTTGCCGGAGGGGAGGTGGTGGTGACGGACGGCCAACTCCTGTTGGCGGAGGGAACGCGGGTCTCCGTGCGTCAGCCGAAGGCGGGTTCCTGACCCATGCAGCTCTCGGAGGCCTGCATCCGACGGCCGGTGATGACGACGCTGATCACGGCGTCGTTCATCGTGTTCGGCGTGTTTGCTTATCGCCTTCTGCCGGTTTCCGCGCTCCCGAAAGTGGATTTTCCGACCATCAGCGTGATCGCGACGCTGCCGGGCGCGAGCCCGGAGACCATGGCGGCGTCCGTGGCTTCTCCGATCGAGCGGCAGTTTTCGACCATCCCGGGCATCAGCTCGATGAGCTCGACGTCCTCGCTCGGGCGCACGGCGATCACCGTTCAGTTCGACCTCAATCGCAACATCGATAGCGCCTCGCTCGATGTGCAGACGGCGCTTTCGATCGCGCAGCGGCGTTTGCCGCAAGAGGTGAAGGACCCGCCGTTCTTCCGCAAGGTCAACCCGGCCGACTATCCGGTTCTCTACGTCAGCTTGAACTCGCCGACGTTGCCGCTTTCGACCGTCGACGAATACGGCGAGACGCTGCTCGGCCAGCAGATATCGCAGATTCCCGGTGTCGCGCAGGTGCTGGTCTACGGCTCGCAGAAATTCGCGGTGCGCGTTCAGGTCGATCCGGAACGCGCCGCGGCGCGGGGCATCGCGCTCGATGACGTACGCGCCGCGCTCGCCGGGGCCAATTCCAGCGTGCCTGTCGGAGTTCTCGCCGGCGACCGGCAGAACGTGACCTTGAATGCGACGGGGCAGCTCGAAAGAGCGAAAGAATACCGTAAGGTCACGGTGGCGTGGCGCAACGGCGCGCCGGTAAAGCTCGACGAGATCGCGCGCGTCGTCGACAGCGTTGAGAACGATCAGGTCGCAAGCTGGTTCAACGGAACCCGTTCCGTGGTGTTGGCGATCCAGCGCCAGCCCGACGCCAATACCGTCGATGTGGTCGACGCGGTGCGCGCCAAGATGCCGTCTTTCCGCGCGCAGGTGCCGCCGTCGGTGAACATGGAATTCATGATGGATCGATCGGTCTCGATCCGTCAGGCGGTCGCCAACGTTCAGGAAACCCTACTGGTTGCGATCGCGCTGGTGATCCTGGTGATCTTCCTGTTCCTGCGCTCGGTGTCGGCTACCGTCATTCCGGGCCTCGCGGTGCCGATCTCGCTGATCGGCACCTGCGCCGCGATGTACGCCTTCGGTTTCTCGATCAACAACATGACGCTGCTGGCGCTCACCCTGTCGGTGGGTTTCGTGGTCGATGACGCCATCGTCATGCTCGAGAACATCGTGCGTCACGTCGAGGGCGGCATGAAACCGTTCCAGGCGGCGCTCAAGGGCTCGCGAGAAATCGGCTTCACCATCATTTCGATCACCTTCTCGCTGATCGCCGTGTTCATCCCGGTGCTGCTGATGGGCGGCGTCGTCGGGCGCGTCTTCCGTGAATTCGCGGTGACGATCTCGGTCGCGATCGTGGTGTCGGGTTTCGTTTCGCTGACGCTGACGCCCATGCTGTGCGCGCGCATGCTGCGCGGACACAACGAGCACAAGCGGCCGAACGCGCTGCTGCGCGCCTTCGAGGCGGGGTTCCAGGCTTCCCTTCGCGGTTATGAATGGGCGCTCGACAAGGCGCTGGCGGCGCGCGCCCTCATGCTCGTCATCACGCTCGCGACGGTGGCCGGCACGATCTGGCTCTATGTCGCCATCCCCAAGGGCTTCTTCCCGATCGAGGATACAGGCTTCCTCTCCGGAACGGTGGAGGCCGCGACCGACACCTCGATCCCCGCGATGATCGAGCGGCAGAAACGTGTCGCCGAAATCGTGCAGGCGGATCCCGCGGTCGCGTTCATCAACTCGACGGTGGGCGCGGGCGGGCGCAGTACGTCGGCGAATACCGGGCGTCTGTTTGTCGGCCTCAAGCCGAAATCCGAGCGCAGTCAGTCGGCGAACCAGATCATTCAGCGGTTGCGGCAGGCGACGGCGGTCGTGCCCGGCGTGAAGGTGTTCTTCCAGAACGTGCCGAACATCAGCTTCGGCGGCCGCATCTCGAAAAGCGAATACCAGTACACGCTGCAATCGAGCGATACCGACGAGCTTTACAGCATTGCGCCGGAACTGCGCGACCGGATCGCAAAGCTCGACGGCCTGCGCGATGTGACGACCGATCTCTACATCAAGAATCCGCAGATGAGCGTCGACGTCGACCGCGAGAAGGCGGCGGTGTACGGCATCACCGTCGACCAGGTTCGCAACGAGCTGTTCAGCGCCTTCGGTACCCGTCAGGTCGGGACGATCTACACGCCGTCGAACGACTACCAGATCATCATGGAGAACGATCCGCGGTTCCAGAAGGACCCGTCGGACATCTCCAAGATCTATCTTAAGACGAAGTCGGGCCAGCTTGTGCCGATGAACGCGGTCGCGACGATCAAGCCGAGCGTCGGACCGCTCGAGGTCAACCACCAGGGGCAGCAGCCGGCGGTGACGATCTCATTCAATCTGGCGCCCGGTCATTCGCTCGGTGACGCGGTCGATCAGATCCGGCGCGTCGAGGAGGAAGCACGCCTGCCGGCGACGGTCGTCACCGGCTTCCAGGGCACCGCGCAAGTGTTCCAGGATTCGCTCAAAGGGCAGGGCGTCCTGATCCTCGCCGCGATCTTCGCCGCCTATGTGGTGCTCGGCATTCTCTACGAAAGCTTCATCCACCCGATCACGATCATCTCGGGCCTGCCATCCGCCGGCATCGGCGCGCTGCTGACGCTGATGGCGATGAACATGGAGCTCACGGTGATCTCCATGATCGGCATCGTGATGCTGGTCGGCATCGTGAAGAAGAACGCGATCATGATCGTCGACTTCGCGATCGAGCGCCGGCGTGTCGGCGTCAGCGCCGAGGCCGCGATCCGCGAGGCCTGCTTGTTGCGATTCCGCCCGATCATGATGACGACGTTCGCCGCGATCTTCGGCGCGCTGCCGATCGCGCTCGGCACGGGCGAGGGGGCGGAATTGCGTCAGCCGCTCGGCGTCGCCGTCGTCGGCGGCCTGTGCCTGTCGCAATTCCTGACGCTGTTCATCACCCCGATCGTCTATCTCTACCTCGACAAGATCGACCGCCGGCTCAAGCGTTCGCTCGAGCCGCAGCCGGAAGAGATCGGGGAATTGCCGGAGCCCCCGAGGGCGATCGCGGCCGAGTAGACCCGCGGGCGTTCGGCTGCCCGCGGCCCGCGCCCGCGCGAGATCGTCTCAGATCGAGAAGCTGGTGCCGCAGCCGCAGGACGCGGTGGCGTTCGGATTGTTGATCTTGAAGGCGGCCCCGAGCAAGTCGTCGACGAAGTCGATTTCGGCTCCCGCGAGGTAGGGCGCCGAGACCGAATCGACCAGGACCGTCGCGCCTTCGCGCTCGATCACCACATCGTCGTCGGCGCGTTCGCGCTCCATGTCGAACTTGTACTGGAAGCCGGAGCACCCGCCGCCTTCGACGCTGACGCGCAGCATCGTCCCATCCGGTTCGCCGCTTAGGATTTCACCGATCCGTTTGGCAGCCCGTTCGCTGACCTGGATGTCGCTCATGGTCTTTCCCGTCGTATCGGCCGATGCTTTGCACGCGGTCCTTGCCGAGATAGGTAAGTGTGCTCCCGCAAAGGGTCAATCACGGAAAGCTGCCGGTTATGGCTATAGACGCGCCCAGGACGCGGGCCCCCTATGCGTCGGATCCGCGCCAAAGCCGAGGCCGCCGACGCCCCGAGCCCGAGGACCCGAATCGCAACGTCTTCCGCCGCGATTGTGACCGGGTCATCCATGCGACGGCCTTCCGCCGGCTGAAGCAGAAGACGCAGGTTTTCGTCGCCCATGAGGGCGATCACTTCCGCACCCGGCTGACCCACACCCTCGAGGTGACGCAGATTGCGCGTTCGCTGGCCCGCGCGCTCGGCCTTGACGAGGACCTCGCCGAGGCGCTCGCACTGTCGCATGACCTTGGTCATCCGCCCTTCGGCCATGCGGGGGAGACGGCGCTTGACGACTGCCTGACCGGTGTCGGCGGCTTCGATCATAACGTTCAGACCCTGCGCGTCGTCACGGCTTTGGAGCGGCGCTATCCCGCCTTCGACGGCCTCAACCTGACTTGGGAAACCCTGGAGGGTCTGATCAAGCATAACGGCCCGGTGGTGGATGCGGGCGGCGAGCCGATCGGACGCTACCGCTCGCGCGGCATCGCCGAGCCGGTTCGGCGTCTCGCGCAGGAGCGCGCGATCGCCCTCTCGACCCAGGCGAGCGCGGAGGCGCAGGCGGCGGCCATCGCTGACGACATCGCCTACGATGCGCACGACATTGACGACGGCTTGCGCGCCGACTTGTTCACGCTGGAGGACCTGCGGGCTGTCCCCCTGCTGGCCACGGTCCTCGATGACATCCAAAAGGAGCATCCGGGCCTTGATGCCGCCCGCACCGTGCACGAACTCGTGCGCCGCGTGATCTCGGTCCTGATCGCGGACGTGATCGCGGAGTCCGGCCGGCGCGTGGCGGCGGCTGATCCGAAATCGGCCGATGATGTGCGCGATGCCGCCGGGCCTTTGATCTCGTTTTCGCCGGCGATGGCCGACGCCGACGCCGCCATCAAGGCGTTCCTGTTCCCGCGCATGTACCGTCACCCCCACGTCCTGCGTGTGACCGGGGAGGCGAAAGGCGTCGTCCGCGACCTGTTCCGTCATTTCGTGGTCCATCCCGAGACCATGCCCGAAGGCTGGCGCGAGGGGCCCTTGACCGGCGATTACGCCTTGCGCGCCCGCCGCGTGGGGGACTTCATCGCCGGCATGACCGACGGCTTTGCGCTTGCCGAGCATGCCCGCTTCTTTGACACCACGCCGGAATTACGATAGCGCGCGGCCTTCCGGCAGTTCGCGCTGGCGCGGGCGCCCAGACTCCGTATTCTCAAGCATGCCAACAGAATCCGCACCGCCGCACATCTTCGTCCGCGTCCTGGCGTCCGTCCGGGCAGCCGTCTCAGCGATGGAGACGGCGGGCGAACTGCCTTCGGGACTTGATACGTCGCGCATCCTCGTGGAGCCGCCGCGCGACCCCGCCCATGGCGACATGGCGACGAACGCGGCGATGGTTCTCGCGAAGGACGCCGGCAAGAAGCCGCGTGAGATCGCGGACAATCTGGCCGCGCGTCTTGCCTCGGACCCGTCGATCGAGGCCGCGGCCGTTGCCGGACCGGGCTTCATCAATCTGACCTTGAAGTCCGGCGTGTGGCTCGACGAGCTGCGGGCCGTCCTTGCCGCCGGCTTGGCGTACGGCCGCAGCGGCCTCGGGGCCGGCGAGGCGGTGAACGTCGAATACGTGTCGGCAAACCCGACCGGGCCGATGCATGTCGGCCACTGCCGCGGCGCCGTGTTCGGCGACGCGCTGGCGAACCTCTTGGATTTCAGCGGTTACCGCGTCACCCGCGAATACTACATCAACGACGCCGGGGCGCAGGTGGACGTCCTCGCACGCTCCGCGTTCCTGCGTTACCGTGAGGCGCTGGGCCAGGAGATTGGCGAGATCCCCGACGGGCTTTACCCCGGCGACTATCTCAAACCGGTGGGCGAGGCGCTTGCCTCTGAGCATGGCGACAAGCTGCTCAAGATGCCGGAATCCGAGTGGCTGCCGGTGGTGCGATCGGTCGCCGTGACGATGATGATGGCGGCGATTGCCGAGGATCTCACGGCGCTTAACGTGCGGCACGAGGTTTTCTTTTCCGAGCGCTCGTTGACCGAAGCGAAGACGGCCGGCAAAGCCAACCTGCCGGCGGACGAAGTCGGACGCACGATCGAGGGGCTGCGGGAAGCCGGCTTGGTCTATGAGGGACGGCTGCCGCCGCCGAAAGGCGCGCCGCCTGACGACTGGGAGGACCGGGAGCAGACGCTGTTCCGTTCCACTGCGTTCGGCGACGATGTCGACCGTCCGCTGAAGAAGTCCGACGGAAGCTACACTTACTTCGCCTCCGACATCGCCTACCACAAGTCTAAGATCGATCGCGGCTTCCGCGAGATGATCGACGTCTGGGGTGCCGATCACGGCGGATACATCAAGCGGATGCAGGCGGCCGTGGCCGCGGTGTCGGGCGGAAAGGCGGCGTTGGACGTCAAGGTCGTCCAACTCGTGCGTCTTCTGCGCGCCGGCGTTCCAGTTAAAATGTCGAAGCGGGCCGGCGATTTCGTGACACTTCGTGAGGTTGTGGATGAAGTCGGCCGCGATGCCGTCCGCTTCATGATGCTCTACCGTAAGAACGACGCCGTGCTCGACTTCGACTTGGCCAAGGTGATCGAGCAGTCGCGCGAGAACCCGGTGTTCTACGTCCAGTACGGGCACGCCCGCGGACAATCGGTGCTGCGCAACGCCAAGGAGGCGCTGCCGGACCTTCCGGACGAGCCCGAATCACGCGCGAGGTTTCTCGCGAAGGCGGCGCTGGAACGTCTTGAACATCCGGGCGAACGCGCTTTGCTGAAGCGGCTTGGCCAGTACCCGCGCGTCGTCGAAGCGGCGGCCGCGAGTCACGAGCCGCATCGGATTGCATTCTATCTCTACGAACTCGCCAGCGAATTGCATGGACATTGGACGCAGGGCAATCAAGCGCCTCATTTACGCTTCATTATCCTAGATGATCCCAGTATTACAGCGGCCCGTCTTGCTTTGGTGCAAGGCATTGTTAACGTGTTGGCGTCCGGCCTCGCGTTGCTCGGGGTCGAAGCGCCGCAGGAGATGCGGTAGTCTACGGGGCGCGTAGAGGGGGTCGGCACGGCACACGGATGCGTCCGAGCTGCGGGCGGTGCCGTAACCATTGGTAGTGAGAGCATGGCCGACGAAAGCAAGACGAGACCTTACCGGTCTGACGCCTATGCGGTGCGTAACGCCTCGGCACAGGGAGGAGGGCGGACCTCCGGTGGAGATCCGCTGGCGGAGCTGGCGCGCCTGATCGGCCAGGACGACCTTTTCGAACAGTCGCGTTCCAGCGCCACCGGCCGGCCGCTGGCGCGGAGCAATCCGCGCTACAGCGAACCGCCCGCGCCGGAGACCTCGCGGCGTTATACAGAGACGGCGCCGGCGAATTCGTCTTGGCCACGGGCATCGCAGTCGATCGAGGACGAGCTGCGCGGAACCTACAGCGGACGGGACGATACGCGCGGCGCGGCGCCGGAACGCGCGGCGACCGGGTACGATGACGACGGTTACACGAATGCGCGCCCGCAAAACGTGCGCGCCGCGCGGAATGCCCAGCGCCAATACGAAGACTATGATCAAGCGTCCTATGCGCAGCCGGCTGCGGCGCCCGCACGAGACCCGCAGCCCGCCGCTTACGCGCATCAGCAATACTACGCCGAGCCGCACCAGCCGGCGGCCGATCCTGACTACGTTCAGGACGTGGTCGCCGATCCGTATGCGAACGAGCGATACGAACAGGCCGCCCATTACGGCGAGGACGCCTACGATCAGCCGCCGGTGAAGGAGCGCCGCCGCGGCGGCCTGATTACGGCGGCCGCCGTCATCTGCGTCGCGCTTATCGGGACGGCCGCCGCGTTCGGCTATCGTAGCTGGAACGGGAGCGGCAGCCATAGCCAGCCGCCGGTCATCAACGCTCAGGGCGGTCCCAACAAAATCACACCGCCGCAGAATGCGGGCGATCAGGCCAGCAAGGCGATCTATGATCGCGCCGATAAAACCCAGGGCGAGCGCGTGGTTTCGCGCGAAGAACAGCCTTTGGACGTGAAGCAGAATACGGCTGCGACCTCGGCCGAGAATAACGGCAACACGGCGGTCGGTGCTAACGAGCCGCGCAAGGTTCGCACTTTCGCGATCCGGCCGGACGGCTCGATCATCACCGACGCTTCGGGAGCTCCGGTCTCGTCCGGAACGCGGGTCGCCGCCGTGGCTCCTCAGGCCCCCGCCGAGGCGCAGCCGCAAGAGCCGCCGCCGACCCCGCGCGCCGCGCCGCCCCGTGCCGCCCCGGCCCCCGCCGCTCAACCGACGCGCACGGTGGCGCTTCCGCCGAGCCAGCAAGCGGTTCCGGCAGGAAGCTACGTCGTCCAACTCGTCTCGAACAAAAGCGAGGCGGAGGCACAATCGGCCTTTCGCGGCCTGCAGGCGAAATATCCGAGCGTGCTCGGCAATCGCCAGCCGCTGATTCGTCGCGTCGATCTGGGTGACAAGGGCATTTATTATCGTGCCCAGGTGGGGCCGTTTGCCGCCGCCGACCAAGCCAATGATTTCTGCGGAAATCTGAAAGCGGCCGGCGGTCAGTGCATCGTTCAGAAGAATTGATGCTTCTCGTTGGCGGGGTGCCGGCCAATCGGCGTTGATGCATGAAGGCGCGCGCATTCATCACCGGCGTCGAAGGCTTGACGCTGACCGCCGACGAATGCGCCTTCCTGCGCGGCACGCTTCCGTGGGGGCTCATTCTTTTCCGGCGGAACGTCGAGACGCCGGAGCAGATCCGGCATCTCGTCGATGCGTTCCGCGAGGCTGTCGGCCGCGACGACGCTCCGGTGCTGATCGATCAGGAGGGCGGGCGCGTGCAACGGCTCGGCCCGCCGCTATGGCCGGCCTATCCGCCCGGCCGCGTCTATTCCGCGCTCTATGATCAAGACCGCGACGCCGGCCTTGCCGCGGCGCGCCTTGGCGCGCGTCTCATTGCGCAAGACCTTGCGGCGCTCGGCATCAATGTCGATTGCCTGCCGCTGGCCGATGTGCCGGTCGCCGGCGCCAACCCCGTGATCGGCGACCGCGCCTATGGCGATACGCCCGCGAAGGTCGCCGCGATCGCGCGCGCGGTCAGCGATGGTTTGCTGGATGCGGGCGTTCTTCCGGTCCTGAAGCATTTGCCGGGTCACGGCCGCGCCAACGCCGACAGCCATGAAGGGCTGCCGGTCGTCAGTGAGGATCGTGCGACACTCGAGGCCACCGACTTCGCGGCCTTCCGCCCGCTTGCCGACCTTCCGCTCGGAATGACGGCGCATGTCGTCTATACCGCCGTCGATCCGGCGGCGCCCGCGACGACCTCGCCGGCGGTGATCGGGGAGGTCATCCGCGGATTCATCGGCTTCGAGGGCGCCCTGATGAGCGACGATCTGTCCATGGGCGCGCTCACCGGGACCTTGGCGGAGCGCACGCGGGCCTCGTTCGCGGCCGGCTGCGACCTCGTCTTGCATTGCAATGGGCGATTCGCGGAAATGCAGAGCGTGGCGGCCGAGACACCGCTGCTTGCGGGCCGCGCTTTGGCGCGGGCGGCGGCCGCGCTTCGGCAGTGCAAGAAGCCTGTAGATATCGATGTCGCGGCGGCGCGAGCGGAGTTTTCGTCTATGATGGCGCGAATCTCCGACTCAGTAGCCGCGACATGACGTCTGACGTAATTCCGTTCGAGAGTCCTCAAGCCTCGCAGCCCGTCGTCGACGAGCCGACGCTCATCGTCGACGTGGCCGGTTTCGAGGGGCCGCTCGACCTGTTGCTGCAGCTCGCGCGTCAGCAGAAGGTCGATCTGACACGGATTTCGATCCTCGCGCTCGCGGACCAATATCTGGCCTTCATCGAGGAAGCGCGCGCACACCACCTCGAACTGGCCGCCGACTATCTCGTCATGGCGGCGTGGCTCGCCTACCTCAAATCACGGTTGCTGATCCCGTCAGAAAAGGAAGACGGGGAGGGGCCGACGGCGGCCGAGCTTGCCGCCTCGCTGGCGTTCCGCCTGAAGCGCCTGGAAGCTTTCCGCGCCGCCGCCGCCAGCCTTACCGAGCGGCCGCAACTGGGGCGCGATGTCTTTGCGCGCGGGATGCCGCAGCCGGTCACCGCGATCAAGCATCCGGAATGGTCGGCGACGCTTTACGATCTGCTGTCGGCCTACACGACTCAGAGACGCAAGACAGTGCGAAGCCATGTGCGGTTCGCGCAGCGCACGGTGTGGTCACTGGCCTATGCGCGCGAAACCCTGGAGCGGCTGATCGGCACGATCGGCGAGGATTGGAGCCGCCTCGATCAATATCTGATCGCTTATGTGGTCGAGCCCGAACTGCAGGCGACGGCGTTTGCCTCCAGCCTTGCGGCAACCCTGGAGCTTATTCGGGAGGGCGCGGTCGAGGTGCACCAGGAGGGCGCTTTCGGTCCGATCTATCTGCGCAAGCGCGTCGCGCGGAACGAAATGCTGGCGGACGGTGGCACGGCGGCCCCGACTTCGCCCGTCCAACAATAAGGAGATCGCCGATGAACGCTATGGCCCGGCCCCAGTTGACCATTGCCGCATCCAATCCGGACCCCGACATCGAGGTCGAGGGCGTGGTGATGAACGAAACGCACGAAGAGGCCACCGAAGCCGAGCCGGAAGCGCGGCCGGAGGAATTGCGCCTTCTGGAGGCCTTGCTGTTCGCGGCGTCGGAACCGCTCGACGACAAGGTGCTGGCGTCGCGGATGCCGGAGGGCGTCGACGTGCGTGCCGCCTTGCGGCAGTTGCAGGCCGAATATGCGCCGCGCGGCGTCAATCTCGTGCATGTCGCCGGCAAATGGGCGTTCCGGACCGCCAACGACCTGTCGTGGCTGCTCTCGAAGGATGTGGTCGAGCCGAAGAAACTGTCGCGCGCCGCGCTCGAGACGCTTGCGATCGTTGCCTATCACCAGCCGGTCACGCGCGCCGAGATCGAGGAGATTCGTGGAGTTTCAACCTCGAAAGGCACGCTCGATGTCCTGCTGGAAACCGGATGGGTCCGCCTGCGCGGCCGCCGCAAGGCGCCGGGCCGGCCGGTGACCTATGGCACCAGCGAAGCGTTCCTCAATCACTTCGGCCTGGAATCGATCGGCGTCCTTCCGGGCCTCGAAGAGCTCAAAGGAGCCGGGCTCCTCGAAGGCGGCCTGCCGCCGGGCTTCGACGTGCCGGTGCCTTCCGACGAGCCGTCTTTGCGCGACGACGAGGACCCGCTGGAAGACGGCGACCTCGATCTCGGTCTCGCGCCGCCGCCGGAACGGATCGAGGACTAGCGATTGGCGTCCGGCGCCGCGGCGGAAAGCGGATTGCTGGGGCGTCTGGTCGGCCGTGGGCGCTCGCCGGCGTCGATTGCCGCGCGCCTCACATACGATGAGGTCTTTCATCGCTACGGGAGCGTGACGGCGGTCGCCGGCGTGTCCCTCGATGTCGCGCCGGGCGAGACCGTGTGTCTCGTCGGACCTTCCGGCTGCGGCAAGACGACGATGCTCCGCCTCGCCGCCGGCGTCGAGATGCCGGACGCTGGGCGCATCCTGATCGACGGGCAGGACGTGACGCAGGGCAAGACGCTGACGCCGCCGGAGCGCCGTGGCGTCGGATTGATGTTCCAGGACTTCGCCCTGTTTCCGCACCTCTCCAATCTCGACAACGTGATGTTCGGCCTTAAGGCGATGCCGAAGGCGGAGGCGGCGCGCGAGGCGAGGCTGGCGCTCGGGAGAGTGGGCCTCGCCGGACATGCCGAAAGCTTTCCGCACATGCTGTCCGGCGGCGAGCAGCAGCGCGTGGCGCTTGCCCGGGCCGTGGCGCCGCGGCCGGGGGTTCTGCTGATGGACGAGCCGTTTTCCGGGCTCGACCGTCGGCTACGCGATGAAGTGCGCGAGCAGACGCGCACGGTCCTGCGGGAAAGCCGCGTGACCTGTATCGTCGTGACCCATGACCCCGAGGAGGCGCTACGCCTCGGCGATCGCGTGGCGCTGATGCGCGCCGGGCGGATCGTCCAGCTCGATACTCCGGAAGAACTTTATCGCCGGCCGCGAAGCCTCTTTGCCGCGCGCTATTTTTGCGAGCTCAACGAGATCGGCGCGCGCGTCCACGCAGGCGCAGTCGATACGCCGTTGGGACGCTTTGCCGCGCCCGGCCTGGACGATGGTACCGATGCCATCGTCGCCATCCGTCCGCAGGGTATTCACGTTGGCGTTGCCGGTTCCGGCGTTGCGGGAAAACTCCAGCGCCGGCAGTTCCTCGGCGAGGTGGAGCTCATCGATATCGCGCTCGACGCGCTCGAGCGTCCGCTGCAGGCGCGCATGCGGCCGGGAGCGGCGAAACCTGCGTCAGGTGAAATCGGGATCGTCGTCGACCCGGCGGAAGTTCTTGTTTTTGCGGCTTCCGCAGCCTAGGTTCGAGACCAATCCGGCAGACGGGGACCGCGGAGGGCGGCTCCTGGCGAGAGGGTATCCCGATGGGTTCGTTGAGTATTTGGCATTGGCTCGTGGTGGTGGTGGTGGTTCTGCTGCTGTTCGGCCGCGGCAAGATTTCTGAGCTGATGGGCGACGTTGCAGGCGGCATCAAGGCCTTCAAGAAAGGCATGGCCGAGGACACCGAGGCGAGCGCGGAGCCGGCCCCCAAGGAGCCGACGAAGACGATCGATCATCAGTCGTCGTCCGGCATGGCCGGCCGCGCGGAAACCGAAAAGCGCGTCGAAGGAACGACGCTCTGATTGGTCCTCATAACTTAGAGCATGATGTCTTTCGAAAACCGCTTCACACTTTTCGGCATCATGCTCTAGGCGCAGCCTGGGCGGTGCCCCGATAGAAGAAGGGCGCGACGTGCGCGCACCGTGTCGGGTGCGCCCCGCGGAGAGATTCCGATGTTCGACATTGGTTGGGGCGAACTCGTCGTCATCGGCATCGTCGCGCTGGTCGTGATCGGGCCGAAAGAGCTCCCGACCGTCATGCGCACGATGGGCCAGTGGATGGGCAAGATCCGCCGCATGGCCTCGGAATTCCAGGGGCAGTTCCAGGAAGCGATGCGCGAGTCCGAGCTCGCCGATCTCAAGAAGCAGATCGACTCGCTGAAGGACACGACCAACAATCTCGATTTCAATCCGGTCGAGACCGCGCGCAAGGAAATCGAAGGCGCGCTGGAAGATAAGCCGAAAACGTCTGAGCTGGAGCCTTCGATGGCCGAGGCTCAATCGTCTTCCGCCGTTGTGGGTGAGGGAAGCGCGACGAGCGAGCCCGCCGCGACGCCACCGACTGCAACGGCCGCTGAAGTTCCGGCATCGCCTTCATTGGATGTGCCGCCGCCGGACCCGCTGCCGCCTCTTACGGAAAAGGATTTTGCGCCTGACACGCCGCCGCCCGCGCCGCCATCGGGAGGCCGCGCCGCATGAGGACGGAAGAGGAAGAGCGGGAGATCGAAGCCAGCAAGGCGCCGCTGATGGAGCACCTGATCGAGCTGCGTTCGCGGCTCATCAAGGCGCTCATCGCCTTCATCGTCACCTTCGCTGTCTGCTTCCTTTTCGCCAAGACGATCTACAATGTGCTGGTGTGGCCGTTCATCTGGATCGCCGGGCCGGAGAACACGAAGTTCATCTATACGGCGCTGCTGGAGTACTTCCTCACCCAGCTCAAGGTCGCGATGTTCGGCGCGGCCTTCCTGTCGTTCCCGGTGGTCGCGACGCAGATCTACATGTTCGTCGCCCCCGGCCTCTACCGTAACGAGCGCCAGGCCTTTCTGCCTTATCTCGTCGCCACGCCGATCTTCTTCGTGCTCGGCGCCATGGTCGTCTACTTCCTGGTCATGCCGATGCTGGTGCGCTTCTCCATCGGCATGCAGCAGGGCGCGACACCGGGGCAGGCCGAGATCGCGCTCTTACCGAAGGTCGGCGAATATCTCTCGTTGATGATGTCGCTGATCTTCGCCTTCGGCATCGCCTTCCAACTGCCGGTGATCCTCACACTGCTGGTACGCGTCGGCATTCTCACCGCCGATTCGCTGAAAGCGAAGCGCCGCTATTTCATCGTCGGCGCCTTCATCCTCGCCGCCGTGCTCACCCCGCCCGACGTGATTAGCCAGATGTCGCTCGCGGTCCCGTTGATCCTGCTGTTCGAGGGCTCGATCCTCTCCGCCCGCTTCGTGGAAAGGAAGCAGAAGGCCGCTGCCGCCGCCGCCGGTGGTGGCACCCAGGCTAACCCGGCGGAATAGGCTGGTTCTCGATCCTGGCGGCTGGTTTTTCAGGACTATTGGTGTAAGACGACGCCACAATTTCCGCTGTCATGCCCGCCAACGGGTCCGGCTTCGCCGGCCCGGTGACAGGCTCCGGCGGGCATCCGGGACCCGCTGACTTTGCCATTTAGGCGAGACAAGGGTTACTGGATCATCCGCCTTCGCGGATGATGACCATCATCGAATGTGGCCGGCCTGACGTCATGCACGACATCAAATGGATCCGCGACAACCCCGACGCGTTCGACCGCGGCTTGCAGCGCCGTGGTCTGCCGCCCCAGGCGAAGGACCTCATCGCAATCGATGAGCGCCGCCGCGCGCTGATCACCAAGCTTGAGCAAGCGCAGGCGCGCCGGAATGCGGCCTCGAAGGAAATCGGCGAGGCGAAAAAGGCGAAAGACGAGGCCCGCGCGCAGGCGTTGATGGCCGAGGTCGCGAGCCTTAAGGAGACCATGCCGGCGACCGAAGCCGAGGAGAAGACGGTCTCCAGGGAACTCGACGACGCGCTGGCGCAAATCCCCAACACGCCGCTCGACGACGTGCCGGACGGACCGGACGAGAGCGGCAATGTCGAGCACCATCACTTCGGCGCCAAGCGTAATTACGCGTTTGCGCCAAAGCAGCATTTCGAGCTTGGCGAAGCGCTCGGCGAGATGGACTTCGAGACGGCGGCGAAACTCTCCGGCGCACGCTTCGTCGTGCTGAAGAAAGGTCTCGCGCGCATGGAGCGTGCGCTCGCGCAGTTCATGCTCGACCTGCACACCGACACGCACGGCTACACGGAGATCGATCCGCCGCTGCTCGTGCGCGACGAGACGATGTTCGGCACGGCGCAATTGCCGAAGTTTCGCGACGATCAATTCATGACGGCGCGCAACCTTGTGACGTTTTTGGATACCATTGACGAGCAGGTCAGCCGGCTGAGGATAGGCGATATAAATCCTGCGGAGACGGTTGAGCGCATCAATGCCGTCTCATCGGACGAGGAACTTGGCGGTAGTCTTTGGCTCATCCCCACGGCCGAAGTCTCGCTGACCAATCTGGTGCGTGAATCCATCGTCGCAGAGGAAGAATTGCCGCTGCGCTTCACCGCCTGCACGCCGTGCTTCCGGGCGGAAGCGGGCGCGGCGGGGCGCGACACGCGCGGCATGATCCGCCAGCACCAGTTCACCAAGGTCGAGCTCGTCTCCGTCACGACGCCGGAGCGGAGCCGCGACGAGCACGAGCGCATGCTCTCCTGCGCGGAGGAAGTCCTGAAGCGCCTCGACCTGCACTACCGCGTCGTGACGCTGTGTACCGGCGACATGGGCTTCGCCTCGCAGAAGACTTACGACATCGAGGTGTGGCTGCCGGGGCAGGGCGCGTATCGCGAGATTTCCTCCTGTTCCGTCTGCGGCGACTTCCAGGCGCGGCGCATGGGCGCGCGTTATCGCGGCAAGGACGGTAAGGTGCGCGGCCTCGTGCACACGCTCAACGGCTCCGGCACGGCCGTCGGTCGCGCGCTCGTCGCGGTGATGGAGACGTATCAGCAGGAAAACGGCGCGATCGCTGTTCCTGAGGTATTGCAACCCTATATGGGCGGCAAGAAAGTGATCGGAGAAGCGGCGTGAAGGCCGCGTTATCGCTCCGTGCAGCCTTTCACCGTCACCCTGAGGTGCGCGCACATCGAAGATGTGCAAGCCTCGAAGGGCGACGGCCCGTGCATGTGGCCATCCTTCGAGGCTTGGCCGCAAGTGCGGCCTCGCACCTCAGGATGACGGATGTCAGTTGGTGCGAAAGGAAAGAAGAAATCTCATCATGCGCATCCTGATCACCAATGACGACGGCGTGCACGCGCCCGGCCTGGACGTCTGCGCGCAGATCGCGCGGCAGCTCTCCGACGACGTGTGGATCGTGGCGCCGGAGACGGACCAGTCCGGCGTGTCGCATTCGCTGTCGCTCAACGACCCGCTGCGCCTGCGCAAAGTTGGCGAGCGCCACTTCGCGGTGAAGGGCACGCCGACCGACTGCGTCATCATGGGCGTGCGCAATATCCTCGACCGGCCGCCGGACCTCATTCTCTCCGGCGTCAATCGCGGGCAGAACGTCGCCGAGGACGTGTCCTATTCGGGCACGGTCGCGGCGGCGATCGAGGGAACCGTGCTCGGTGTTACGTCGTTCGCGCTGTCGCAGGCCTACGGCGCCGAGAACCGCCAGAACCCGCCGTGGGATACGGCGCTCGCTTTCGCGCCCGACATCATCCGCCGCGCGCTCGACGCCGGCGTGCCGAAGGAAGTTCTGGTCAACATCAACTTTCCGAATTGCTCCGCCGATGAGGTCACCGGCGTCGTCGCCGCGAGTCAGGGCAAGCGCGATCAGGAATTGCTGCGCATCGACGCGCGCGTCGACGGCCGCGGCAACCCGTATTACTGGATCGCTTTCGCGCGGCGCGATCGGCCGCAGCCGCGCGACGGCACCGATCTTTCGGCGCTCGCAAATCGTAAGATCTCGGTGACGCCGCTGCAGCTCGATCTCACCGACGAACCGTTCATGACCAAGCTCGCCGCGACATTGGCGGACAAAGTCGCGCCGCGCCGCGCGTCGCAGGGATAGCGGCGGCAGGAGAGGGCGATGAGCGATGAGACGCCTTCCGCCGGCTCCAACGAAGAGCGCATGCGGTTTCTGCTCGACTTGCGGCGGCGCGGCATCGAAAGCGCCGCCGTGTTGCGCGCGATGGACGAGGTGCCGCGCGAATATTTTGTGCCCGCCGACGTGGCCGACAGCGCCTACGCCGATCGTGCGCTGCCGATCGCTTGCGGGCAGACGATCAGCCAACCCTATCTCGTCGCTTATATGACTCAGCAACTGGCGCTGCAGCCGCGCCACCGTGTGCTCGAGATCGGCACCGGCTCAGGCTATCAGGCGGCTGTGCTTTCGCGCCTGGTGCGCGAGGTGGTGAGCGTGGAGCGCTTCAGCCAGCTCGCGGAAGCCGCACGCGTGCGTCTCGAGACGCTGGGCTTCGACAATGTCGAGATCATCGTCGGTGACGGCTTATCGGGATATGCGGCGCGTGCGCCCTACGATCGCATCATCGTCACCGCAGCGGCGGAGGAGATTCCACCGGCGCTGGTGGAGCAGCTTGCCGACGGTGGCATGATGCTGTTGCCGCTCGGGCCGCATGGCGGGACACAACGTCTCGTCAGGCTTAACAAATCGCAAACAGAATTGACGAGGGAAGACCTGATCGCCGTGCGTTTTGTGCCTCTGTTAACCGGAAAAGCCAAGGGATAAGAGAGGGCTAGATAGCAGGGGTTAAGGTTTATGGCCGTTCATCACGATTAAAACGTTATTTACTCGCGGCATGTTTACTCGAAGCTCGTTTCAAGTTGTAGCGTTGCGAGTAAACACATGCGTGTCATCGTCGCGTCATCGCGAGCCAAGGTCCTTACTCGTCTTACGGTTCTCGCAATGGTGTCAGCCGGCATTGCCGGCTGTGCGGATTCGGGCCGCTTCGGCGACCCCAGCTTCTCGCTGAACGGCGGCGCGCCCGAGATGACGAGCGCCATTCCGCCGGCGCAATCGGCGCCGGTCGCCCGCGTCGAGTCTCGTCCTCTCGGCGGCACGCAGGTCTCGAGCGCGCAAAGTTACAATCCCCCGCCGGCCTATAATCCCCCAGCCTACAATCCTCCGCCGGCGCAGCCGGCCGCGTACAATCCTCCGCCGCGCTACAACAATCCGACGCCGAGCTATCAGCCGGTTCCCGCACGCGTGTCGTCGGCTGCGCCCTCGCATCAGCCGGCGTCGGCGCGCGTTGCCTCGCATACGCCGGAGAAGACGAGGAAGGTCGCGGAGGCCGCGCCCACGAAGCGGGATCTCGCGCCGAAGAATCTCGGCACGCTCCACACCAGCGCGCCGGAGAAGAAGGTTGCGAGCGCGCCGGCCGCGCCTCCGCCGGCCGCCGCCAAGCCGACCCGCGTTGCTTCGCTCGGGCCGGTCGCGACGGCGCGTGTCGCCAAGACGAGCGACGATGCGATCGCCGAGACGAACGAGACGCACGCCAGCGCGACAGGCGCCTCGCCGAGCTTCCGCTGGCCGGTGCGTGGCCGCGTCATTGCCGGCTTCGGTCCCAAGACGAGCGGCCAGCAGAACGACGGCATCAACCTCGCCGTGCCGGAAGGCACGTCCGTGAAGGCGGCGGAAGACGGTGTCGTCGCCTATGCCGGCAATGAGCTGAAGGGCTACGGCAACCTCGTCCTCGTCCGCCATAGCAATGGCTACGTCACCGCCTACGCCCACGCCAGCTCGCTGAAGGTGAAGCGCGGCGACAAGGTGAAGCGCGGCCAGATCATCGCGCTTGCCGGGCAGACCGGCTCGGTCTCCTCGCCGCAACTCCACTTCGAGATCCGCAAGGGCTCGTCGCCCGTCGATCCGATGCCGTTCCTGAACTGATCGGCTGCATACCAGCGTCTGCGTCGTCATGGCCGGGCTCGTCCCGGCCATTCACGTCTTAGGGGTGACAGCAAAGAAAGACGTGGATGCCTGGCATAAAGCCGGGCACGACGGTGACTGTTACTTCGCTTTGCCGCCCTTCGCCTTCTTCTCCGTCAGCGGCACCTTCAGCCGGCCGGCAAGATCCTGCACATACTGCCAAGCGACGCGGCCGGAGCGCGATCCGCGCGTCGTCGCCCATTCAAGCGCCTCGGCACGCATGACGTCCGGCTTCACCGGAATCCTATAGTGGCGGACATAGCCCTCGACCATGGCGAGGAATTCGTCCTGGCTGCAGCGGTGAAAGCCGAGCCAGAGGCCGAAGCGGTCCGATAGCGACACCTTCTCCTCGATCGCCTCGCCGGGATTGATCGCGGTCGAGCGCTCGTTGTCCATCATCTCGCGCGGCATCAGGTGCCGGCGGTTCGATGTCGCGTAGAAGATCACGTTTTCGGGACGCCCTTCGATGCCACCCTCGAGCACCGCCTTGAGCGACTTGTAGCTGGTGTCGTCGGTATCGAACGAAAGGTCGTCGCAGAAGACGATGAAGCGATGCGGCGCGGCGCGCGTCAGCTTCATCAGGTCGGGCAGGCTCTCAATGTCCTCGCGATGGATTTCCACGAGTTTCAGGTTGCCGTGCGCCGCGTTGACGGTGGCGTGCGAGGCCTTCACGAGCGACGACTTCCCCATGCCCCGCGCGCCCCACAGGAGCACGTTGTTGGCGGGCAGGCCCTGGGCAAAACGCTCGGTGTTTTCGACCAGCGTATCCCGCACCCGGTCGACGCCCTTGAGCAGCGACATCTCGACGCGGTTTACATGCGGTACAGGCAAAAGGGTTTGTCCCTGCGGCTGCCAGATAAAGGCGTCGGCGACCTCGAAATCCGGTTTGGCCGTGCCTTTTGGCGCTATTCGGTCCAGAGTACCGGCGATGTGGCGCAGCACTTCGAGCAAGGAATCGTCGGTCAGGGCCGTGAGCTTCGAGGTCATTTTTGGATTATCCGCTGAAAGGTGCTCCTTAGCCGGGCGGTTCGGCCCCTGCAAGCGGTCAGGGACACGCCCGTCCTTGATGGCCTCGCGGCCCCTATAGCGCATTGCAATTGAGCCATTGGCCGGTATAGTCCGCGCCACTTTCGGCGGCCTCGCGAACTGGACCAGCATCGGCCGGAGCCCCGCCGTCGCGTGCCGTCAGAGGAGCTTGAACGTTGATTTCGCCCGCATTTGCCCAGGGTATGGGCGGCGGCACCGAGATGATTACCTCGCTGCTGCCCTTCGTCCTGATCTTCGTCATCATGTATTTCCTGATTCTGCGGCCGCAGCAGCGTCGCGCCAAACAGCACCAGGAGATGGTCAAGAACGTCCGCCGGGGCGATACCGTCATCACCTCGGGCGGGCTGATCGCCAAGGTCACCAAGGTGATCGACGACGACAAGATCGAGATTGAGCTTGCGGACGGCGTCCGCGCGGTTCAAATGCGTGCCATGGTGTCGGACGTTCGGGCCAAGGGCGAGCCCGTGAAGGACGACGCCGCCGCCTGAGGCGCGCGAACCGGATAGCCCATGCTGTATTTCTCACGCTGGAAAGCCATAGCGACGTTGGCGACCGCCTTCATCGTATGTGCTTTTGCAATTCCGAACTTTTTCTCCGAAGCGACCGTGCAGTCGTGGCCGAGGTGGGCGCAACGGCACATCGTGCTGGGCCTCGACCTGCAGGGCGGCTCGCATCTGCTGCTCGAGGTCGATTCCGACGCCGTGCGCAAGGAGAAGGTCGACACGCTGCGCGACGACGTTCGCCGCGTGCTGCGTGAAGCCAGGGTCGGCTATACCGGTCTTGCCATTCGCGGCAACAGCGTGGAGGTTCGCATCCGCGAGGGCGCCGATTTCCAGCAGGCGCTGAAGAAGCTGCGTGAGCTGTCGACGCCGCTCGGCGGCATTCTGAGCGGCACCGGCCAGCAGTCTCTCGATGTCTCCGACGCCGGTAACAATCTGATCCGCCTGACCGTCACCGAGCCGGCAATCAACGAGCGCATCCGCCAGGCCGTCGACCAGTCCATTCAGATTGTCGAGCGGCGCGTCAACGAGCTCGGCACCGTCGAGCCTCTGATTCAGCGCCAGGGCTCGGATCGCATCCTGGTCCAGGTGCCGGGTCTGCAGGATCCCGCGCGCTTGAAGGAACTTCTGGGCAAGACGGCGAAGCTCACCTTCAGACTGGTCGATACCTCGATTTCGCCGGAGCAAGCGGAGCAGGGCCGTGCGCCTCCGGATGACGAAATCCTGAAGGGGTCGAAGAAGGAAGGCGGCAACACCTACGTCATCGAGAAGCGTGTGATGGTGTCGGGCGAGGATCTCGTTGACGCACAGCCGGGCTTCGACCAGCGCACCAGCGAACCGATCGTCAGCTTCCGCTTCAACAGCGCCGGCGCGCGCCGCTTCGGTCAGGCGACGCAAGAGAATGTCGGCCGCCCGTTTGCCATCGTTCTGGACAACGAAGTGATCTCGGCGCCGGTGATCCGCGAACCGATCATCGGCGGCTCGGGTCAGATTTCGGGTAACTTCACCGTCGAGCAGGCGAACGACCTCGCGATCCTGCTGCGTGCCGGCGCCTTGCCGGCGCCGCTGACGATCGTCGAGGAGCGAACCGTCGGCGCCGGCCTCGGCCAGGACTCGATCGAGAAGGGCAAGCGCGCCTCGTATGTCGGCTCGGTGCTCGTTATTTTGTTCATGTTGGCGACCTACGGGCTGTTCGGGATTTTCGCCAACGTCGCCGTGGCGGTGAACGTCGCGATGATTTTCGGTGTTCTCTCGCTGCTCAACGCGACGCTGACATTGCCCGGCATCGCAGGCATCGTGCTCACCGTCGGAATCGCGGTGGACAGCAACGTGCTGATCTACGAGCGCATCCGCGAGGAAGTGCGCGCCGGGCGTACGCCGATCACCGCCATCGACGCGGGCTTTGCGCGCGCGCTCGCGACCATTCTCGACTCCAACATCACGACGTTCATCGCGGCCGCGGTTCTGTTCTTTATCGGAACCGGGCCGGTGCGAGGCTTCGCCGTGACGCTGGGCATCGGCATCATCACGACCGTTTTCACCGCGTTCACGCTGACCAGGCTGATCGTCGCGACATGGGTGCGCTGGAAGCGCCCGCAGCACGTCCCGATCTAGCCTCCGCGCGACGAGAGCCGAAAGAGAACCGAACGTGCGCCTTCTCCGCATTGTCCCGGACGACACCAAATTCGATTTCATGCGCTTCCGGCGCATCAGCTTTCCGTTGTCGGCGCTCCTGTCGGTTCTCGCGGTTGTTCTTTACTTCACGCACGGCCTGAACTTCGGCATCGATTTCCGCGGCGGCACGCTGATGGAAGTGCAGTCGAAGGCGGGAGATGCCGATCTCGCCACGCTGCGCGCGAAGATCGGGTCGTTGGAACTCGGAGAGTTCCAGTTGCAGCAATTCGGTGGTCCGACCGAAGTCCTGATCCGAATTTCGCAACAGCCGGGCGGGGACGCGGCGCAGCAGGAAGCGCTGCAGAAGGTGCGCAATGTCCTCGGCGACGCCTACGAATACCGTCGTGTCGAGGTCGTGGGCCCGCGCGTCTCCGGCGAGCTCTTGTCGTACGGCTTGATCGGCCTGCTGGTCGCCATTGTCGGCATTCTCGTCTACCTCTGGTTCCGTTTCGAGTGGCAATTCGCGCTCGGCGCCTCGATTGCGAACGTGCACGATATCGTGCTGACGATCGGTTTTATGTCGATTAGCCAGATCGACTTCGATCTCACCAGCATCGCGGCGCTGCTGACCATTCTCGGCTATTCGCTCAACGACACCGTCGTCATTTACGACCGCATTCGTGAGATGTTGCGCCGCTACAAGCGCATGCCGATGACCGATCTGCTCAACGCGTCCGTGAACTCGACACTGTCGCGCTCGATCATCACGCACGTCACCGTGACGCTGGCCTTGCTGGCATTGCTCCTCTTTGGCGGCCAAGCCATTCATAGCTTCACCGCGACGATGATGTTCGGCGTCGTGCTGGTTGGCACTTACACCTCGATCTTCATCGCCTCGCCGATGTTGATTTATCTCGGCGTCGGCACCGGGCGGCGGGAAGAGCCGGACGAGCCTGAAAAGGTCGAGAAGACGGCAAAATCCGACAAGCCCGAGAAGAAGGCGGACGTTCCGGCGAAGAAGAAGAGCAAGTCTTCGCCCTGACGCCGTTCGTTCTTCCAACGATGATCCGGCGTGCGCATGGCTGACGCGTTGGATGTCTGCGAGAGCGAAGTTCGCGCGTTCGCGCGCGATCGCTATCTCGCCACGCTGTTCGCGCCGGCGGAACGCCGCGCCGATCTGCACGCGCTCTACGCCTTCGACACCGAGATCGCGCGCGTCCCGTTGCTGACGCACGAGCCGATGGCCGGCGAAGTCCGACTGCAATGGTGGCGCGAGGCCTTGCAGGGCGAACGGGAGGAGGAGGCGCGAGCCAATCCCGTTGCGGCCGCGCTTTTGGCGATGCTGGCACGCTCGCCGAACGTCGAGCGCGCGCCGCTCGTTGCGATGCTCGATGCACGCACGGCGGATCTTTACGGCGATGCCACCGACACCGTCGCCGCGTTGATGGAGCGTGCCGAGGCGACCAGCGGCGCGGTCGTCCGCGCGGCGATCGGGATTCTGTCGCGCGACGCTCCAGCGCCGGTAATGGAGTTGTCGCGATCGGCCGGGTTTGCGCTCGCCGTCTCCGAGATCGTGCGCAACGTCGCGCGCGACGCCTCGCGCGGCAAGGTCCATCTCCCGCGCGATGCGATGGCCCGCCATGACGTCAGCGTCGAAGATGTCGCCGCCGGTCGAAATGCGGACGGCTTAAAAGCTGTGCTGCGGGAGTTAAGCGCGGAGGCGCGCGAACGGTTGGCGTTGCTGCATTCGCTTGTGGGTGAGGCGCCGGCGGAGATCGGTCCGGCGCTCCTGCCGGCCATGCTCGTGCCGCTCTATCTCGACCGCATCGACCGGCGTGATTTCGATCCGTTCCACGATGTCGTCGACGTGGCGCAGTGGCGCCGGCAATGGGCGATGTGGCGCGCGGCGCGCCGTTTCAGGTAGCGCCGCCGAGGTTGAAGCGGTCGCGCAGGTTGCGACGGCCGGCGACGATCCGCTCCACTGTCGCACTCTCCGCCGGGCTGGTCAGTCCCGCGACGAGATCGACTTGGTTCATCGCGATCAGCGTCAGAATCTCTTTATGCACCGTGCCGCTTGCGTCGCGCGGAAGTGCGTCGACCAGTTGCAGATGTTCCGGCATTTGAATCTTGCCGATCCCATCTTTCGTGAACGCCACGAGATCGCGCTCGCCAATCCCGTCCGCCTCGACGAAAGCATAGAGTCCGACGCCGGCACGGCGATCCGGGAATGCCACGATCGCCACGTCGCGGACGTTCGGGTGCGCGGCGATACGTGCGCTTACGACCGGCGCGTCGTTGACGAGGCGCGGCCCGCCCCCTTCGCGATCGGTGAAGTTGAGGAGGCCGCGTGTGATGAGCAGATAGACGCGCTTTCCCGTCTTCAGCCAAAGGCGCGCGAGCCAACTCTTGCGCGCGAGAATGCGCTTCTCCGTCGCGGTCAGCGCGTCCGGCGCATAGCGGCGCTTGTGCTTGAGCAGGTGCCGCAGGTCTTCATAGGCGGCGGTGCGGAAAATCCGTCCGCGCTTCGCGAAGCGCGTCGCCAGTTGGAAGTCGGTGAGGTAAGCGAGACCGTCCGGTCCCCGCAGCCAATTCTGTTCTTTCGCGAGATCGTTGTGCGTGATCCCGGCGCGATGCAGCGCGCGCAAAGCCGCCTTCGCGGAGCGGAAATAGCCGATGTCGCCGGTCGGCTTTGCCAGATGCAAGGCGATGCCGTCGACCCAACTGCGCACCAGCGCCTCGCGCCCGCGATACAGCGCGCGCGGCGCGACCCCAAGCGGGCCCGCGATCTCCAGCGCGCGTCCTTCGCGCGCCAGGAAATGCTTGGCGATGATCCGGCTCCACCAGGGAACCTGATCGATCCGGCGCAGGACCGCTTCTTCCTCCTTGTCGCCGGTGCGCAGGGCGCCGCGCTCGATGGTGGAAAAGACATCGCGCTTGAGGACGGTGCCGCCGCGCCAGCGTGCGCCAAGCTCCGGTAGCGTCGGCGGCGCGTCGTCGCGGGTGAGGCGGCGTTCGATATCGGGATTGCCCATTGGTTCACTCGGCCGCGACGACCGCGCGCGGCGCCCCGATCCATCGATCGAGGTCGGCGAGCGCGCGCTGGCAGAGCATGCGCTTCTTCGCGATCGCCTTTGCCGGGCCGCGCAGCCGCGTTCCGTCGGCGGCTTTTGTCGGCGCCTGCGCCAGCGGCGGAAACAGGCCGAAATTGATGTTCATCGGCTGGTAGGAGCGGGGCCCGGCATCGATCGTCTCGATGTGACCGCCGGTGATGTGACCGAGCAGCGCGCCAAGCGCGGTGGTCGGTGGCGGTAGGCACGGGGCGGCACCGAGGCTTTCCTCGGCCGCGAAGCGTCCCGCGAGCAGGCCGACGGCCGCGGACTCGACATAGCCCTCGCAGCCGGTGATCTGGCCGGCAAAGCGCAGATGCGGCGCCGCCTGCAGGCGCAGGGTCGCGTCCAGCACCTTCGGTGCATTGAGGAACGTGTTGCGGTGCAGCCCGCCGAGCCGCGCGAATTCGGCGTTCTCGAGCCCCGGAATGGTGCGGAAGACGCGCACCTGCTCGGCATGCTTCAGCTTGGTCTGGAAGCCGACCATGTTGAACAGCGTGCCGAGCCTGTTGTCCTGCCGGAGCTGCACGATGGCGTAGGCTTTCTCCGTCGGCTTGTGGCTGTTGGTCAGGCCGAACGGTTTCATCGGCCCATGCCGCAGCGTCTCGCGCCCGCGCTCGGCCATGACCTCGATCGGCAGGCAGCCGTCGAAGTAGGGCGTCGTCGCCTCCCATTCGTGGAAGGCGACCTTCTCCCCGCCGATCAGCGCATCGACGAAGGCGTCGTATTGCTCCCGCGTCATCGGGCAGTTGACGTAATCGGCAGCCCCGCCGCCAGGTCCGACCTTATCGTAGCGCGACTGCAGCCAGGCGACCGACATGTCGATCGAGTCGCGGTGTACGATCGGCGCGATCGCATCGAAGAAGGCGAGCTCCGCCTCGCCCGTCGCCTGCCGAACGGCGCTCGCCAGCGCCGGCGAGGTGAGGGGCCCGGTGGCGATCACCGTTGGTCCCCAGGCGGGCGGCGGCAGGTCGGTGATTTCAACGCGCTCGATGGTGATCAGCGGATGGCTCGCCAGTGCGGAAGAGACGGATTGCGCGAAGCCGTCGCGATCGACGGCCAGCGCGCCGCCGGCGGGAACTTGGTGCGCATCGGCCGCCCGCAGGATGAGCGAGTCGAGCCGGCGCATCTCCGCGTGCAGCAGACCGACCGCATTGCCTTCGGCGTCGTCGGAGCGGAAGGAGTTCGAGCAGACGAGCTCGGCCAATTGCTCCGTTTTGTGCGCTTCCGTTCGCCGCACCGGCCGCATCTCATGCAGCACCACCGGCAGGCCGCGCCGCGCGATCTGCCAGGCCGCCTCCGAGCCCGCCAATCCGCCGCCGACGATGTGAACCGCTCGATTCATAATGATGATCTATCGTTCGGCGCGGGTTTGGCCAAGGTGTCGGACGGCGAGCCGTTGAAAGGCTGTGCACCGCGGTCCTCTCGCAGCGGCTGGGTCAGCATGCGATCGAGCCGAAGCTCGCGTGGATCGCGAAACTGCTCGACCCCGACGGTCATTCCGAGTTGTCCCGCCGCTGGCGCCGAGCGGTAGGTCCCGAAAATCCGGTCCCACAGCGAAAAATTGAAGCCGAAATTGGAGTTGGTCTCCGCCGCTTCGATGGAGTGGTGAATGCGATGCATATCCGGGGTGACCACGATCCAGCGAACAACGCGGTCGATAGGATCGGGCAGCCGCACATTGCTGTGGCTGAACATCGATGTCGCGTTGAGCAGAATCTCGAATACGAGCACCGCGAGTGCCGGCGCGCCCAAGCCGGCGACGACGACCATCTTGATGCCGAGCGAGAGGAGCATTTCCACCGGATGGAAGCGGACGCCGGTGCTGACATCGATGTGGAGGTCCGCATGGTGCATCCGGTGCACCCGCCACAATGCGGGAATCGCATGGAACACCACATGCTGGAGGTAGATAGAGAGATCGAGTACAACCAGAGAGATGGCGATTTTGACCCAGGGAGGCCAAGCGACCAGCCCCAGAAGTCCCCAATGCGCGGCTTCCGCCTGCATGGCCAATCCCACGGCGGCGGTTGGAATAAGCAATCGAATCAACAATGTATCGAGAATGATGATGCCGAGATTGCTGCTCCAGCGGACCGGCCGCCGCGCCGGGGCGTTACGCCGCGGTGCAGCAATTTCCCACAGCGCCATCAGCAGGAAGACGCCGGCGAAGCAAGCCAGCCGAAGGAGAGGTTCTTCCGCCAAGAGCGTAGGGTCCATACGCTCTTGTCCGCCCGGCGGCCCACGCGGTCAAGCGTGCGGCGAGCCGCGGCGGGCCTTCTCATGCTTGCGTAAGAAATAAAAACGCCCGCGTAAGCGGGCGTTTTATCAGTGCTTTTTGCGAGGATTACGCAGCCTGCGCGGCGTCCCAGGCAACATGCGGGATATCGCTCCGGCTCAGGCCGATGTCGGCAAGCTCGCGGTCATCGAGGCGGGAAAGCTCCCGAACGCTCTGATGGTAGCGGCGCCAGGAACGAACCAGGCGGATGAGGTTGGTCAAGATCATAGTCGCACCTAAAAGTCAGAATTTGAAGGCAAACTGCCTGTACGCGAGGCATATAGGCCCACATGATGCGATGCAAAACAGATGATGCTGCGCCGCAGCGTTGCGGATTTAGCATAGCTCAATACGTAAAACTTTAACGATTCGCGGCGGATATCTGGGATTCCAAATCAGGAATTCGCCCGGGCCGTTCAACCGCGCGTCGCCGGGTGGTCGGGCTGATGGGGGCCGGGGCCCCAGGGCCGATGATTGACGGCAGCGACCCGCCAGTGCGATGTCGTGCCCTGGTCGAGCTTGTCGAGCCGCGTGATCGAGCAGTTCTCGATGACGAAGGCAAGCGCCGCGTCGGGCGGTACCCCCAGCGCGAGCGCCAGGGCGGCGCGGATGGTACCGCCGTGGGTCACCGCCACGATGTCCCGCCCCCGGTGCTCCTCGGTGACCTTCGCGATGGCGCCCGCGACGCGCCCGGCCAGTTCCGCGAATGTCTCGCCCCCCGGCGGTCTCTCGTCCGCCATGCCGAACCAGAACGGGTGCCGCTTGTCGGCGCGGCTTGCCAAGAACTCGACCCGGTTCATACCCTGCCAGGATCCCAGGTGCTGCTCGGCGAAGTCGCCGATCGGCGTCGGATCCGGTCCGTCGTAGCGGCCTTCCGCGGCGGCCTTGATCGCCGCGGCGGTCTGCCGCGTGCGGGCGAGATTGCTGGTGACCCAGACGGCGCCGTGCGGCAGTTCCCTCGCCAGCGCGTTGAACACCGCGACATTGCCGCAGTCGCAGTCAAGATCGGATTGGCCGTAGATGCGGCCGCCGTCAGGAACGGGGGCATGGCGGACCCACCACCAGCGGGTTTCGGTGTTTGTCGGCATGATCGTCTCGTCTGTGGCGTCTGAGGAGAGGCAGCGGTCCTTGCGGACGTATCCTGTAACAGGAAGCCGACCGTTTGGCCTATTCTCCGGGCGGGGGAAAGAGGCCCGGCTTCGGCCGTCCCGCATGAGGCGGAGGCTGCCGCTCATTCTGCTTGCCGCCGGTCTCGCGATGGCGGGCGCATCGGCGCGGGCCGCGCCCATTCGCGCCGACGGGCCCGAAGACTCGGGGACGGGCGTCAATGCCCCGCTCTCGAACGTCACGTCGGCGCGCAAGAACGTCTCCGACGCCGCCGCGCGCGAGTCGATCTGCCTCATGGTGGAATCCGCGGCCCGCGCGAACGGCCTGCCGCTTGAGTTTTTCGCGCGGGTGATCTGGCAGGAGAGCCGCTTCCGCCCGCGCGCCGTCGGCCCGGTCACGCGCAGCGGCGACAGGGCGCAAGGTATCGCCCAGTTCATGCCGGGCACCGCCGCCGAGCGCAGCCTGCTCGACCCGTTCGATCCCGTTCAGGCGCTGCCGAAGTCGGCGGAATTCCTGCGCGAGCTTCGCCAGACGTTCGGCAATCTCGGCCTCGCGGCCGCCGCCTACAATGCCGGGCCGCGGCGCGTTCGCGAATGGCTCGACGGAACCGGGCCGATGCCGGGCGAAACGCGCCGCTACGTCTTCGCCATCACCGGCGCGACCGTCGAGGAATGGGCCAAGGGCAAAGATGCCGTCGCCGAGAAGCAGGGGCCGTCGCCGACCTGCCGGCAGTTGATCGCGTTGCTCGAGCGCGCGCCCAATCCGTTCGTCGAGGAACTGGGGCGCCGCATCGTCCTCGGCGCCCGCAAGCCGTGGGGCGTGCAGTTGAGCGCCGGCTTCTCTCGCGACAAGGCGCTGTCGAGCTACGCGCGGATCGCGCACCGCTACACGAAGGTGCTGGCAGGGCAAGACCCGAGCATTCTGCGCTCGACCAATCGCAGCCGCGGCACCCGCGCATTCTATCAAGTGCGCGTCGGCGCCGAGACGCGCAATGCGGCGAACGCGCTGTGCGGTCAGATCCGCCGCGTCGGCGGCGCCTGCCTGGTCCTGCGCAATCCACGCGGCTGAGCGCGGAGGAGCGAGGGTCATGCAGGCGATTGGACGGCATGACCCTGTCCTGCGTTCGACGATGGCGTCAGATCACAAGCTTGCGATAGAGGTGCCACGTCGCGTGGCCGAGCACCGGCAGGACGAATGCGAGCCCGATGAAGAAGGGCAGCGAGCCGAGCGCGAGCGCGACGGCGACGATCAGACCCCATAGGGCCATGGTTCCTGGATTGGCCATGACGGCGCGGAACGAGGTCGTCACGGCCTCGGCGGCGCTGACCGGCCGGTCGACCAGCATTGGAAATGACACCGCGCTCACCAGAAGGACGACAAGCGCGAACAGGAACCCGACGCCGTTGCCGACGAGGATCAGCGTCCACCCGGCCGACGTGGTGAAAACATCGCGAATGAAGTTCGGGATGCTCGCGGCTGGCGCGTAACCGAACGTCGCGACGTAGATTGCCTGCGCGATCGTGACCCAGACCAGGAAAAAGGCGACGAGGAGGAGGCCGAGCGCGGCGATCGCGCCGAACGAGGGCGAGCGGAAGACATCGAAGGCATGCGTCCATGCGGCGTCGAGGCCTTGCTCGCGGCGGCGGCTCAGTTCGTAAAGCCCGACGGCGGCGAACGGACCCACCAGGGCGAAGCCCGCGGCCAGCGGATAGAGCAGGGGGAGAACGTCATAGCCGAAGGCGAGACGCCCCAGGACCAGTCCGACGATCGGATAGACGAGGCATAGGAACACCGCGTGGCTCGGCATCGCGCGGAAATCGTCCATGCCCTTGTCGAGCGCGTCCTTCAAGTCGGCAGGCGAGATGGAGCGAATGCGAGGAGCGGCGGGCGTACCAAAGTTAGGCAGGGTTTCGACATGCGCCATGAAGGTCCTCCCGGACGATCGATGTTCAAGGGCGCGGCCGCGTGCCGTATCAAATCCGCCGGCCACTCGCGACCCGCAGGCGGCGCCGGAAGCGCGTCCCCCGCGCAAGCCGCCGCCTTAACCCCATCCAACGCGGCAGCCGCGCGGGAGTTCCATCGACGCTCACGGTCTCAGATAGACGGGGCCGAACGCCTCGCCCCGATTGATCCGGTCGATAAGGCGGAGCACCGCCTCGCGGCCGCCGCTGCGTTGCGTCCAGCGCAGGACGCGGCAGGCCGCCCGCGCATAAAGCATGTGGTCGCCGCCCGCCGCCTTCACCCAGTCCGTCGGCCGTTCCGGCATCGGGCCGTCGGCCGCGGTTCGACACCGATCGGGCCCCGAGGCGGGGCGAAAGTACCGAGGATCGTCGGAGACGACGACCGCGAGGCCTTCGTCGAACCAGGTCGGAATCGCGCCGGTCCAGAAATTCAGGAGCCCGATGCGGCCGTGCAATTCGACGTGCGCGCGCTCGTGCGCAATGATGACGGGATCGAGCCCATCGGGCGAAAGGCGTAGGCCGATCGAGAGATAGGCCGCGCCCTTCGAGCTGCCGCTGCCGAGACGGTCGGCGCAGGCGCGCGTCGCGCAGGCCAGCATCGTCGGCGCCGTTCGCAAGCCGCCGTAGAAGTCGGCGACCTTCTTTTCTCCCTCGCTGCGCGCGGCGATGAGCTTGGCGCGGTCCTCGTCGGTCATCGTGCTTTCGACATAAAGGCCGTCCGCGAGCGGCGCGAAGCCGAAGCAACGCGGGCAGACGATCGCCGCAAGCGTCGGCTGAACGAACGCCACGCCGACCGGCACGGCGATCACAAAAGCGAGAACGCCGATTGCCGCCGCGCCCTTCCATCCGCGCAAGATCGCCATGCCCGTCCGTCGTGCTCTTGATCCATGCCCCGGAAACGGCGCGGCTCGCTTGCCGGCCCGTGCCGAGCCGCTTCATAAGCCTGCCATCATGCGCGGACAATCTGCCGCGACGCCCATTCGGATATTTGATCGAGGACCGCGATGCCGCAACTCACCCTTTATCACGCCACGCCGTCGCGTTCCTCGGTCGTGCTGTGGATGCTGGAAGAGCTCGGACAACCTTACGACGTCAAGCTTCTGAGCCTGAAGGCCGGCGACAACCGCAAGCCCGATTTCCTTGCCGTCAACCCCATGGGCAAGGTGCCGACGCTCACGCACGGTGACACCGCGATCACCGAAAGCGCGGCGATCTGCACTTACCTTGCCGACGCGTTCCCGCAAGCGAAGCTGAACATCCCGGTCGGCACGCCGCAACGCGGCGTCTATCTCAAATGGCTGTTCTTCGGCCCGAGCTGCATCGAGCCCTCGATCATGGACCGCGCCTTCCCGCGCAAGGAGGAGGCGCCCTTGAGCGCACGCGGCCACGGCGATTTCGACACGGTGATGGATGTGGTCGCGGGGGCGGTGGCGAAGGGGCCGTACATCATGGGCGGGCAATTCACCGCCGCCGATGTCGTGATCGGCTCCGGGCTGCGCTGGGGGATGCTGTTCAAGCTCATCCCCGAGCGGCCGGAATTCACCGCCTATGTTGCGCGCCTGAATGCGCGCCCGGCGGCGAAGCGCGCCGCGGAAAAGGACGAGACGTTCGCGGCGGCCTGACGGCGTCTTACGCAAGGGCGTGTTCACGCGAGCAGGTCGGCGAATTCCGCGTGCTTCGCGATGAAGGCGGCGATGAACGGGCACTCCGCGATGACCTTGAGGTGGCGGGTGCGCACGTTGTCCAGCGCGCCGCGCGCCAATATCGAGCCGACGCCGCGCCCGGCGAGTTCCTTCGGCACCTCGGTATGGACGAAAGTGATGACGTCGCCGGCGAGCACATAGACGGTGAATGCCGTATGCCCGTCGAGCGTCAACTCGAAGCGGTGCCGGGCGGGGTTGTCGGTCACTTGAGCGGCCAAGAGGTTCTCCTTGCGCGAACGGTCCGCGTCCTGCCCGTGCGATCAGGGCTCGCTGTCGATGGCGATCGGGTCGCTCGCCGGAAAGGTCTCCTCCAAGGCTTCATCGAGCCGCGCGTCGAGCCGTGCCCGCGCCGCCGCGCGTTGCCGCGCCCTCCCTTCCGGCGGGTTGACGAGATCGGCGAATTCCGGATGCGCCGCGATGACCTTCGCCGCGAAGCCGCAGGCCGGCACGACCCGCAGGCCGCGGGGGCGCAGCGCATGCATCACCGCGACGACGAGCCGTGCCCCGATGCCTTGTTCGCGCAGGCTCGTCGGCACCTCCGTATGGGTCAGCGTGATCGTCTCCCCCGTGAGCCGATAGGTGACGAAAGCGGTGTCGCGGCCTCCGAGATCGAGTTCGAAACGGCTTTGTTCGGTGTCGTCGTGAATGATATCGGCCATGGAAACCTCAAACTGCGTGCGCGGCGGCTTTGCCCTGACATAAGCCCGTCGCCCCGGCGCACAAGCCCGGCCGCGATCACGGGGCTGCGGGATCGAGCGCGCGCAGGATGCGCCGCCCGACGGAGGCGACGTCCTGGTCGCCGCGGTTGACGAGAATGACGACGCCCGACTTTCGCGCCGGCATCAGGCCGAGATAGGTCGAGGTGTTGTTGAGCCCGCCGTTCTTGCCGACGATCGGCGGCTGCGCGTCGGCATGCACCTCCCAGGCGAGGGCCTGCGCGACCTGCGGCGTGATCGGGAAGCGCCCTTGCTGCGTGGCGGCGAGCGCCGCCGCGAGCGCCGCCGGTGCCGGCCGCTCGCCCAGGCACGCCTCCATGAACGCGGCGAGGTCGCGCGCCGAGGAGAACATCTGCCCGGTGCCGGGAAAATCGTAATAGCCCTGCTGATTGCCGGGCGTGCCGACCGGCGCGCCGTTCTCGTCGTAGCCCTGCACCGCGCGCGCAAGCAGCGCGGCGGTCAGGCCGCCATGCGCGCCGTCGGCGCCGCGCGCCGGCACCAAGGTCGAGGTCATCCCGAGCGGGCCGGTGATGCGCTCCGCGAACAGCGTGCCGATCGGCTTGCCGAGCGCGCGCTCGAGCGCGAGCTGCAGCAGGATATAGCCGGCATGCGTATAGGTGTGCCGCGTGCCGGGGGCGTGGCCGGGCGCGGCGGTCCACGCCTTCAGCCGCGCGATGAAGCCCTCGCGCGTGTAGCGCTCGGTCGGCCACGGCGGATGGTCCTGCGGCAGCAGCAAGCCGGAGGTGTGCGTGGCGAGTTCCCCGAGCGTGACCTTGGTGATGTCGCCGCCGCCGCGCAGCTCCGGAAGGTACGTCGTGACCGGATCGTCGAGCGAGAGCGCGCCCTGCTGCGCGGCCTCCGCCAGCACGGTCGCCTCGAACACCTTGCGCAGCGAGCCGAGATTGAACAGCGAGTCCTCGCGGAGCGGCCGCTTGGCGGCGCTGTCGGCGAAGCCGAAATTGAAGAACAGCGTCTCGCCGCCGTGGCGCACCGCCACCGCGACGCCGCCGGCGGCGTTCTCCGGGAGAAGCGCGTGAATCTCGCGCGTGACGATCGGCGCGACGGCGTCGCGCGGGTCCGCGCCGGACGCGGACGGGGAGGCCAGGCCGGTCGCCAGCGCCAGCGCCACCGCCAGCGTCGCCATGCTCGTCGCCCGCATCGCGCCCCATCCTTTCATAGGCCGCCGGCTGCCGGCCGCGCGCCGCCGGGGCGGGGAGACTTGGCCGCGATCTGGACAAGACTAAGGAGAGCCGCGCGCCGCCGTTCCTGCATCGCCGTGGCGCGCGCGTGGCGGCGCGACGATTCGCGCGACGGCGGCGTGCCAGGCGGCCCAGTGCTGCGCCGCGCCTTCCGGCAATCGCGCCAGCATGGCGTCGAACGGCAGGCGTTCCAGTTGCCCGGCGACGAAGCCGGCGAGGAACGGCAACGCGCAGACCGGGACGAGATCGCCGACCGCGCCGAAGCAGAGCGGCTCGCGGCCGCGGCAGGTGCGCGCGCGGCGGCAGGCCGCCTTCTCGCACAGCGCCCACAGCGCCAGGATGTCGCTATGGAGGCGCAGCGTCCGCCGCTCCTCGTCCGAGAGCGGCTGTGCCGTCGCCATCCGGTCGAGGATTTCGGTGAGCCAGGGCTCGCAACGGAGCCGGCGCTCCGCCTCGCGCGCGGCCGCGTCTTCCGCCGGCGAGGACGGGGCGGCGAAGACGCGCGGCTCCCATTCTTGCGCGCTGTCTGCCGGCGCGGCCGGGTTTACCTTCCCCCCTGTGGGGAGGGGCGACGCACGAAGTGCGTCGGGGTGGGGACCGTTATGCGCGAGCACGTCGGGCGCGATGGACGCGGGCTCGGCGGCGTCGGTCTGCGGCGAATTTTGGTTGGACGGCGCGTTGTGGTCGGGCAATGCGCTCATGGCGGTACTCCGGATGGTGGGAACGGCAGAGCGGGGCAGGCGCCGGCGGCCTCGCGCGCGAAGCGGCGAGGGGAGGCGGAACCCCGCGCGGAAAACGAGGGGGCGTGGAGCGCCGCAAGGCGCCACCTTGATGAGCCGCGGAGAGGGCGGCCGAAGCCGCCGCCCGCGGCGCGCGCTCTCGTCGGGCGCGCGCGCCTTGCGACGCTCCACAGTGGCGGGGGGGACGCGTAACGCCCGTCCCGCCGCGGCGTTTGGAGATGCCTCGGGACCGCGCTTCGGACACTCCGCCCGGGGGCGAACCCCGCAAGGACGAAGCCCTTCAGCCAGCTCCTGGCACCCGCTCCTAGTGGCGGGGGACGGAGCCCCGAGGCCCCCCGAGTGACGGCTTGCGTGAAGCCAGACCCGCGGGCGCCGCGCCTGCTCCGTCTCGCGAACGCCTCCGGAAGACGCCTCTCAGCGAGCAGGTGCGTTAGGAATATATGCTGATGGGAATATTGTCAAGAATGTCGCGATGGAATGTTCAAGTGCGCCAATGGCAGGTGAAATAGAGCCATCCGCTCATCTGCGTGCCTTCTGGGACGAAGCCTTGTTTCTGTGGATCGCCCTCTCCACTCGCATAAAACTCTCTGTTCCAGCAGCGAGTGAGCTATGCCAATCAAAATAAATAGGCCGAAGCTTTGATCCGTTCCACGACCTAGTTAGATAATTCCGAAACTCTGCTGCTCTCTCTAAGCGGTCGTCAATTGCAAACGAATTGATCTTTTCCCTTAACCGGTCACGGGTTCCGGCATCTAGAATTGGAGTGTCATAGGAAGTTGCATCAATATAGGAAAATTCTGTTATCCAACGCTTCAGATGATAGGCGCCGATCGTGCTAATTCTAAAGTTCGATGGCATGTCTCCATAGAATCCTGCGTCATCTTCGTCGAAGGTTACGCGCTGTGAAGTTTCAATCAACTTTTTGTTGTTGAGCTGACGAAGCGCGGCCTCGGTGGATGACGGTGAGAATCCCCATTGTTGCATTTCTCCAATAATAGCCTCACTGGCGACAAAACCTTCTTTCGACTTATGCTGACCCTCATGACCGAGGTAACTGAGAATCATAGGCCGTAAAAAATGCTCAATGACAGAGGGGGTTCTAATATCGAACAAGTTGAGGGCTAGGGAAGAAGGAGGATGATAGTACGAATAGTCGCCTAAAAGTGCGGCTTTCCAAAACTCATGAACTGGAACGACGTATCGACCCGATTCCTCCTCAATCTTAATTATCTTCTCCGCGTCCACATTGGCGCTGCCAATAAACTTCGTTACGAACTCCACGATAGCTCGGATATTTCCGCCAGTTATATTCGAAATAAATTCAACCAGTTCGCCGTTCTTTTTTAAAGAAAATAAAAGAGCCCGTAGAAACAACGCCAAGTTGCCTAATCGCAGTCCAATATCCTTCAGACGCTCAACTCGAATGCGACCTTCTGCCATATTAAGTGCAAACGTAAGGCGTCGCTCGATAACTTGATCAATGCGCGGAGGGGCTATAGTAAATACTCGGTGCGGATATGCTGTGAGCGCTCCAGATTGTTTGGAGCTAAAAAACGTTTGAGGGCGCACAGCGATAAACACTGCAGCGTCCCAATCTTTTGCAAGATTCTGAGCGATAATGAAAGCGGACTGTTGAATATCGTAGTCGCGCTGGTCGGCGTTGTCTATGACGATTATGAGTTGTTTGTTCCTTCCGTGTGCGATGTGGTGCAAAGAATGCTTAAGATGTTGATCGCGGCGTTTGGTTTTTTCTTCCAGAAATTCTAGAAATTTCTGTTGATAAAGGGCGGGATCGGTTTGTTTTAAATCCTGATAAATGCCGCGCTCAAACCGCTTTATATCAAGATTGTAAGCCGCCTGAACGAAGCTGCGCTCTCTTATGTCAACGCCGTGTCTGTGAAGTAGTTGATTTTCAATAGTCAGCAAAACAAAATCTTGCAATTCCGAAGAAAGTGCGCCTTCAGAGCCTAAATCTATATAGATATATAGAGAATTTTTAAATTCCTCGAAGGCGCTTACGTACATTAAATGTTTAAGAAACGATGTTTTCCCGACGCCTACATCGCCAATGAGCACGATTGGTCGTCGTGAAATAGCCTCAGCCATTACTTCAGGTGTAAGTGTTGCCTTCCCTTTGCCGGCAAGAACCGGGCTTACATTAGGTGATGGCGCATCCGGCGAAAACAGAGCTGCATATCTAGCAGCAAGCATTTGCTTGCTGACTAACGCATGTTGCGACAATGCACCGCTCTCGCAATAGCATTCTCGGTAAAATTTCGCCTCCACATCTTCTTGATCGACGACGTCTATCAAGAGCAATTCACCAACAGTCCGCAAAGTTGATTGAAGATCGCTCGGATAGCGATACTGCGGGTAATTTAAAAGGAAAGAGGAAAGCTTAGATGGGAGGGCATGGTCCTCGCCCACATTCAAAAAGCGGTGTAAGCGATGCTCCGCTACGCCTCCAGGTGAGAGCATTTGCCATACTAAAGGAAATGACCTTTGAAGTTGTTCATACCCATCTATGACAAGGCATTTCCCATCCAGCGGCGGGTGACCGTCGCTTCTAACCGCTAAGAATGCGATGAGTTGATGGCCATTACTTGTTACGGCGACATCGACGCCTCTCGAAACACAGTACGCTTGCACCTGCTTTATCGCGTCGGCAGCTTCTCCGCCCAACGCAATAATTGAGCGTAGGTCGCTTAATGGCGCGGAGCCTGGATTTGCAGGAAGATCAAATGTACGATTTTCTCGCTTGGCTTCCCAGATTACGCGCCGGGGAAAGCCCAGTTCATAATCAGAGTACTTTCGATCAGACTGAGATTGTTCGAGGCGCAGAGAATCGCGGGGCCAGCCAAGGCAATCAGTTATGAGTCTGTCGATAATTTGGAATCGAGTTTCCGCTTCGTTCCAATCCCATTTGTGCTTAGT